>CAINLJ010000010.1 GCA_903850335.1 uncultured Bacteroidia bacterium | reverse complement strand
CATCGCCTACCCGCAAGCAGGGCTTAGTTGCTCGTCATAAAAGAAATTGAAACATTTAAAATATTGCAATTAAGGAAATTAGTATAAAAAGCCCTGCCTGCGTGTAGCCGCGGAACGTTGGCAGGCAGTTGTGGAAGGCTTTCAATAGAGGTTTTGCAGATGTTTTGGAATAGGGAATTTTTAGAAACCGAAATATTATAAAACAAAGAACGCTTCGCGGATGCTCGAATGAAGGGCAGAATAAATAACAACTGACTCAAACGCTTCGTGTGAAATAAAGAGCAAATTAAGTATTTTAAGTTTGGCTCAGTGCAAGAAATAACGCTTCGCGGATGCTTGAATGAAGGGCAGAATAATAAACAGCCGACTCAAAAGCTTCGCGTGGAAAAAAATGGTTTAGTGTCAAAAAATTAGTTCATTGTATAACAAAAAACGCTCCGCGTAGGAAAGTGGAAGCGCAAGGGTTTGGTTCAGAATCAGGAATTTTAGTGACAGATTAACAAACTGAAAACCTTAATTCAATACAACCGACCTGCTAACATCGCCTACCCGCAAGCAGGGCTTAGTTGCTCGTCATAAAAGAAATTGAAACATTTAAAATATTGCAAGTAAGGAAATTAGTAAAAAAAGCCCTGCCTGCGTGTAGCCGCGGAACGTTAGGCACAAGTTGAAAAAACCGCTCCGAACAAACGGATAAATAGTTTAATTTTGGACTGTAATTAATGGATGAATATGATAGCAATGAAATACAAAAGTGAATTTATTGGAGAGACTCTTGGGACATTTATTTTAGTTTTATTTGGTTGTGGTTCTGTGGCTGTATCAATTTTATTTGGAGCTTATCAAGGGCTTATGCAAATTGCCTTAGCATGGGGAATTGGTGTTACACTTGCAATTTATCTAACTCGACACATTTCGTGTGCTCATCTTAATCCTGCTGTAAGTATATCAATGGTTATAGGTAAACGGATGCCTTTACGAATGCTGCCAACCTACGTTTTAGGACAATTTATTGGTGCTTTCTTGGCGGGTCTAACCATATATTTGCTTTTTGCATCATCGATAAGCAATTATGAAAACGTTCATGGAATAGTAAGAGGAACGGCTGAATCTATTAATACAGCAAAAATGTTTGGAGAGTTTTATACAAACTCTGGAAGCTCTGCAATTGTTTCGATGCCACTTGCTATGGGAGCGGAGGCATTTGGTGCATTCATTTTACTATTATTAATTTTCGCCTTGACTGAAGGATGTAATGTAGGTCGCCCCGATAATGCACTTGCACCTTTATTCATTGGATTAACAGTAACCTCAATTATTTGTCTAGTAGCACCACTAACACAGGCAGGACTTAATCCTGCTCGTGATTTTGGACCGCGAATGGTTGCATGGATTTTTGGATGGGGAAAAGCAGCTTTTCCTGACCAATCAGGTGGTTTTTTCTTAGTTTATATTTTAGCTCCAATTATTGGAGGTGCAATTGCATCATTGTTTTTTATAAAAGTGCTTGAACCTGCGATGAAGAATGCAACAGGTGACTGTAGTTGTAAAGTTGAAAATTCTAAAAAATGCAAAAATGATGAATAAAACAAGACTTATTATGGTTGGAGGGTTTCTTGGAGCAGGGAAAACCACTTTGTTATATGAAACAACCAAGATTTTAATGAAAGACGGCAAAAGAGTTGGTTTAATAACCAATGACCAAGCCTCGGAATTAGTTGATACAGCGTTATTATTACAAACCAATGCAAAAGTTGCCGAAGTAAGCGGGAGTTGCTTTTGTTGTAACTTTAATGGTTTTATCAATTCAATAAAACAGGTTGGTATCGAATCTCAAGCAGATATTATAATTGCTGAGCCAGTAGGGAGCTGTACTGACTTGTCTGCTACAATTATGCAACCATTGAAAGAGCAGTTAAATAAAGAACTGATAATTTCGCCTCTTACAGTATTAGCAGACCCAATAAGACTTGCAGATATTTTAGATGGGAGAACAGCGGGTTTACATCCAAGTGCAGCATATATTTTTCAAAAACAATTGGAAGAAAGCGATATTATTCTAATTTCAAAAACAGACCTACTTGAAAATGACGAATTAGAATTTTTAAAGGAAAAAGTGAAGCTGCATTATCCAAACTCGCAAGTTTTAACGGTAAGTTCTAAAACAGGTGATGGGATTGCCGAATGGTTGAAATTTATAGTATCAAGTACAAAAACTGGACAAAGAATTGTTGATGTAGATTATGATACTTATGCGGAGGGTGAAGCTGTTCTTGGTTGGCTTAATTCCTCTATAAATCTAAAGGGAGAGCAGGTAGATTGGGATACAGTTGTGTCTAATTTCCTAAAAGAATTAAGTCAAAAAATAGACTCCTTGAAAATAGGTGTTGGTCATATTAAGATAATTCTTGAAAACGGGACTAAATATGTAATTGGAAATATCACAGGAACATCGGAAACATTGTCTATACGAGGTGCCGCAGGAATTTCTAACGAAGCGCAGATTATAATAAATGCAAGAGTTGGAGTAAATCCCGATACTTTGGATAAATTAGTAAAAGAGATTCTTGAAAAAGTAACTAAAGGCACGATAACAGCTAAAATAGATGCTTGGAAATGTTTAAGTCCAGGTTATCCCAATCCAACATTTCGTTATGACAAAGTTGTTATAAATGAATAAGATAAAAAAACAACCAGTGCCTAACAACAGCTCATACGCAATGCGGGTTTCAGAGGTTTTGCAAGTTCAGTTCTCGCAGGCAAGTTTTGTCTCGGTTGATACAGACGTAGCCACGAAATCCCGCACTGCGCATAGCTGCGACCGTTGGCGGTAATGCAAAAAAACGAGTGCTATGGATTATATACCAATACTGATTATTTTTCTATCCGCTTTGATAGGGATTTTTGGGAAAAGTTGGGATGAGAGCAAAAAAGGAATAAAAAGGATTACACCTAAAGGTTGGATTACGATTACTTTAGCCGTGTTTTCATTTTTCTTTGCAATTCTGACAATTAACTCAAAGAATCAAAAATTATTAAAAATCTCTGAAATTAAAGTATTTGCGGAAAAACAAATCTTTGAAGGAACTAATTACTTAATAAGACATTTGGTTTCGCACGATTTACGTATTGGAAAATCCAATTCAGAGATTTTCAAATCACTTAAAGATACTTCATATCTCTTCGATTGTGGAAAAGTAATTATTATTAACCCAGATAGTTCAGGTCTAGTATTTGACGGTTCTAATGGTGGTTTTATTCATAGCTGGGAGCTGTATGCAGTTAATATTGCGACTGGTGAGAGAATACTTAATGATGCACTTGTGAAATATATAGATATTCTTGAACCTGAAACTATTATCTTGATTAATGAAGTCCTAAATGATAATTTCTTCAAAAAGAAATTTAAACTAAAAGATGATAAAATGTATTTTGATGAAGCTATTTATCATTACAAAGAGAATCATACTTATGTGGCATGGAGTTACTTAGGACTTTACTATTTTGAAAATGTATATGTAGGTGCAGATAGAAATCCAGGTAATTATGCGGACTTTATTGTTTTTATAAATAAACTTGAAAGACTTGAAAGACAAATTAATAACAATAGGACAAATGATATTCTTATATTTAGCGAAGAATTTGACTTTTACAGATAGATTAAAATGCACATACCGCCAACACACAATATAGCCAATAAGGGTTTCAGTGGTATGCGAAGGTTTGTAGCCCGCTTTAACTTTTCGTGTACCATGATAGGAAATCGCCCGCAATCCCTTACTGGCCATATTGTCAAACGTTATGGGCAATGCTAATGGCATCATCGCTTATTGAAATTTATAAGTTTATTAACAATTTTAGGATATGATACTTGACTATACGGAAATTCCACAAGCTAATTTAGGTGGCGGTCTTCAGGATACTTTTGAACTTTTTGCGAGGGACTTTTTGGAAGATTTAGGCTTTGAAATATTACAGCATCCTGACAGAGGTGCAGATGGAAAGAAAGATTTAATTGTTGGAGAAGTTCGCAAAGGCGTTGGCGGTAAGACAATAATTAGATGGCTAGTAAGCTGCAAACACTATGCTCATTCAGGAAAATCAGTTTCGGACACTGACGAACTTGATATTAATGACCGTGTTGCAGCTCATAAATGTCAGGGATTTCTTGGAGTATATTCAACTCTTCCTGCAACATCGCTAAATACAAAATTACATGGCTATGGAGACAAAATAGAGCATGAGATTTACGATAGGGAAAGAATAGAAAAAGAATTATTTAAACACCCAGAAGGCTTAAAGCTTGCAAGACGATATTTCCCAATCTCAATTGAAAAATACATAACTCAAACTCCAAAACCTGTAAAAATATTTAATGAGGCAACTGCCATTAATTGCGAGTATTGCGGAAAAGATTTGTTAACAACCAAGAATGGGATATTTGTTGTTTTGAGTGACCAAAATGAACAAAAGATAAGCAGATCGGGCAAAAAATACAACCCGGAAAAGTACATATATTTCAGCTGTAAAGGCGAGTGTGATTTAAGGCTCGATGCGAAGTACAGAGCAAAAGGACTTTGGTATACTGGATGGGAGGATATTGATGATTTAATGATACCGACTTTATTTTTAAAAAACATAATGGCCTATTTAAACCAGTTATCTGACATGGAATTTTCTAAAGAAGCGCATGAGAAAATGAAGGATTTATATATTAATGTTTTCCCCCACATTGTCAGAGAACTAACGGAAGAAGAAAAGGAAAGAGTAGGTAGTTTAATGGAATTTGGAATTTTTTAGTTTCAAACAAATTTAGGAAATGGAAGCACTAGCCCATAACATCAGCTACCCGCAAGTCCGGCAGCAGTGGTTTTCGGTGGGCATCTTTCCGCTCGGGCTGCATTTCGGTTTGACAGGAAATCGCCCGCAGTCCGCACCTGCGTGTAGCTTCCTACGTTATGGGCAAGCTTTAAAAAAATCTCGGCTTATGAAAACCGGACTATTAATTTTGATAATTCTCTATACCACGACAAGTTTTGCTGAGAACAACAAACTTGCCAGAATTAATGACCCAGACGGATATACCAATGTTCGGAATGGACAAGGCGTTGAGTTTCCAATTATTACAACACTAGACAAAGACGACCTATTTTATTGCGAAAAGACAAATTCTGAATGGTTGAAAATTATTGCATTAAAATGGATTGATAGTAAACAAATCGAAGGATTTGTTCACAGAAGCAAAGTCCAGTTTATTGATAATCTTGACAATAAAGCCAAACAAGAATTATTAAAAAAAACTCTTTTGACTCAAACAAAACTTGCCACAGACTTCTATAACGCATGGAAAAGTAAAGACAGTGTTGCGTATAAAACGACAGTTAAAAAACTGGAAGAATATAGTGAGTTTAAATATTCCACAATAATTGAGATACTTCCTGGTTATTACTGCGAAACGAAAGATTCTACTATTTTGCAGCTTTTCTTTTCGACAATATTAGCTGACGCAGGTTCGGCAAATGAAACGCCCTCATTTGTCATCGGAGAATGTTATATCTGCAAACCAAGCATGGTTTTGGCTCAAGTTAAATACTTGAAGACAGCAAAACAACGAAAGCTCATTTTTGACAATATTGAATGGGGGTTGATGAATTATTACGAAACTGATGAAAATGGCAAATCAGAGAACAAAGATTTTAACCGTCTAAAAAAACTTCTCGAAACAGAGAGAAAAAAAGCCTGCCCATAACAAACGCTATAGCAAATGCGGGTTTGCGTGTTCGCTGAATCATTTGAAATCTTTACATACATTTGTGCTGGCAGACAGTTGAGCAACAATTTAATCCCGCACTTGCCATAGCGTCAGCCGTTGGCTGTAATTGTGAAAAACCTCGCAACATGAGAGAAACATTGATAATAATAGGATTTTTAATTTCGGTTTTACTGACTTCCTGTAGTTCTGATAAGAATGCGGATATATTAAAAGCAGATTGGAGTGGAATAGACTTGTCCGAAATGGATTATAAAGTAGGTGATTATGTGTATTTAAAGGACTCAAACTATTTTTATTCTGGACTTATTCTTGATTTTGACAAAGACAGTGCTGGAATTTGGATAGGCATTTGTTTTACAAATTACAAGGATACTATCAAACCTGATTTGAATTCTTTAAAAAACTTCAAATTATTTGGTAGACAAATCCCGAGTGGATTAGTAAATACAACTTGTATAGACTGTTTTGATTTAGCCTATTTAAATGAGAGTGGATTAAAAACTGATACT
>CAINLJ010000009.1 GCA_903850335.1 uncultured Bacteroidia bacterium | reverse complement strand
GAGTTTTGTGCTTTTGCGTGTATTAGCTCGCGGACTATTTGCGGGCTTATCCGTCTTTCCCCCGGTTCCGTTTCACTACACTGGGGGTCACAATCATTTCACCCATTCTGGGTTTTTAATTGCAATTCATAATCCTGATTCGTGTTTGCTTTTTCTGTAAACCTATTTAAGGATCAGACATCCCATCGCCCTCGTCCCATCGCCCCGTCTCCCTATCGCTCTATCGCTCCGTCATCCCTTCGCCCCGTCGTCCCATCGTCCCATCGCCCCGTCGTCCCATCGCCCCGTCATCCCATCGTCCCATCGTCCCATCGTCCCATCGCCCCTCTTACCCCTCACAGCCTCTCAACAACATTCTCCAGTTTCATTCCCCTGGAACCTTTGATGAGGAAAAGATAACCTTTGGGCTTCAGATCTTCAAGGTATTGAATTAACATTTCTTTATCTTCGAAAAGATGAAAATTAACAGGGGCAGCACATCCAAAGAACTCCTTGCCGCTAAGCAAAACCAGTGAAAGGTTCATTTTGCTTAGTCTGTCAGTTATCTTCTGATGTTCGTCATGTGCATCATCACCTAACTCAAACATATCTCCAAGAATAACTGCCTTGAGTGGGGATTCATAGGAGTCGAAACTCTCAAGTGCGGCATTCATACTTGTTGGATTAGCATTATAAGCATCCATCAAAACCTGATTGTCCGCAGTCTTAATCATCTGAGAACGGTTATTGGATGGAATATACTTCCCAATAGCATCGCAGATTTCTTCAGGGGATATTCCAAAATAATTCCCGATACAAACTGAAGCAATTGTATTCTCCAGATTGTAACTTCCTGCCATATTTGTCTTTACATAAAGCCACCCTTTTGGAAATTTCACCCGGCAAACCAGATAAGGCGAGCTGCTGACCACTTCTCCCTCTATACCTGAACCTGTCCGGTCAGATTTATAGTCAATCGTCTTAACTCCTGCTGCCATTTCAACCAGATGATGATTTGCAGTGTTTAGAAAGACTTGTCCACCGTGTTGTTCAATGAAACGATACAGCTCGGCTTTTGTTTTTTTTACTCCCTCAAATGATCCAAATCCTTCAAGATGTGCCTTGCCTACATTTGTAATAATTCCATAGTCAGGCAAGGCTATCGAACAAAGTGCAGCAATCTCACCCTGGTGATTTGCCCCCATTTCGACCACTCCAATCTGTGTCGATGCATTCATTGACAGCAAAGTAAGAGGAACGCCAATATGATTGTTAAGATTACCTTTTGTGGATGTAACTCTGAATTTTTCTGACAATACTTTGGTAATGAGCTCTTTTGTGGTGGTTTTGCCGTTAGTGCCTGTGATAGCAATAATTGGAATTGCCAGTTGAAGCCGATGGTAACGGGCTAAATCCTGCAGACTGGTTAATACATCCTGAACAAGAATGTACCGGTCATCCGGCATGTCGATTTCTTCGTCGATTACCGCATAGGCAGCGCCGGATTCGAGTGCCACTGCTGCATAATCATTTCCGTTAAACGTATCACCTTTGAGCGCAAAAAAAAGAGAGTCAGGTTCAACGTGCCGGCTATCGGTTGATATTACCGGGTGTTTAATAAAAATCTTATACAATTCTTCAATTGACATAACTCTGGTATAAATTAAAAAACCCCATTTAAAGATGAGGTTTTTTTATGTTTCAGGTTATTATTGCTTATTTCGATTTTGAATTTGAATCACCAAGATGAGTCACCGCACAACGGAAGCCAATATCATTTGTTGATTTTCGTTCGTCCATGTATCTGCGTGCACCAGGGCTCAGCCAATAGGTTCTGTCTTTCCAGCTCCCACCCTTATAAACCCGCGTGTGATCGGAAATCCGTGAAATGAAATTACCTGTTCCTGTTCCATACATCTGACCAGTAGTACTACTTGCTTCAGGGTTATTTTTCCAGTCATCCGATTCAGCTATTACCGACTGCGGATCACCATCTTTAAAGTTAGTATAATTTGCTACTGTATCTTTTACGAGTTCCCCATATTTGTTTTTCACCATTTTTCCGTCAGACCCACGACGAAAATTGGTATAAACATTACCGCGTAGTGGCTGAAATTCATTGACAACTCCGAAAGAAGTCGGGCGATAAACATCCTGAACCCACTCATTCACGTTTCCGGCCATGCAATACAAACCATAATCATTCGGTTGAAATGACTGGACAGGAGCTGTAATCTCATAGCCATCATTAAGATAACCAGCAACCCCCATGTAGTCACCACGTCCTCTCACGTTATTTGCAAGCATCTGGCCTTTATGTTTTTTCTTGCTGTTCCTGATCTGATTTCCATTCCATGGATAGATTCGGCGTTCGAGAACAACTTCGTCCTCAGTGTTGCCTGAAAGACCAAGCGCAGCATATTCCCATTCGGCTTCGGTTGGCAGTCTGTAACGCGGTTTAATATATCCGTCAGACATATTTACACGACGTGTCCCGCCATCTTTACTTAGATTTTTAAGGGGTTTCTTCCCTTCCACACCTTCATATACACCATTAAGGTAACCGTCGGATGTAAATACCTTATCACCTGTCTGGGCAAGATCAGGTTCAAGTTTCTGATTTTCGATTAAGATCTGCTCATTTGCTCTGTCGGTTCTCCAGCTGCAATATTTGTCAACCTGTACCCAGCTGACTCCAACTACGGGATATTCAGAATATGCAGCATGACGAAGGTAGTTTTCAAGATAAGGCTCATTGTATGAAAGCTCATTACGCCAAACCAATGTGTCCGGCAGTGCTGCCTTATAAACATCCCGGTCGTTAGGATATACACGTTGTAACCAGTAAAGATATTCCCTCCAGTCTACATTACGTACTTCAGTTTCATCCATGTAAAATGAAGCAACAGTGACCCTGCGTGGCGTATTGTTATTCTCAAACATCACATCCTGCTGAACGCGCCCCATGGTAAATGTTCCTCCCATGATATAAACCAATCCAGGTCCTGCAGTCTGGGAATAACCTGACCGATATTCAAACCCGCCATTTTTGGGATTATTGTAGGACCAGCCTGTTGTTGACGAAACACTTTTTTTCTTCCCCTTAATCATTCCACAAGAAGAAGTAATCAGCAAACATAAAACCAGATAAATAAAAATATTGAGCTTCATATTTCGATATCGTTTAAATTGGCCTAAGCTTTAAAAAGTACAAATATAAGTAAAAATAATATCATTTTCCCCTACAACACTGAGGTATTGCAGGTTTTTATGTCAATTATTAAAACGTTACAAATATATTGGAATTTATCGAATACAAAATAACTATCTCTAAATTACAGATAATTTTGATCTTATGGAGTGCGGAATTTTGATGATAACCAATCTTTTTTGACTTCTCTTTCCGTTTTAGTTTGTGTTTTCACTTAAGTACACTAATATTGATTACTTTTTCAAATGTGAAAATCATCCATGAAACGACTGTTATTCTTATTCTTTTTAATTGCCGGACAGCACGTTTTCTCTTATTCCCTGGCCGAAACTGTCGTGAAAAACTCAATCCTAAAATCTGGCAGATGGATGAAAGCCAGAACATTACAAACCGGCATTCATCGAATAACCTTTGCATCATTGAAAACAATGGGATTTGTAGTGCCCGAAAATGTTAGAGTTTTCGGATTTCCTCCAGAGCCTCTTTCTCAGGATAACAATGTACTTTCAGCAGACGACCTTGTTCAATACCCATTGTGGCAAACAAAAGATAAACAATCAAACGAAAGCTGGATTATCTATATACCGGGTAATGTGACCTGGAAATTTGAGAAGGCAACAGGTTCGTATATTCCGGTTGTAAATGATTTTGCCGGCGGAATTACAACACTTTATCTCACCGAAGATATATCTGCCGCAATTACCGTGCAACAGGTCCCAGCATTAACAGAAGGTTCTACAGATATTGTTACTGAATTTGACGATTATTTGCTTTATAAACAGGAAAATATCAACCTTATTGAATCCGGAAGTCGTTGGTTTTCTGATTTAATTTTACCTGAAAGCCAGCTTGATCATACTTTCACTTTTCCTGATCATGTCGATAATGAACCAGTTAAAGTTTCTGTTTCCGCAGCAGCAAGATGCGATGCCTCCTCAACATTGGGATTTTTAATCAATAATTCACCAGTAACAACACTGAATTTTCAACCCTATTCAAATTTTACAGAAGCAGACTATGCCTCTCTGAATGAGGCAGCGATTTCAAAAATCAATAATAGCGACAACCTGAATATTTCTTTAAAATATAATGGTTCGGCTAATGGCAAATGCTGGCTGGATTATATCCGTGTTCAATCGCGTCGTAAACTTCAGATGCAACCACTGCAAATTAAGTTTTCCGACAGTCGTTCCTCAGGTTCGGGTCATATCAATGAGTTTCGAGTCGGTAATTCTTCTGCAGGATACCGCATTTGGGATATCACATCGCCCTTAAACCCTTTTGAAATTCCGGCCACTTTAAATTCCGGTACACTTATTTTCAAGGCTGCTTGTGATTCTGTCCGGCAATTCGTCGCTTTTGACCCTCTGGCTGTATTCCCGGGTATTGAAAAGGTTGATATCGTAGGTAATCAAAATCTTCACGGACTTTCCACACCTGATATGTTAATTGTGACGACACCTGATTTTATCTCAGAAGCAGAGCGTCTGGCTGCTTTTCATCGTCAGAATGACAGGCTGGATATTGCTGTGATTCCGGCAAGCCAGATATATAACGAATTTTCTGGCGGAAATGTAGATCCAACATCAATAAGAAATTTTGTAAGGTATTTATATTACCGGAATTTTGACGGCAATACCTCTAAATTGAAATACCTGTTACTATTTGGCAAGGGAACCTATGATAATATCCATCCGGTAAACAATCAAAATCCCTGCTTTATACCGACCTGGCAATCGGAAAACTCGGTTAGTCCTGTGCAATCGTATGTTACGGATGACTATTTCGGACTACTTGGGAAAGACGAAGGTGCTCAAAAAGGAGTTGTTGATATTGGTATTGGTCGGATACCATGCATGAATACTCAGCAGGCTAAAGCCACTGTCGATAAAATCATTCATTATAATTCAACTGACGCCCTTGGGGAATGGAGAAATATGATCACTTTCGTCGCCGATGACGAGGATAATAATATTCATGCTTCAGATTCTGAGGAACTGGCAAATTTTGTAAATCATAATTTCCCTGCATTTTATACCGAGAAAATCTATCTTGATGCATTTCAGAAACTGACAACTCCTGTCTTGAGCTATCCTAATGTAAATAAAGCCATTAATACTCGTGTTAAAGAAGGTGCATTGCTGATTAATTATGTAGGTCATGCAAATGAAGAGGAATGGGCCGCTGAAAAAGTACTTACAATTAGTGATATCGATGGTTGGAGCAACATAAATAAATTGCCTGTCTTCGTAACTGCGACCTGTGAGTTTAGCAGGTGGGACATGGCCACAAAGGAATCTGCAGGTGAACATGTTTTGTTTAATCCGGTCGGTGGTGGTGTTGCACTTTTCTCGACTACCCGAATGGTTTATGCCTCATCAAATTTCGAGATGAACAAGAGCTTTTTTAAGTATGTCTTTCAAAAAGATAAGGCAGGAAATCAGCTGCGTATGGGCGATATAATCAGACTCGCCAAAAGTGAACTTGGAGGAACCATAAATGCTTCAAAATTCAGTTTAATCGGTGATCCTGCCCTTCAGATCTCTGTTCCCAAATACAACGTCGCAACACTTGAAATCAACAATCAACAGGCAATACAATTCAATGATACCGTCAAACCACTTTCTTTAGTCTCGGTGTGGGGTGAGATTCAAAATGTAAACGGGGAAAAGATTTCGGGATTTAACGGATTACTTTATCCCAATGTATTCGACAAACCAGTTAATGTTAATACGCTGGGAAATAATGGACAAACACCTTTTACTTACAGCGTGCGGAATTCAAATCTTTTCAGGGGAAACGTGACTGTCAAACAAGGAGAATTTTCGTATTCGTTTGAAGTCCCCAAAGAGATTAATTATCACGTTGGGGATGGTCTGATCCGTAATTATTCAAAGGATGGAACTACAGATGCCAACGGAAGCTATGCTTCATTAAAACTTGGCGGTACTCCGGTTTTGTCAGTCAATGATGTGAATGGTCCCGTGATAAAATTATTTCTGGATAATGAGAAGTTCAAAAATGGAGATAAGGTATCAAAGAGTCCGCTACTATTGGCTGATCTTCAGGATGAATCAGGAATAAATACATCCGGGAGTGCGATTGGGCATGATATCGTTGCTATTCTGGACAATCAGACGGATAAGATGATACTGCTGAACAGTTATTTTGAGACAGCGACTGACTCTTACAAAAAAGGGAAGGTGATCTTTCAGTTGCCCGGGATGAACGATGGAGTACATACTTTGAGATTCAGGGTTTGGGATCTTGCAAACAACTCCTCAGAAACTGAAATAAAATTTCTGGTATCTGCACAGCTCGTTATAAAAAGCGTCATTACTTTTGCAAATCCTTTCAAGGAATATATTGATTTTGTTGCTGAATACAATCGTTACAGTGAGAAGATGACTGTTCAGATAGAGATTTACAGTCTGCAGGGGGTCCTTGTTGATCAGGTTCGTGTTGAATCGGCTTCATCAGGTTTTACTACTTTACCTGTCCGATGGAATCCGGGGTTGAATAATCATCGGTTAGCTGCAGGGATGTATTACTATCGTTACCATCTCACTGCTTCAGACGGATCTTCAGATACAAAAACCGGGCAAATTGCATATACGAGATAATCTGTCTCCTGCTGTTTGGGAAAATTCGTGTATTGATTAAACTAAAAACACTAAATATGAGTTTTAGAATTGGGCTGGGTTATGATGTTCACCGTTTGGCAGAAGGGGAGACTCTCTGGTTGGGGGGTATATTAATACCTCATGAAAAAGGGCTGGTTGCCCATTCTGATGGTGATGTTTTGCTTCATGCGATATGCGACGCTCTTCTCGGTGCGGCTAAACTCCGCGATATAGGGTATCATTTTCCGGATACATCATCAGAATTTAAAAATATTGACAGCAAAGTTCTTCTTGCTCAGACTTACCAGCTCGTCACCGGTAAGGGTTTCAGGCTTGTTAACCTGGATGCAACAATTTCGGCTCAGAAACCACGGTTAAAAGATTATATCCCGGGCATGGAAAAAGCAATTTCAGATACCTTAAATGTTGATGCAGAAGCTATCAATATTAAGGCTACAACGACTGAGCAGCTTGGTTTTGAAGGACGTGAAGAGGGCATTTCCGTCCAGGCTGTTGTATTAATTGAAAAATTATAAAAATAAAGAGACTGTATCAAAAGTCTTTTTACCGCAGAGCAACGTAAAGTAGGGGCAAAGTTGTGCAGAGATATTTTGCTGTAATTTAATGCTTTGCGATCCTCGGCGGTTTTCCTTGGTGGCTCTCCTATATAACTCTTTTTAATTGCTTGATATTGCTTGAAAAAGTTCTGCCTCATAATTTTAAATGAAAATATCTGACTTTTAACGTTCAAAGGTGCAGAGCACCGTTTATATTTGTAGAACAGAAATTAAAATGTAGT
>CAINLJ010000008.1 GCA_903850335.1 uncultured Bacteroidia bacterium | reverse complement strand
GCATCGAACGTGCCGAAAGGCACAGGATACGGGTAGAAAATAATCATTGACTGCAGAAATCCCGTCCCGGCAGGGACGGAATACACTCGCACCAGACGGGTTTCTACCCATATATAATTCCTGCCGGGATTTTTACACTAACCATAATTCACTATCCGATCTAAATTGGACTATGCATCAAACGTGCCGAAAGGCACAGGATACGGGTAGAAAATAATCATTGACTGCAGAAATCCCGTCCCGGCAGGGACGGAAAAAAATCACCAACTATTCCGTCTTTATAACAATCCCGCTATTATTTCCTTCACAAACAAAAGAAAGTTCACCTGTGCCATTTGGCTTAGACGTCTTTATAACTGCATTATTGATTAAAACAGTATAACTCTTTTGGGGATTTAACCTGCTAACCATATATTCCACCTTTGTATTTCCCTTACCAGAAGACTGTTTCCAGCTAATCTTTGAATCACTCTTTCCTGATAATTCAATAATACAACCTTTAGCGGATTTTGCTCTAAACGTAGGTTTACTTTCACTTCCAAAGAAAACTTCAATAACATTTCGATTCGGATTAACACCAAATGGTGCTAAAGAAGAGACCGAAAAGCCGCCAACAGAAACAATCGTCTTATCCACATTTAATCCAATCAAATAATTTTTATTGCGCAAATTATACCTTACTTCAGTACCATTCAACTCTGCAGTAATGTGTGGTTCAAGGTATAACCGGTTAAATTGTGGGCGAATTCCGTAGATATTCCGGTACAAACCAACAATCGCCATTGCATTATTGGCAAGGATATCTTCCCCGTCTCCTGATTGCGAAATCCGCTTGTAACGCTGATGTGCAAGCCCATCCTTTTCGTATTGTGCAATCACATTCTTAATATATTTAATTGCAATCTCAGGGTCCTTTTCACAATAACAACGCGTACCCAATTCAGCCCAGCCTAAAAACATATCTCCGTTCTCGTAATTCGGCCAGGGGTAATTAACATTTTTCAGACCGACATTTTCTTCATAAGGGAAATAACAAGCCGGCCAGATAAACAGGTTTTCTTTCCTTGTTAACTCCTCAATCTTAGATAAAATTGCTTCTTTACGAATTGGATTATCACAAACGCCATAACCAATAGCCATAAAATTAACCATGCTGACAAGATTATTTCCATATACTGACCCATCCTTTTCGCGCCAGTGGACATACCACTGCTTTTCAGGGTTCCAGAAACCACCATCCGCAATGTTCTTGTTATAAGCTGTTTTTAATTTTTTGGCCAAAGCCAAATAACGGTCTGCCATTTTTTGATCTCCGAGGAGAACCTCCAACTCTGACCACCTTATCAATGCTTTATATATTAAGGCGTTGATCGATGCTACCTCGTATGATGCCCATACTACATCCAGCCAATCCGTCCCTTTTCCCTCCAGATGAGAGCTTTGTTTCACCTCAAACAATCCGTTGCCATCTGAGTCACGACGGATCAAATATTCCAGTGCCCTTTCACAACTTGTCTTAAATTTCTTCAACCAGATCTTATCTCCATTCATGTCAAATTGTTCAGCCACATCAATCACGTATGCCGGCTGTGAATCGAGCATATATCCCCACTGGCATTCGTAATAACCATCTTTTGTGAATGTATCACGCATGGCATCTCCGCTGTCATGGTGCCATCTGGGCAAGACCCTCCCATCGGACTGTATAGCATGGTCCCTTTCATATTCAAGAGTTTGCGAATATCCTATGATGTACCCCGGATCATCGATTGCCAGACCAAAGAGGGCAAGCCACTGTTCCTGAAGAACTGCAAATCCGGTCCGCCACCCATTTGACCCATATAAATATTGATCCACAACAGAATAACGTGCAATTGTATTGAGTATTTCGTTCACCGAACCTTCATTTATCCCTCTGAGCGTTCCCCGGTCATAGGCTTCATTGTAGTTCAATGCCTCAAGTCTATAGGCAATTTTGACTGTCGACTTTTTGACTGCAACCGGTGTAAAAACATCGTTTCCGGTTTCGACAAAACGTCGCAATCCATATTTTGGGGTAAATTCTGAGTTTGAATAGGTTTGAACCACTTCAAAAAGGTCGTTTGTTGAATGGCTAAAACTTACTGCCGGGAAAATGCTTTCGCTGATCACAGGGGAAATGCGAAAGCAGTCATTATTCCCTCTATTCCATAAGGTTATGCCGGCAGCATGTACACCATATGTGAAATTTTCCTTCTCAAGAAAACGGCACCATGCTACTCCTCCATTACTCAATACGGCGCCATCCCAGGTTTGCATGGAATTAAATCTCCAGACAGGAAGAAAATTCTGATCCATTGTCCCGTCATTTAGATAATCCCGTTTAATTTGCCATTGAATACTTTTTTTCAGGATTGTGAAGACCCATGATTCCTCAATTCCCAAAGTGCCCTCCCCAAATCTGATGTTCGAAATGGTTACGACATTTTTTGACAGGTTAATCACAGGTGAAGAGGATGAATTTGCCGAAGAGAACAATTGTTTCCCCCTTGTAAATCCGGTAAAAACACTATTTCCATTACTTATAACCTGGTTCCCATTTATTTTAAGATCTTCAATTTGGCAACCTTGTTCACATTTTATAAGAAAGGACAAACTTCTTGAGCTATCAGACAGAGAAACACTTTTTAAAGTCTTATCCCATTTTATAAACGAGTCATTTTTCTGAGCATTACAAGTGAGAGAGAGACAAGTTAACAGTATAATCAAGATGTTATTTTTCATTTTATATTCAATTCAGGAGTACTTCGAAGCTAACCGTTTCAAATATGTGTTTGTGATGTCAAAATGCAAAATTTAGTTTTTACTTAGGTACTTTTAATGGTAAGTCCAGGTATGCAAGACCAATACTTCTTCTCATATGACTCGTACTATTTCCGCCTGGTGCATCGTATAAGATAGCCAGTTTATTTCTGTAACTTATTACTGATGGAAGTCCTATACAACGCTTCGACCATTTACAATTTTGTCCGTCCAGTACAATAGCCTTATGTTCAGGGTTCCAATTATTCAGATCTTTTGACCAATAAACCCAAACAGCGTCTGTATACTCACCATCCTGATCCAGACCAATGTGATTTGTAAATAAGAACCAGGTCATAATGCTTGGTTCATAATACATTGATGTATTTTCAATTTGTTCCTCAGGTGGGACAATTGGTGAAGGATCAATTTTCCATTGAGCATCGAGATCATTTGTACGTGCGATGCAAATCGTTCGTTTTATTTTAAAATCGGCAGCCGAAAAGAACATAAGATATTCCTTCCCGTCTTTAACAATAAACCCCGGGGATGTCGTCGAACTGTAAAATGAATTTTCCTTAGGCTTGAATGGTGTGATATCCTTTCTTTTAATCCATGGTCCAAAGGGAGATTTTGATTCCGCCTTCATATTCAGATAAGGAAATGATGGAATAAAATTTGGTGCTGATGTTACGTTTGGTGTCCCGAGATAAAACATATGCCATTTTTTTCCATCAAAATAGGTTGTTCCATAACTGGCACTTTTTGAGTCCGGTTCGTTCTTATTCCCAAGTTGAAGTACCGGTCCGCACTTATCCCAATGAATAAGGTCTTTACTTACTGCAAGTGACGTAAGCCAACCCTTGGGACCAGCAGCGTCGTAATGCATACAGAATGTTGAATCATTGGCCATAAACAGCCACAAATCACGAGCTCCAAGAATATCACATGAATCGGGTCCATTTCCGTATGGCATTACAATTCCAAAATCTTTGGCATCCATCCTGAATTTACATTCCGGTCTGGCATCTTTATATTCAGGAAGAACTGAAAAACACAACAGAATAGAAAAGGCTGCCAATCTGATCATAATAGTCAGGTTTAATTAGTAATTTAACTACATAATTTAAAGTTATCAGGGCACAATGGCACTACGAGCCCTTAATGAACATGCATTGAAATAACCCAGAGCTCCGTTACTTATGTTGGATGTGGGATTTGCGGGTGAGGCTGACTGACCTCCTTCCCGTCCTGCAGTACGGAAATATTCATAAACACCCTGGTCTATTGATTCAAGCCAGACTGTAACATTGTCCCCCGCCTTAAGCTTAACATCCGTATCTGCAGGTCTTATAAGGTAAGTAATTGTTTTCCCTTCACTTAGCCTGTCATCCGTAACGTTAATCTCTGAATTTGGAGCATTATTAACAGAATATAACAACCGGTAATAGTTGTTTATATTCGGAGGATCAACAAAATTTACCCCGGGATAGATTGTATTTCCAAAAAAGCTATTTTGAAAATAAACTTTGCCAATATCTACGGGTTCAGGCATTGTTGAACTCGCTGTATAGGTTTGACCTTCAGCATTAACCGTCAATGTATAGGTCTCCCCTGGTATTCCCATAATGAAGGAGGTTACGTAGAGACCTGGCAATTTTTCGGTTAGAACATCGCTATAACCTGAAGTATCGCTAATTTTCACAATGGCACCGCTAACCGGCGGGTAGACATTAGATGCATCAAAATTCACGGATTTAAAAATCTTTACTGCAAAGGGACCTGCACGATCATAAATATTACCCTCAATTACAATTTTTGGTGAAGCTGTATTCAGATCAATGTGTATTACTTTCTTGCAAGCTGTAACGAGGCAAAATAAAAGGATCAGGGTTATGGGAATAAAGACAATTTTTCTCATTTCATTAGAATTTAAAATTGTAAGTAAATGAGGGAATAAATTTAAATAAGGTAGTCTGAACCGCCTCTGTCCTGGAAGGATCAGTCTTGCTGTCCTGAAAATTGATCATGTATGGATTGTCATGTCCATATGCATTGTAAAGGGAGAAAGTCCAGCTTGATTCAAACCGTGCCGTCTTTTTTCTTAGCCAGGTAGCCCCAAGGTCGAGCCTGTGATAAGATGGCATCCTGTTCGCATTCCTGTCCTTGTAGTAGAACATCGTTTTTCCGTCGATATTGTATTTCCCACTTGGAAACGTCACTGCATTTCCTGTGTAATAAACCCACGTAGCCGATAGACTCCATCGTCGGCTTAGTTCATACATCCCTACCACCGAGATATCGTGTGTCCGGTCTTGTCGGGCAGGAAAATAGTTGCCTTGGTTGATAGCGTCAAATTTACGCTCGGTACGAGAAAGGGTATAACTAATCCACCCATTGAACCTGCCATATTTTTTCTTCAGGAACATCTCTAGTCCATAGGCCCTTCCTATTCCTGTGAGGATTTGAGATTCTACATTATCATTAAAATTGAGTTCGGCACCATTTTTATAATCAATCTGATTCTGCAAATTCTTGTAATAAACTTCGGCCGAAAACTCATACTTGTTTTCATTGAAGTTGTGATAAAATCCCGTCGAAACCTGGTCGGAAGTTTCAGCTTTAACATTATTGCTGCTTGGAATCCACAAATCAGTAGGATTTCCGGATGTTGAATTGGATAGAAGATGAAGGTTTTGTACGTTTCGCGAATATGCTGCCTTTAATGAATTCTGCTGATTTAAAACATAATTTAATGTTAGCCGGGGCTCGGGGTTAAAATAAGATTTTACAGATTGACCTGAGCTGAATTTTACTGCATCAACCACCTGACCTGAACTATCGTATGTATTAAACGTACCGGGACCCAACAGATTGAAAAGACTTAATCTCACCCCATATTCCACACTTAACCTGTCAGACAGATTGTACATGTGTGAGATATACAATGCATGTTCCATTGCATATTTGTTTGTAAGACTTTTGAGGCTGACGTTGCTAATAGCTGTAATCGCTCCCGGGATAATCCTGTGATACACTTCATTAAACCCAAACTTCAGAGTACTGTTTGCTCCTCCAAAATATTGAAAATCCTGTTTAAGACTATAATCCTGAATCCGGGATATAATATTCATTTTAACCCCGCTGTTGATATTTATTTTATAATCATAATTACTGAATATCAAAGAGGTATTTGAGAACAACCTATTGGAAAACAAATGGTTCCATCGAAGTGTAGTAGTTGCATTTCCCCAGTTTATTCCAAAAGTATTTCCAAATCCAAGGACGTCTTTTCCAAAATAACCACTCAGATAAATCCTGTTTTTTTCATCAATCCGGTAGTTTGCCTTGGCATTCAAATCATAAAAATAAAGTCTTGCCTGATTTAGTGAAGTGTCCTTTGATAAGGCCAGAAACATGTCTGCATAGGTTCTACGTGCTGAAATAATGAATGATCCTCGATCTTTTATTATTGGTCCTTCTATTTCCACTCGCGATGAAATGAGTCCGATTCCACCACTTACACCAAACTTCTTATCATTTCCGTCATTCATTTTGATATCCAGGACCGAAGAGAGACGCCCCCCATATTCTGAAGGTTCATTTCCCTTAAATATTGATATATCCTTAATCGCATCCGAATTAAACACCGAAAAGAACCCCATAAGGTGCGAAGCATTATAGACTGTTGCCTCATCAAGAAGGATAAGATTTTGATCAGCTGCTCCACCCCGTACATTAAAACCGCTCCGTCCTTCACCAACAGCCTGAATTCCAGGCAAAAGCTGTATAGTTTTTAAAAGATCCTTCTCTCCGAACAAAACAGGTATGTTTTTAATCTCCTTCGTATTTAGCCGCTGGAATCCCATGACAGTTTTTGTCACATTTTCATCCTTCCGTCGTCCATAAACCACAACTTCCTCAAGATTTTTGGACTGTTCACTCAACTTAAAATTGATTCTCAATGATTTATCCAGGATTACCTTTTCTACAACAGGCTTATATCCCGTATATTGAGCAGTGATTTCATAAGCTCCTGATGGAAGTGTCATGGAATAAAATCCATAAGCATTCGAAGCAATACTCTTTAAAGGCAATTCTTTAACAGACAAGACAGCTCCAATAAGATCTTCTCCTGTTTGTGCATCTTTAATTTGACCGCTTATCGTCAATTTCTGCTGAGAATAAAGGGGTAAAACAGAAATTAAAAAGAGAAAAATAATAAGTTTAGTTGCTTTTCGCATCCGAATAGTTTATTTCAAAAATTCTTCCCCTCATATTCATATAAACGAATTTATTTGACGTTTTCCAAAGTCATTATAAAAACTTTGGTACTTTTACCAACCTGCTGAGACTGAGGTTGGGCATCAGAAAAGAATAACCCTATCGTCATATTCGACGGTGTTAAACTCTGAACAATACACTCATTCATAAAATCCATCAACCCTACAAATCCACCCGGGGTGAAACTTAATGTAGTTACATTCTTATAATTTATTGTTTTTGACGTAATACCGTCAGTTGTTGCGAGGATTGAAAGATTTTTCTCCGAATTAAGTGCGAACTTAAGTCCTTTCGGTGGTTTATAAGGAGTTGCATATGTCAAACCCACGCTATCCGCTGCATGCGGCTGGACATTTGCCAGGTTATTAAAGATGCAGTAGTTCAGTCCTGCCAGAATACCCCCACCTTGGGGGCTGATCGTATAATTGCCGTTGCTGAAAAAAATATACTGGTCGGTTGGTGCAGATATTAATCCAATCTTTTTAAATACCCCGGTAGCATAATTGGAAATAATGGTAAGATCAGAATCAGGAGCAGCAATGCTAACTCCTGCAGATGAGCTTATTCTCCAGCCCTTCCCGTTAGGATATGCAGTGCCTCCTGTTAGCTTGTCGATTTGACTCATCACCGGAATAGTGACGGTTGTTGATGCAGAAGTCTGGCCGCCGGAACCAAGCACCAGAAGGGAGACAGAATAGGTAGTTCCATCTTCAGGATAGGCGTGCCTGATGGGATTACTGGAATAAACAATCGCACTGTCTCCATCACCAAATCTCCAACGATAGGCACTCGAATTGTCTGTTTTAAGTGTAAAAGTCACAACATTATTAACTACATCCGACGTTATTGAAACCGTCGGTAAGGGCGGAACAGGCTTGCATCCACCATAAACAATCAGGATAAAAGAGCACACAAAGGCTATTTTGAAGTACTTAGCCATACTAATATTTTTTCAGTCAATTTTCAGCAATATTAGTCAAAATTCTCTTGGGATTGTTTCCTTCAAACACTGTTTAATCGTTGTTCCTGAAGGATAAGAAAAAAAGCCGCTTCAGATGAAACGGCTTTTTGATATTTTTCAGGGTACAGCCCTGATATGAACTTAGTTTACTGAACTGCCTCAAAATATACATGCAGAACAAAATTTGGTTTTCCAACCTGATATGGAGGAGGTACGGCAGAAATGAACAGGTCAGCCACCATTTGTGTATCTGTCAACTGTTCGATAATACATTCGCTGCTCCAATCCATGATACCAAGGAATCCGCCGTTAGTAAAACTGAGAGTCATAACATTTGAATACGTTACGTCAGCTGCATGCACCGCGTCCGGAGCTGTTGTTATAGTGAAGTTTTTACCTTCATTAATTTGGAACGTAGCACCTGTGGGCGAGGTAAATGGAGTTGCATAAGTCAATCCGGAGCCACCTGCATTTCCGGCATTAGGTTTTGCGTTCAGAGCACAATAAACATAACCCGCAAAAATACCTCCGCCATTAGGATGAATGATCAATGACCCATCACTCTTAAACTCGAATGTATCCCCATAAACTGCACTCAATCCTACAGCAGCAAGAATTCCCCCTGGATAAGTCTTATAGTTAGGGGCAAATGTAGCCGTAGCATAATTTATTGAAAAAGATGGTGCGCTGGCACTTAACCTCCAACTTTTAGAGCTTGGTGCAGCTGCAGTTCCTCCTGTAAGATACTGTAACTTACTCTTTGGTGGTATAGTAATTGTATTTTTAACAGTAACCTCACCACCTGGGCCTTTAATTGTTAAAGAGACAACAACAGGGGTTGCAGTACCGGCCTGAACATAAGTGTGGACTGGAGAATGAAGTGTATTTATATAACTGCCATCGCCAAAATCCCACTCGTATTTAGTTGCATTTGTCACCTCAGCAGTAAAAGTAACTACCCCTTCCTTTACAGTGGCCGTAAATGAGACTGTGGGTAAAGGCGTTTCCTTCTTGCAGGCTACAACAAAAATAAGCCCCAGGAAAAACAAGCTAGCCACTTTAAAAAAATTTTTCATAAAAAACAATTTTTAAATTTAATTTCGTAGATTTTAGTTGACAAATTTAAGATAAAATCATAAAAAACCATAAATTATATAGAATATTATTAATTTTAGGTTTATATTCATATATAAATGATATTCATATATTTAACCTTCCTGATTTTATTTTTTCAGGCCCTTGTACACCTGATATTTGTTAGATATTTTTGTTAAAAAGTCTTAATATTTGTTTGTGATTTTGATGCAACAGCTATTAATCGTCAGTCATATTACCAGTCTTTGGATGCAACAAAGTTAACTGCAACAACACAGCAACAGCGACGAAGATTGACAAAAATGCGATATCTCTGCTTAAGTTTCCCGAATCAGCAGATTTACCAAGGAATGTTGTAATTAATGCTCCCGTTGAAATGCCTGCCAGATTCATTAATCCATATCCGGTTGCCCTGTATTTCGGAGAAGCAAACTGGCATAAAATAGGCATACTGTTTACATCAAACATCCCAAATCCTAATCCAAAGAGCGAGGCTCCAAGCATTATAGAAGTAAAATCATGTCCAAACCCAATCAAAACAACTGAAGGAACAGTTAATGTCAGACCAATGGCACCAGTAAAAATCCGTCCCCTAAGGTTTTTCTGTATCCATCGGTCAGAGATCAAACCTCCGATCAAAACTCCAATCAATGAAGACATCGCCATTGTGATTGTGGAGAGAGGACCGGCATGCGACATATCGATATGCAGATTAGTAGAGAATAAGGTGGGCAGCCAGCTTTTAGTTGCCCATCCAGGAAGACTTGGGGCCGAAAAATAGAATAATATTACCCAAAAAGAAACATTCCCGAGTAAGACTCCCATTCCTTTGAACAAGTCCCTGAATTTCTTCCCAAGCGAAAGTGTTACATCTCTTGTGATAGTGTATGCCTTCTTTTCTCTCAGTAAAAGCATCAAAACAATGCTGTAGAGAACGCCAATTAAACCAAAAAAGTGGAAAGTGGTTTGCCACGAGAAATTTACTGCGACTGTTGCTCCAAATCCCCCGAGTGCCTGTCCGAGATAAAGACCTGTCATGTGCAGGCCAACAGCAAGAGAACGTGTTTTACCCTGGTGATAGTCAGCAATAAGTGCCAAACCCGCAGGCATATAGAATGCTTCACTTACCCCCATAAGTGCTCGAAGAAGGTAAAGCTGATCAAAAGTTTTCGCGAAACCCATCAATAAAGTTACAAATGACCAGACAAAAAGACTTCCTACAATCATCCATTTTCGGTTAAGGCGATCGGCAATAATTCCTGAAATTGGACTCATTAGGGCATAAATCCAAAGAAAAATTGCCATAAGCCTTCCAAAATTGGCAGCCGTTTCCAATTCGGCAATATCAGCCATCATCGAAGGCTTCATTGTGGAGAGCATCTGCCTGTCAAGATAATTTAGTAATGCAACTACCCACAATAGACCGACTACAAGCCATGGATACCAATTTTTTCCCTGCATAAAGTTTAGTTATATTGATTAATAAGTCCGGTTACCAAAAAAACAAATTATTTAAACAATATCATAAGTACTTACTGAAAAAATCAAGCATCTTAACCTGCGAAAATTCATTTACACGTTGTACAACATCCATGGCATGCGGCCAGCCGGGTACCCTGTAATAAATATTCGGAATTCCCAGACTGTCAAGCTTGTTCTTTAGCATATCTGACTGAACGATAGGAACAAGATCATCAGAAGTGCCATGAAGAATCATCGTAGGGGGATCGCCCTTGTCAAGATAATTTATTGGTGAGGCTTCCTTATAAAGCCAAGGCGTCTCACGATATGGATGGGAAATTAAATTAATCACCAGAGGTTGGTTTTTCGCATATTCGGTAGTTAGGTCAATTGGGCCATAGATATCTACAACTGCCTTAATTCGTGGCCGTGACCCTGATGCAGAAGCCGAATCAACCAAAGCCTGGGGTTTTTTCCATTCATAGGCTGCAAGTAATGCAAGATGAGCGCCGGCAGATCCACCCACAAGACCAATTCTACCCGCGTCGTATCCGTATTTTTCTCCATTTTTATAAAACCACTGAACAGCATCAGTAATATCTTCAACACATGCTGGATATGGGCCGTCCTTAAGTAACCTGTATGAAACAGTAGCCGTCATGTAACCCCTTTTGACAAACGACATCAGGTAAACAAGATAATCCGATCTCTTTCCATGACTCCATGATCCACCATGAATAAAAACAATCAAAGGCAATGGTTTAACTGCATTTTTAGGTCTGTAAATATCCAGTTGAAGCGATTTTCCATTGATATTCTTGTATTCAATATCCTTATAAGCCTCAGCTTCTGCAGGTAATTCCGGTTCCATATTGATCAGTTTCTCCAATCCAATCCCAAGCGCAAGGTATCCGGGCAGAATATAATGATAACCAACAGGAGGATTCTCAGGGTGCAAGGCAGACCACAGCCTGGGAACCGACAAAAGCATGCCTCCCAGAACCAAAAGTATCAGAAGGCCAAAAAGAATGCGTTTGATTATCTTCATAACTATCAGCTTCTATTTTAAATACTTTTCAAAAAAACTTGTCATTTTAGCCTCCGAAAACCTATTTACACGTTTTACGATATCCATTGTATGAGGCCAAAATGGAACCTTGTAATAGACATTGGGAACTCCCAGACTGTCGAGCTTATATTTTAAAAAATCCGACTGGCTGACAGGAACAATCTGGTCCGATGTACCATGAAGAATCATAGTTGGCGGATTGTTCCTGCTCAGGTAGTGAACAGGAGATGCTTCCACAAAAAGATCAGGAGCCTCTGCGTAGGTCTTTGCCAGAAATCCTGTAACTGTGGAGTTGTTTCTTGAGAATTCTGTAGTCAGATCAGTTGGACCGTAGATGTCAACCACTGCTTTTATATGATGCTGGGGCACAGAATCGACTAACGTGCCGGGGTTGATACCTCTCTTCTTCCACCCATACGCGGCAAGAAGTGCCAGGTGCGCACCAGCTGACCCACCAACAAGGGCAATTCTGTCAGGATCATAACCGTATTGGCTTCCATTTCTGAAGAACCACTTAACAGCATCAGTAATATCTTCAGCGCAAGCAGGATAAGGTGCAATATCGCGTAACCGGTATGAGACAGTCGCCGTAACATAACCTTTTTTTGCAAAAGCAATAAGATAAACCAGGTAATCAGCACGTTCACCGCTTTTCCAGCCACCACCATGAATGAAGACCAATAACGGTGCCGCCTCGGTTTGATTCTTCAGTTTGTAAAGATCCAGCTGCAGGGATTTATCATTAATTTTCTTGTATTCAATATTTTTGATTTCCCGGATATCATCAGGAACTTCCGGCCTGCGGTTAATCAATTGTTCGAGCCCCATACCTATAGCGAGATAAGTTGGGGCAAGATAGTGGTATCCGACTGGTGGCTTATCAGGATTTAAAGCGGACCACGTACGAGGTGTTATCATCAGCATAATAAAGATGATGAAAATAGCCAGCAGGCAGTACAAAATACGTTTTATAATCCTCGATTTCATTTAGAATTTTATTGATTTAATTCCCCAAGGATCTCCTTCATTTGACCATGCAATGCAGGTGCGGTTTCCGACCCCAATGAATTTACCTCACCGTAAGGGGCACCATCTTTATGATAGGTAAACGGTGCTTTCTCATCCCACTGACTTTTGGGAACAATGTAACCTATTTCATCATTAGCCAGTCCAAAAACAAATTTATATTTACCCTGCATCATCTCCCGGACAGCAGGAACTTCAACAGGAGAGATTTTAAAATCCTGACCTTCGGGGGATTCAATTCCACCATTTAGAATTTCAGGATATATCTCACCTGGAAGCGTGGCAAATGAAATCGGTCCAATTTTAAAGGCAGAAACTTCAGAACGCATCTTCATCCAACCTGTTGTGCCCCGATCAAGCACACCCAAAGCAGTTCCCAGTTCGAACATTGTGTTGTCAATTGGTAGAAATATTGTACGTACCACTAATGAAATGGCAGCCGAATCAATTCGATCTGACGGCTTCTCCATTGCATTTAACGATAGCAAAGCCAGATTCTTCCCCTGAGCTTCTGCTTTTTCAAAGGTAGGTTCCTTAAATTCTTTTCCTGTGAACGGATCCTTAATCGCCAGTCTGGGGTGCGTAGTCATCAATCCACCAACGGCTCCATTGATATATACGGCAACTCCGCCTATTCCAGGTTTGGCAAGACTGTCACCCTTAAAAACCCCTTTTTCGACCCCTTGCCGGACGTAATGGCAAAAATCTGAGGAGATCAATAAATTATCACTCCATAAAGTCTCCGGGTGGTCTGCCCAGGCTACCAATGAACCTAAAGTAGTTCCATTTTCCTTGTCAACGGCTTTTATAAGTCTTAATCCTGAATCAAAGACCTCCGGTTTTCTGGTGTCAATAGCCAATGGCAAAGCACCGGTGAGATCTTCAGATACTTCAAGCCTGGCAGGTCTGAGATTTTTTACGGCATCAAGAACGGATTTTACAACCTGACTCTTTACATACTCCATGTATTTCTTATTGATACCACTCTTAAAGTGAGAATCGCCCCACAATCCCAAAAGATCGGCACTCTCATGAGTATGCGTAGAAGTGATTATTGTATAGGTAACTCCTGCTTCAGCAGGTAACCGCTTTCTGATATCTATAATATCATCGTTCATAAAACCAATCGCATCGAGAACAACGATAGCCAATCTTGTCTTTCCATCATCAACAACCATGGTTCTGGCCCAGACATCATCATGCACTCCATTTGCTGCGCGACTGTTCCCGAAGCCGGCTATCCATACACCATCAAAGACTCCATTACCATTGCCATCAATAAACGTATCTCCATCTTTAGGATTATACTCGGCATCCTTATTTTTGTCTATCCACCGATCCGGGACCTCCGGAGTTATTGGAAATGCAGCGAATCCTGCTTTTAAGGCACCAGGTTTATTGTTTAATATCTTTAGATCAGCCTTGTAACCAGGATTTCTGTCTTTTAGATTGGAACGAACCCAGAGTGCTAACCCAATGATCAAAACAAGGACTAATAATCCTAAACCCTTTAAAATAGTCTTCATACTGTATATTTAATTTAAATTTATTTCTTGTAATGAGCTGCCTTGGCATCATCGACATCATCCATGTCAGGTCCCATTTCAATCTTACGCCAGTCGATCGTTTTATTATATTTTTTCATTGCCTTTTCCGCATCAAAAACCCTTGGATCATTCTTTTCGAGGGTATAAGGGGTATAGTCAGGTTTTGAAGTAAAGAAGTCCTGAAGCAAGGATGCAGTTACGTCATATTGATTAACGTAATTTACATTCAATATGTTGTAAATAGTCTTGATAATTGATCCGAAATTTGCATGTGTATGAGAGATATAACCTTTTTTCACATAAGGGCCTTCCATCATTAACACAGACCGGTGTGCATCAATATGATCAATGCCGCCCTGTGGGTCATCTTCAGTAATGATCACAAGCATACTCTTCCAGTATTTTGTCCTTGAAAGAAAATGTAATATCCTTCCCACGGCAAGGTCGTTATCGGCCATAAAAGAATGCGGATAATAATAGCCATCCTCCGGACGAATTCCTGCGCCGTGATCATTTGGAACCTGCATAGTCAGTAACGAGGGAAGCTTTTCATGACCTTTAATCCACTTATCTGTAAATTCCTTTTCGAACTGATCCATCCGGTACTGATCCGGAATATTTGTATTAAATCCTGCGTAATTGTGGCTTGTTCTAGGAAACAGTGCTTTTTGCATAGGTACCATAACACCATGAGCACCACCTGTATTTGTATCGTACCACTCCTCACGGTTATGTGCTGTTTCATTAGCCTCACCAAAATTGTAAAACGAAACTTTGGCCCTGTCGAATGCTTCCCACATTCCGCCAATTTCACCATAATCTTCAGGATCCATACTGCCGGTTGTTCCGGGATGGCGTCTTCCGGGTGCTGATGAAAACAGCTTTGCTGTCTTTGAAACGCTGGAATTTGCCTCTACCCATTCGTTTGGAATAACCCCCGCAAGCCAGTGGTGTCCATGAATCGAGGCATCGCTGTCGCAATAATAATTATCTGAAAACGAATATTGTTTGGCCGCCTTAATATGATTTGGACTCACCCTGAGATTAGGAAATCTGATTTTTAGCGAATCCGGAAGTGTATATTCATTGTTTACTCCGAATCTGGCGATTGTACTGTCACCGGTTGCACCCTTTAACTGACCAAAAATCTCATCATAAGTCCTGTTTTCCTTCGTAATATAAACAACGTATTTAATTGGTGATTTCCGTACTCCGGGAAGTGGGGGCAAGGGATTTGTAACATCATCTTTTACACGTATACTCCTGAAAGTATTATCCAGGGATTGCTTAGTGTAAGCCGCAAGTTGAACGGCATCTGGTGTTGTGACTTTTTGAAAACTTCCAAGTTGTATTTCACCTATATAGGTTCCCTGGGGGGGCGCAATAAAACCATTGCCTCCATTAGGGCCTGCACCAAGTCCCCTGCATGTGATGATATACATTTCCTTATCATCACGGGATAATTGTACCCTTGTCGGGCCCCATCCTGAGGGTATTAACCCTTTTGTTGTTTTTGATCCGATATCAACAACCGCAACTGCATTAAATCCCAGTAAAGCAACGTAAAGCGTTTTCTCGTCCTTACTCAATGTCAAACCAAAAGGGAGCAGTCCACGGTACTTATCAATCCGGCGATCGGCCTTAATTGGAATTTCACCCAAAAGTTTATGATTCTTATAATCGATGATTGAAATATTGTCATTAGTTGCATTGGAGACGTAAGCATATTTTTCCCCAACTACAATTGAGTTGGGACTTGCCCCTCCCACAACTTCGGCTCCTTCGATCATATGGCCGATCTGATGCCCGGTTTTGAATTTATCTGTCACTTTATTTGTTTTCAGATCGATGGCAAAAACGCTCATTGCGTCAGGATGCAAAGGACTTCCAACCCCTGGAACCTGACGACCTTCAACAACAGTTCCATTTATAGACTCTTCCGTATTGTCACCATAAGGGTGATGTGAAATCATCAGCGAATCAATATTATTTGGAGTCGCTCCTGTGATCAAAGGGTAAGAATATACTCCAACATTTGCCACAAGGGCTGTCTTTTTATCCGGACTTAAAGCAAGACCAAAAGGTTGTCTTCCTACTGGTATTGAAGTTTTCAATTTCTTTGTGCCAAGGTCAATTCGTACCATTCTAAAATTACCCCTGTCTAAAACAAGCAGTTCATTTTCGGATTCATTCAAAACAAGATCCGACGTAAAACTGTCGACAAACTTTACACCATTTACCTCACCATCCAGGGAAATTGTATCAAGCAGAGTCAGCTTTTCTATGTCATAGACTATTATTGCACCGTTATCACCGCCACTGAGATAGACAGTTCTGGAGTCATTCGAAAAAGCTACTCCCAAATAGGATCCATGCGTCAGGGGTGACTTTATTTTGTGATCATAGCTTGGGACCCTTATGGTACCTAAGGATTGAAGATCAACAATTGTAAACACCCCATTATGTAAAGTGACTGATTTCTTCCCATCAGGTGAGATAGCCATTCCGAAAGGATCGTTCGTAATTCTGATAAACTTACCTGCTGGCGTCAGAAATCGTCCACTGGGCAAAATGGAAGTCCCTTTTTCGTTAATTACGGCAAATTTGTCGCCTGCAGGAACAGAAAGAATTTCATGTTGATTTTGTGAATACCCTGATCTTACAAAAGTTGTAAGAATAAATATAACTAATAATTGCAAAAGTTTTCTCATAGTGTATTATTTAGAATCCAAATGTATAACAAAGATCTGCTGTTTTTGATCTCTCTTTCGTTCAATCGGTATCTGACGGTTGAAAGCCATTGTTTTTTCGTCATCTGACCAGACCAGGTTGGAAGGCTGCTGTTCTGTCCTTGCTGTTACCCTTTTGAATCTTCCGGCGAAAGGACGATCAGAAACTTCGGTAATAATAATACTGTTATCCCAAATATATGCAATTCTCTTATTGTCTTTACTCCATCGTACACCACTCTGAACATTTGAAGTATGTTCAGTAATCTGGATGGGTTTACCTCCGGCTGGAGCCATAAGAAATATCTGAGTAATCCCATTTATATCTTTAGCCTGAAAGGATATGTATTTCCCGTCTGATGATGACCTGACTACTCCGCCGCATCCAGGGAATTTGGTATCAGCAGTATAGGTGAGCCTTCTCTGGACAGTTCCCCTTGGAGGCATCGGAAAAGCTGTTTTCGTACCCTCCAGAGGTCCATATTCACCAGGGACATTGATCGAATCGGGTATATCTACAACGAATAACTCATCGACCGGCTTCCCGTCTCCGCTATTAACTTTACCAATAAATGCTCTGGCGACCTGAAACTTCCCATCGGGTTTCTGATATCCTTTCATTCCAATCCAACTATCGGAGGCGGCATTGCTTATCTCGTCGCTTCCCGGTTTAGGATTCGGAACAACCCTCACTACCACTGCACTGTACCACGTACCCGCGACATTCTCGCCTGCCTCATCCTGATCCACCGAGACCCGATGACGCTGATTTGAAACGGCAATAGTGCGAAGATTCCATTTAACTCCTGTCGAATCTTCCAGCTTCTTCATGATCGCATCGTTATAGGTGTATCCAACCCATTTCCCGTCGCGGCTCCATTCGTGCCGGTGCGTTCCTCCCCGTAAGGCCCCGGGGGTAAAAGGGAAGGTTACATCTCTCGCATCCATAAGAACCGGGACATTGGGTTGATTATCATAGACAATTACCCCTGTTCGGCGCCATTGCTGATAGGGATTTTTCTCAGTGCACACAGGTAATCCATGGATAAAAATCACTTTATTCTCAATTGGGTGATAACTCGCAGCACCTGCCCCGGGACCGTAATCATGGTTTTCCTTTATTCCAAAGAGCACCTGTATCTCGCCCGTCTCAACATTTACCCTTTCTACCGAAGGACTGCCGCCGATTCCACCAACACCAGTTCTTGTATCATATACGAGCCATTTGCCATCAGGTGAAAAGTTGTCGTTATTGTCCAGATCATGATTGACAAAGACGTCCTTTGTAAGCTGAATCTCTGTTTTAAAAGTCTCCGGGGCTGCGCAAGCTCCTAAAGTCAACAGTGCAATAATCCATTTATATCTCACAACATTTTGGGTTTACAGGTTTCTAATCTTATTTTTTAGTATGTTTCTCACGTTCAATACCTTCATCGTCCATTGCAGGACCTTTTTCAATCTTGTGCCAATCTATAGTCTTATTAAACCGCTTCATCGATTTTTCAGCATCATAGACTCTGGAATCGTTCAATTCCAATGTGTAGGGCGTATAATCAGGTGTTGGAGTAAAAAAATCCTGCAGGAGAGAAGCTGTAACATCAAATTGATTTACATACTTAACATTCAGAATGTTATATATCGTTTTCAGTATAGATCCAAAGTTTGCATGGGTGTGCGAAACATATCCTTTTTTCACATAAGGCCCTTCCATCATTAGGACAGAACGGTGAGCATCAATATGATCAACACCACCCTGTGGATCATCCTCGGTGATGATAACAAGCATATTCTTCCAGTATTTTGTTCTCGAAAGGAAATGCAGGATACGCCCTACTGCAAGGTCATTATCTGCCATGTAGCCATGGGTATAATAATAGCCATCCTGGGGACGAATACCCGTGCAATGATCATTGGGGATCTGAACGGCAAGAAAGGAGGGCATCGTTTGCTTTCCCCCGATCCATTTATCCGTAAACTCTTTCTCAAACTGATCCATACGATATTGATCGGGGATATTTACGTTAAATCCGGCATAGTTCAGACTGGTTCTTTTGAAAAGTGCTTTTTGCATTGGCACCATTACGACATGCGAGGCGCCGGTTTTTGTATCATACCATTCGTCACGAACATGTGCTGTTTCATTCGCTTCTCCGAAATTGTAGAACGAAACATTGGCTCTCTCCAGTGCTTCCCATAGACCGCCCGTCTCGGCAAAATCCTCAGGATCGACAGCACCGCCAGTCCCGGGCCAACGCCTGCCGGGAGCCTTTGAAAAAAGTTTGGCTGTTTTTTCCGTAGCTGCATTGGCCTCAACCCATTCATTTGGAATCACACCTACCATCCAGTGATGACCGTGAATAGATGCATCGCTATCGCAATAATAATTATCTGAAAAAGAGAATTGGCGGGCTGCCTTAATGTGATTCGGACTGATTCTCAGATTTGATAGTTTCTTACGCAGGGAATCGGGAAATGTGTACTCGCAATTGATACCAAATCTGGCCAAAGTACTGTCTCCTGCACCATTCTTTAGCTGACCGAAAATTTCATCGTAGGTTCGGTTTTCCTTTGTAATGTAGACGACATATTTGATAGGAGACTTCCGTAATCCCGGAAGTGGAGGTAATGGATTTTTTTCATCATCAACGATATTTGCAATTTTGTATGTATTGCTGATACATTGCTTCGTATATCCCGCAAGTTGTGCCGCATCAGGAGTTGGGACTTTCTGAAAACTACCTAACTGAATATCAATAATATAATCACCCTGCGGCGGTTCTTTAAAATCTTTTCCTCCATTGGGACCGGCACCTAAACCACGGCAGGTAATAATATATATCTCCTTTCCGTCATTTGACAATTGAACCCGCGTAGGCCCCCACCCGGTTGGAATAAGTCCCCGTGTTGATTTAGATTCAACATCCACAACAGCAACTGCATTAAATCCCAATAATGCAACATAAAGTGTTTTCTCATCCTTGCTAAGTGCTAAGCCAAAAGGTAATAAGCCACGGTATTTATCAATTGCAGGATCGACTTTTATAGGAATATCTCCAAGTAATTTATGATTTTTGTAATCGATGACTGAAATGTTATCATTTGTCGCATTTGATACATATGCATATTTTTGCCCCACAGCTACTGAGTTCGGACTGGACCCCCCGACGATTTCTGCTCCATCGATCATATGACCAATCTGGTGACCGGTTTTAAACTTGTCGATAACCTTATCAGACTGCAGATCAATTGTAAATACACTCATAGCATCCGGGTGCAACGGACTGCCGACGCCCGGGATTTTACGGCCTTCGATTACAGTTCCATTAATGGATTCTTTTGTATTATCACCATAAGGAAATTGAGAAATCATAATTGAATCAAAGTTGGCCGGAGTGGTGCCTGTAATCAGGGGATAGGAGTACAATCCGACATTGGCAACAAAAGCTGTTTTATGATCCGGACTCAGTGTAAGTCCAAAAGGCTGACGACCAACGTTAATGGAGGCAGTTATTTTTTTAGAACTCAGGTCAATCCGAACCATTCTGAAATTGCCTCTGTCGAGGACAAGCAACTCATTATTCTCCTCATTTAACACAAGGTCTGAGGTAAAACTATCCTGATAATCGACGCCTTTTACGGGTCCGTTCAGTGAGATTGCGCCAAGGGCGGTTAACCTTTCAATATCGTAAATCAGTACATCGCCCTGATCACCTCCACTGAGATAGACAGTTTTTGAATCTTTCGAAAAAGCGACGCCCAGGAACGAACCATGATTCAGTGGGGATTTAATTGCTTTATCATAGCCTGGAATTCTTATTGTGTTCAACGAAGTGAGGTCAATAATCGTAAATACGCCATTATGCAAAGTGACTGATTTTTTCCCGTCAGGAGAAATAGCCAAACCATATGCACCATTGGTGATACGAATAAAACTTCCGGCTGGTGTTAGCAACCTTCCACTTGGCAATACAGAAGTTCCGCCTTCGTTTAACTCCGTAAACCGCTCTCCAGCCGGGACGGTTAAGATATTCAGGTGTTTTTGTGAATACCCTGCGACGTAAAGAATTGAAAGTACAAGGAAAAGTAAAGGTCTTGAGAATAAGATCATAAAGTCAACTACTTTAAATTCAGGTATTTCAATACTTCATCATTTCCTTTCAAAGCGTTCGAAGGCATTGGATGATCACTATTAAATACCTTTAGTTCATCTTCTGCCAAATAGGTAATGAAACTCTCGTCAAAACCGTTTTTATAGGGTATCTTATCAATATTTAACCTTAGGTGATGTGCCAGAAAGGTATAGGCAACGGATCTTTTATTAAATCCATAGTCATGTACCTCAGCTGGGAAATGAACATTTTCGATTCGGTTTTCAGCATCATATAGGGCATAAACCTTCTGAATATAAGGGTATTCAATCCTGGGGGTATTTCTTGTCCAGTCACTGCCGTCCGAAATGAGCAACATAGGGCGGGGAGCACAAAGCGCAGCAATTTCTACGTTATTTGTTTGGTGGTCTTTACTTTTATGGATAGGCATTCCACTTTCGCAGGTACAACCACCGAAGAAATGAGCCGAAACCATTACAACCGGAACCGAGACTTTAATTCGCTTATCGATGGCCGTAATTACAATTGTCTGTGTTCCGCCGCCCGATTCGCCTGTAATTCCAATCCTTTCCGGATCAACGTCCTCTCGTGACAACAGGTAATCAAGAACCCGCTTACTATTCCAGGTTTGCAATAATAATGCAATCGGAATATTATGGGTCACCTGTTTTGAATCTACATATCCAACCATATCATATACAAAGACAATGGCACCCATACGGGCTAAGGTGGCACATCTTGCCTGCACCTCCGCCATTAATCGTCTGTTGTCCCAATGTCCGTGAGGATCAAGAATTGCGGCATTTTTCTTCCCCGGATTCGAAGGCCGATAGATATTTCCCGTAACATAAAATCCGGGAAAACTTTCGAAGGCAACATTTTCAACAATGTATCCATCACCTTTAAAAGTGTGGTTCACAATAAGTTTAAAATCATTTGTAACCTTAGGCATCTGATTAAATTTCATCCCATCAAGGATTCCATTCCTGATTACAGATGCTCTTCTTTCCCAGGTATCAAGGTTATTCCATTCAGAGGCAAATTGCTTCATCATCTTATTACCCTGGTCTTCTGTCCAGTAGCTACCCTTACACAAAAAATTATCCTGCGCAAATCCTTGAATAGTGAACGCTAAAACCAAAATCAGCGCGAGGTATCCCGAAGTTTTTGAAAGTTTCATAATTACTATTGTATTTAGTTAGCAAACAAGTTTTAAAGTACAATGAACCGACCCGACAAGATCGATTGGAAACAGCTAAAAATATAATTGCCTGTGGCCAAATACTTCAGCTATTTTGGATAAAGCACATTAAATATTAACCCTCCAACCGTATAATAAAATAAAGTATCCGGATAGGTTTTTCTAAATCTATGAGACGAAGTCTCAATTACTATTATTGGTTTCTATCGGTTTAATATCCATGACGGAATTTTGTCACAAGTTGGTCGGTCGCTGATTGGTAAATTGTTGGGAATAAGCATAAATTAAGACACAACAAACCTATTTTTATAAAATTAAGTATCTTTACCAATCTAATTCAACTTAAGATAAATGGACATCAATAAACACATAATAGACCAACGTATTCGTAAAATTGTTCAAGAGAAACCAGAATGGTTTGCAGAGATTGGTGATGCTAATAAAAAAGTTTCAAATCCATATTGACAAATAGGAAAGCTTACTTTTATCCCTTACTAACACGAAATCCGGTATCATGAAACTTCTCCTTTCTATTACATTGATTCTTATACTTCTCAACACAGAGGCTCAAACATCTCCAGGCGCACAGGTATCATTACCTATAATTCCCGCACCTGTTTCGATTGTCCGGCAAACAGGAAAATTTACATTCTCAGCAGAGACAAAAATTATTGTTTCTCTGTTAAACAATGAGACAAGCCTCTCAGCAGACCTGCTTTCCCAGCTCATTAAAAATCCTTCGGGATATTCGCTTGCAGTTACAGAAGGAAAGAAAGCTCAAAAGGGATCAGTACTTATGGTTCTTGATAACACAATAAATAATGATGAAGGATATAATCTGACAATTACCTCAAAAGAGGTGGTAGTAAGGGCTAAGAATGCTGTCGGACTTTTTTATGCAGTCCAGACAATCCGGCAATTACTCCCCTCCGAAGTGGAACAACCTGTTTTAAAGGCGGGCATTGAATTATCACTTCCATCTTGCCTGATCGCCGATGAACCCCGGTTTGCCTATCGGGGAATGCATCTGGATGTAGGAAGGCACTTGTTTCCGGTGGCCAGCATAAAGCGTTATATCGACATGCTCGCTCTTCACAAAATGAACACTTTTCACTGGCATCTTACAGAAGATCAGGGATGGAGAATTGAAATCAAAAAATATCCGAGACTCACTGAAATTGGGGCTTACCGTAAGGAAACTGTCGCCGGAGCACAGAAAAAAACAAATAATACCTTCGACGGAAAACCTTATGGTGGATTTTATACGCAGGCGGAAGTTCGTGATATCGTCGCCTATGCTACCTCGAAATTTATAACTGTCCTTCCTGAGATTGAGATGCCGGGACATGCAATTGCAGCACTTGCTTCGTACCCTGAATTATCGTGTACTGGTGGGCCTTTCGAAGTGCGGAAATTATGGGGAGTCGATGATGATGTTTTTTGTGCCGGCAACGAACATGTATTTACATTTTTACAGGATGTTCTTACGGAAGTGATGGACCTTTTTCCTTCGAAATATATCCACATAGGAGGTGATGAGTGTCCTAAGAAACGATGGGAGAAATGTCCTAAATGCCAGAAAAGGATCAAGGATGAAGGACTCAAAAACGAATTTGAGCTTCAGAGTTATTTCATCCGAAGGATTGAGAAATTTGTCAGTTCCAAAGGGAGAAATATAATCGGATGGGATGAGATCCTCGAGGGAGGACTGGCTCCGGGGGCAACGGTCATGTCGTGGCGCGGCGAAACAGGAGGTATCGAAGCTGCCAGATCAGGCCATGACGTGATTATGACTCCAGGAAAATATACCTACTTTTGTTATTACCAGAGTGAAAATCATGATAATCAACCACTCGCCCTTGGTGGATATGTACCTCTTGAACTGGTTTATGGATATAATCCCACACCAAAAGAATTGAATACAATTGAACAAAAACATGTTCTGGGCCTTCAGGGGTGTTTATGGAGTGAACAAATCCAGACACCTGAGATTTTGGAATTCATGGCTTATCCCCGAACCATGGCAATTGCAGAAACAGGCTGGACTCCAACCGGCAATAAAAACTTTGACAATTTCGTAGAAAGGCTAAACATCCTTGGCAAAAGGTATGACAATATGGGAGTTACCTATTTTAAAGGGGAATACAGAGATACCAAGGCTTTAAAGGAAAAAAAATAACATTAAAAAAATAAATTTGAGTTGAAAAAACCTTAATTTAGATTTACAGGACCTTTATATCTTCTTTCAAATAATTATTGACATGAAAACCTTAACCATTATAGCTTCCTTGTTTTTTTTGACATTCAGATTAATTGCCCAAACCTCATTGAATTTTGATGACAATGGTCTGATTTCCGGCGATACTTACAATTTTCAGGAGTTTCAATTTACTGAAGACGGTAATGCCGGAGCAAAGCAAGTCTGGGATTTTTCAAAAATAAAGTTCACAGGAAAGACTCCTGTTGGAATTCTGCAATCTCCAGCCATTCCCAAGATGGACGGAATAGCTGATTATAATTTGTCGTTATCCGAAAATGGGTATGATTATTTTCTGAATTCCTCTGTAAACAACCTCGAAGAGTTGGGCTATGTAAATAATGATTTAAAAATAGTTCTAAAATATTCTGATCCTGTAGTAAAAATGCAATATCCATTTTCGTATGGAAATCAGTTTACAGATCATTTTATTGGTGTTGCCAATGCAGACCGACCTGACAAAATTGATTTTTTTGGTGATTTCTCTGTTATTGCTGATGCCTATGGCACATTGGTTCTTCCTGATCGCGTAATTGAAAATACTTTACGTGTAAAGTCTGTTAAAACGGGGTTACAGATAAATATGTGTGGAACAGCAGATGTAAGTATTACTAAATATAACTGGTATGCAGCGGGTTACAGATACCCGCTCGTCAACCTGACAATCAATGAAATCCATCCATCCATAGGTGCCACACAAATTATAAAATCAGCCTTCATAAATACACAGCAACCTCATAAGAGTATTTCAATATCCGGAAACAAGACTCTTGCAACCTCTGCCACCCTGCCTTCTCAGAGTTTAAAGCCTGACATAGCTGTCACTATTTCACCTAATCCATTTACGGATAAATTAAACTATAGTTATTTTTTGAATGAGCCATTGAAAGTTTCGATCGAACTTTATAGTCTGGGGGGCAAAAATATCAGCTGGATAGTTAAGGATCAGATACAACCGGTTGGATTGCAAACCGGAGAACTGATTGCTGCGATGTACAATCTGACATCCGGTGTTTATTTTATCCGGTTTACTTTCGATAAACAGGTAGTGATCCAAAAGGTGGTCAAAATCTGATCTAATACCACAGTTGCTTTGATAATCCATTAATCAAATAATTGTGGACAACTTGTTATTCTAATTTTGAACGGTATACTATGAATATATCATCAAGGAATATCCTGATAGTTTACAACTTACTGTTTGCAGGCATATTAGTGCCGCAATCATCAGTTTCTGCTGATAAAAGGATAAATTCCAAACCAAATTTTATTATCATCCTTGCAGATGATATGGGCTATGGTGATTTGGGTACTTTTGGCCATCCAACCATTAAAACACCTGTTCTGGATAGAATGGCTGAAGAAGGTCAAAAGTGGACTAATTTTTATGTATCTGCACCTGTATGTACACCTTCAAGGGCTGGTTTACTGACTGGAAGATTAGCCATCAGGACAGGAATGTGCAGTAAAAAAAGAAGGGTCTTATTTCCGGATTCGAATGGTGGACTGCCGGAAAATGAAATTACAATAGCTTCAACACTAAAGACTTCGGGATATTCAACAGCCTGTATAGGTAAATGGCATCTGGGGCATTTGCCTCAATTCATGCCAAATGCACACGGATTTGACTACTTCTTTGGGATGCCATACAGCAATGATGAAGATTTAATAAATGGTAAAGATTATGAATCAACTTTAGTAAATCCGAAAGTTGAGTATTTCAATGTTCCCCTGATGCGAAATTCAGAGATCATAGAACGACCTGCAAATCAAACGACAATAACAAAAAGGTATACTGAGGAAGCTGTTAACTTTATCAAACACAACAAGGACAAGCCCTTCTTTTTGTACCTGGCACATTCAATGCCACATCTGCCCTTGTTCAGATCAAAGGAATTTGAAAATAAAAGCCTCAGAGGTATTTACGGAGATGTAATCGAAGAATTGGACTGGAGCGTTGGAGAGATTTTGACTGCCTTAAAAAAGAGTGGGCTTGATGATAAAACATTTGTAGTCTTCACCTCGGACAATGGCCCCTGGACAATCTTTCAGGATCAGGGTGGAAGTGCTGGTTTGCTCTCCGGCGGGAAAGGAGGCACCTACGAGGGAGGAATGAGAGAACCTGCCATATTCAGATGGCCTGGAACACTTAAACCCGGAATTATTATGGATATGGCAACAACTTTGGATTTGTTACCTACCTTTTTCAAACTGGCAAATGTAGACTTACCAAAAGACAGAATATATGACGGTTATGATATTTCTTCAGTTATGTTAGGAACGGGGAAAGATCCCAGGGATATTGTATTTTTCTATCGTGATGAGGAGGTATTCGCCGTCAGAAAAGGAGAATTTAAAGCACATTTTATGACTCAACATGAATATGGAGATGAGAAAGTTACAGTTCATGACCCACCATTGCTTTTTAACCTGAATATCGATCCATCCGAAAAACACAATATCGCAGATAAACATCCTGAGATCATTAGAGAAATAAAAGAGATTCTAAAGCAACATCAGGCTACCTTAATCCCCGTTGAAAATCAATTGGATAAGTGAGATTTAAGGATGATTTAAGTGAATTACCTGCGAGTTAATCCATGAAAGAATTGCTACTTCGTGTAATGGGACCAGTGTATAACTCCTATATAACTCTTTTTAATTGCTTGATATTGCTTGAAAAAGTTCTGCCTCATAATTTTAAATGAAAATATCTGACTTTTAACGTTCAAAGGTGCAGAGCACCGTTTATATTTGTAGAACAGAAATTAAAATGTAGT
>CAINLJ010000007.1 GCA_903850335.1 uncultured Bacteroidia bacterium | reverse complement strand
GCAATGACGACGGTCGTCATGAGAAAAGGGAAAAAGGGAGTCTTGGCGGCCCGGCCGCCAAGACTCCCTTTTTCCCATCCCCACCGAAGCGAGGTCCGTCATTGCGAGCGTTAGCGAAGCAACCTATTTGTGCTTTGTGGCATTCCGAAGCGAGGTCCGTCATTGCGAGCGTTAGCGAAGCAACCTATTTGTGCTTTGTGGCATTCCGAGGCGAAGTCCGTCATTGCGAGCGTTAGCGAAGCAACCTCATTTGCGCTTAGTGGCATTCCGAAGCGAGGTCCGTCATTGCGAGCGTTAGCGAAGCAACCTATTTGTGCTTTGTGGCATTCCGAGGTGAAGCCCGTAGTTGCGAGCTGTAGCGAAGCAACCTCATATGTGCATAGTGGCAATCCGAAGGCGAAACCCGTCATCGCGAGCACCAGCGAAGCAATCTATTTGTGCTTAGTGGCCATCCGAAGAGAAAGGTATTCGGAATCGGTAGAACAGCAATCTGTATGCTTTGGAAATTAATACATGATCTGAAGAGATACCTCCTCCCCTAGAGTTTGCTTCGTCACTCCTACGTCGTGTCTCGCAATGACGACGGTCGTCATGAGAAAAGGGAAAAAGGGAGTCTTGGCGGCCCGGCCGCCAAGACTCCCTTTTTCCCATCCCCGTCAAAGTGAAACCCGTCATTGCGAGCGGTAGCGAAGCAACCTCTTTTGTGCTTAGTGGCAATCCGAAGGTGAAGTGCGTCATTGCGAGCGGTAGCGAAGCAACCTCATATGTACTTAGTGGTATTCCAAGGTAAGCCCGTCATTGCGAGCGCCAGCGAAGCAACCCCATGTGCCTTGTACCAATTCAAAAGCGGATCGTTACTGATTACTATCGAAGCACCATGCATTTTGCAATTATATCAATGAAGATCTATTGATTACTCTGGTAAAGAGCCCTGATGAATTCGTAATGTTAATGCCCTTTACTTCACCTCATACATCATTAAATTCCCATTACCACTTTCAGTAACCATGTTAAAAGGTGCGCCTTGATCCTCAGGGAACACTAAATCAAACGAAATATTACCATCCAAAGGGAAACCATTCACCAGACTGCCATCACTGTTCAAAAGATAGATCTTGTTCTCTTCACTATCGGTAATGCCAATCTTGACACTCCTGTCCGGGAAAGTAAATAGCTGTGGCGGGAGGGAAAGGTTGTGATTAATTTTTTTTGAAAATCGTTTTTTGCCCTCGTGATCTAATAGGACGAGTGAATCACCGTTCGAGATCAGATATCGGAGCTCCCCATTATCACCCTGCTTAAAACAGGCAAAATAGTGATCCCCCTGCAATTTAGAAGACGTGAGTTTCTTGACCACCCCATCAAAACCAATCAGCAAAACTGATCCTTTCGAATCGGTTGCGACAAGTCTTGCCTTGTTCTTACCCGACTTAGGAATAAATACTAGCCTGTTTTCAGAGAGGGCGAATTCCCCTTTGAAAGGCAATACAGACTTGCCTTTCCTGTCTAAACCATAAATAGTATGCAAATCGGTATATACAATATAATCTTTCTTCTCATCCCTGAAAAACTGAACCGGAGTAATTACACTATGACCGGTTTTTGGGCCAGACCAGCCTGAGACTGCTCTCCCTTTTTTGTCAAACTGATAAATTTTGTGGTCTTTGCACGCAATAAAGAACCTGTAATCTTTAGTCACGTCATAGTCCGGAATGGAAACACCATTTGTCGCCCCTGCTGCCAGTTTGATAGGAAACTTCGGGAGATACTCTCCTTCACGATTTATAAGATGTATCGCCTCGGCAGTGCTGAGACAATACTGAACCTGACCATCCTTAAAATAATCCAGTTGAAAGATTTCACTCTTTATTGCACTCTTAAGCTTATGTTTCCAGAGGATGCGGCCGTCAAATGTCAAAAGCGATACATTGAAACCGGCATCCTGAATAAGCAGATCCGGATGGGATTGATCATTCGGGTTACGAACAAATTTGGACAGGGTGATCATTGACTTTCCAGGATGTGTCTTCCAGATCCTGGATGCCGGGTCTTCATGTGCCTCCGGATTATATTTTAGCTGAGCCGTATTATACATCAACCCGTTCTCGTTCCCGGTCTGCCATCCCAAAGATTCAATTTTAAGAAGTGCATCATGCCTCTTCGTGAGACGTTCACAGGTAATGGAATCGATACTGTTCTTAAAAAATGGCATTGAGCGGCCAGGTGAATCCCACACATAAATGTTAAGCTTGTCTGATAATCCGGAAACAAATTTGAGGTACAACTTGTCATTACTGAGTGTCTCATGATACAGATTAGCTCTGAGGAAGCGTCCCAGTGAGCCAACCGATGAGCTCATGATTAAACAGTTATCGAAAAATGAATAAAAGTTTGTGGCAACATCCGTAAACGGCTCGCCAAAGATCCGTTTACCAAGATCGTTAACCTGACTTTCATAAATCTTAAAGACCGTCTCCTGATCAAGCCGGTATTCGATATAATTTTTTGGTTTCTCTCTCTTTCTAGCCGGCGGAATTATTTTTGTAATAGGTTTCAGGGCATCGCTTACCAGATTTTCATTATTTATCCTCATGACAAGGTACTTATTTTCTTCCTTCATCACAGGATCAGGACGGGTAAATACAATTGCCACATCTCTGGTGAGGTGATCAGTAATAATCTGTTGGAGGTTGGTGCCATAAGTCGAATCGACATCTGCCAGTGATCTTTTATAATCTTGCAACAGGTTAGCATGATCCAGAAGCTCTTCATAATCTCTGAAATATTTTGCGTTGTCGCTTAGCACATATCCCAAAAAGAAGGATGTTTCTGAAGGTAACACACTGGCGAGCCGAAATGAATCCGCCTTTTGGTGCTGAAAAAGATTCAGCTGGCTTTTCACAGAATCGCTTGTATAGCTTATACCATTAAGGATCATCCCATCATTTTGCTGAAGCAGATCAATCTCAGACCAGTCTGCAAATGGCATGGCAACCTTTAACTTTTTGAAGAAAGAGTCGGAAAAGAGATTTTTAGTAATCGAAGGAAATGTTTTATGGTTGATATAGATCCGGGCATCGACATTGGCAGAATTACTTTTATTTGACTTGTCAAAAACCCGGGGTGCGATTGTTAAGGGATTTTTAAGACGGAGAATTGCCTTCTGTATGGTATTAAGGTCATTGCTTCCAATGAATAATCCGTGGTAAAAAGATGTATAAAAATGGTCACTGGTAATCCCCTCCGGCCGGTTGTAATTTTTAATCCTGGCCTCTTCGAATTGAATTTCTTCTCTTGAGACTCCTGGTTTGCCGAAGAACTTTTCAATCAGATCAGATACTGCTCTCTTCTCCGTTATTGTTGACAGTTCGATCAGGGAGGTCCATATTATATTGTTTTCCCCATTAGAATAAACCATAGTTAAGTCTTTTTCTGTTATGGGATTATTCTGTTTTTGGGAGGTATTTAAAAGGGAATCCAGGAAGCTGAATTTTTTATATAAGTCATTGATTCCTGGAATTTCAGAACACGATTTCCATACTGGATTTTTCAGTGTGAGTGTGGTGTACTTTTGTATACATGGGATACGAACTACGACAGCGGCATTATCGGGTATTGCTTTAAAGGCTGAAGTTCCAAGGTATTTGGCTTCACGGGTAAAGATATACCAGCCTGCTATGAGTCCTGCAATCAAGAGTATAGTAACCCCAATAATTATTTTTTTCCCCATTTAGCGCAATGACTTTAGAATTTAATTGTAAATATAGTTTTTTTGGTATTATTTAAAATTGGGGGATAAATAATTCCTCGCCGGGATAAAAGTGTATTGGTATAGGTTAAGCCTAATGGGACGTTAATCGTATTGAGGTCAATTCCTCACCCGTATCAGGAATTTTGAAGTTTGGAAATCTTCAAATAAGATATTGCATCCCCCAAGAGTTTGCTTCGTCACTCCTTCGTCGTTCCTCGCAATGACGACGGTTGTTGTGTGAAAGAGTGAAAAGGGAGGCTCGGGACCCGAGCCTCCCTTTTCACCAACCCCCTCCAGGCGAAGCCCGTCATTGCGAGCGGCAGCGAAGCAATCTGTTTGTGCTATGTCCCAATTCGAAGAGAATGGCATTGAATAGCGGCAGCGAAGCAATCTGGTATCCCTATTTCCTAATTCAAAGGTAATGTCTTCTATGGGTGTAAGAATGCTGACCTGTCTACCGTTAATAATTATTCAATAAACAAAAG
>CAINLJ010000006.1 GCA_903850335.1 uncultured Bacteroidia bacterium | reverse complement strand
GTAGTTTCAGTAGCTGTGGATGATGACTTTAATCAGGCATCCAATTTGTGGAAAACAAAGGGTTATGCCTGGGAATTACTCAATGGCAGTAAACAAAGGCAATTGATTCAGAGCTATGACGCATCCCTTCCGCCTGTTTATTATCTAATTAGTCCTGATGGTACCCTGCGACTCTCTCCTGCGGCAGCTCCGGGACGTGGTTTCGAACCTGTTTTTCTCAAAATATTACGGGAATACAATTTTAGAAACAGACCAAATCCCTGATAGATTTATGATTCCGGCTGATATAATATGCGGTTTGCTTGTATTTCAATTTAACGTTTTAATAAGATTTTCATGCCTTCATTATTCGCCCGAAGCCAAAAAACTTCGTACTTTTGCATAAATTCTAAACTGTAATTCTATCATGGAAAACGCACAAATAGAGGTTGCAAAACGTTTGTTGGCTATTGACACCATCAAAATACAGCCTGATATACCTTTTACATGGGCCTCAGGCTGGAAATCACCTATTTATTGCGATAATCGCAAGGTTTTGTCTTTCCCTGATACAAGAACATTCATTTGTAATGAATTTGTAAAACTTGTTCGTGAGAAATATCCAAATGCAGAGGCTATTGCGGGGGTTGCAACGGGTGCAATTGCACATGGAGTTCTTGTTGCAGAGGTTCTTCAGCTTCCTTTCATATATGTAAGGTCAAAACCAAAAGGTCATGGCCTTGAGAATCTCATCGAGGGAGATATACAGCCTGGTACAAAGGTTGTTGTCATTGAGGACCTTATCTCAACAGGAGGTAGCTCTATAAGTGCTGCCGAGGCAATCCGCGACTTTGGTGCTGAGGTGCTTGGGATGCTTGCTATTTTCACATACAATTTTCCTCTTGCCGCACAGAATTTTAAGGATGCCAACATCGAGATTACAACTTTAAGTAATTATAATCTCCTGCTTCAGGTAGCTTACGAAGCCGGTGAGATTACAGACAGTCAACTGGAAAGTCTGAATAACTGGAGGAAAAACCCGGAAACCTGGGGCAGATAAGAAGCAGAAATAACGCATAAAAGCCTGATAATGGGAATCGAAAAATATGAAAGTGAAGTTAAACACATTGCTTCACCACAGCTTTCTGTATATAATCAACTGGCAAATCTTAAAAACCTTGAACCTCTTTTTGATCCCACACGGCTGGAGGAATTAAAGAAACAATATCCGGACACCCCGGATGTGAGACTCGACAATTTCAGGGCTACCACGGATGAATGTACTTTTTCGATCAACCCTGTTGGTAACGTAGGAGTTCAAATTGTTGAACGTGAGTCTCCTAAACTTATAAAGCTGACAGGTAGCCAGTCAGTCCCTTTTCAGGTTAACTGCTGGATTCAGCTTTTACCCGTTGATGAAAGTTCCTGCAAAGTAAGGATCACACTTCACGCCGATTTAAGTCCGATGATTAAAATGCTGGTTGGTAAACATTTGAAGGATGGTGTAAATCAGATTGCAGAGGCTTTAAGTAAAATGCACTATGAAAGATAGGCTTTTAGACAAATACTCCAATAGTCAAAAACAAAACAATCGAATAGCCGAATAGCCCACCAACCGATCAGCCTAAAAGCCGAATAGCCCAAAAACCGATCAGCCGAATAGCCTAAAGCCTAAAAGCCGATTCTTTAGCGCCTAAACTCTACCTCCTTAAAATGATAGCAATTCACCTTACCGGATCCTGTTTCTATTTGTAAACGACCAATCTGATCGACTCCCAAAATTCTGCCCTCAAATTCACCTTTTTCGTCTGAATATGTGGCCCATATTCCTTGTAGATACAAGGCGCCGGCATAGTCTTCATCACTTTGACTGAAAGCCCCACTCAAAAGCATCTGATGACGTGCATCAATGTTCAGACAGACGCCGGTAAGTATATCCCTCAGGTCGTAATCCTTCCCGGTAATCTGACTTAGCGAAACTGGATTAGGAGCATCGCTTACAAATACCTGTTGATTAACATTTAAGCCAATTCCTGCAATGCAAGTTGATATCTTATTCAGCCGGATCGAATTTTCGATCAAAATCCCGGCAACCTTCCGATTTCCGATATAAATATCATTGGGCCATTTAATAGTTACTCCGTCTGTAAACCTGCTTAAAAAATCTGCTACACCCAGTGAAATCGCCTTGGAAAGTTTAAATTGCCTGCTTACCTCTAAAAAATCAGGGTATAGCACAATACTAAACGTTAAATTCTTACCCGGTTCACTCTCCCACTTGTTTGTTCCTTGTCCCTTACCGTCAATCTGACTGTCAGCAACAATAACTGTACCTTCAGACAGACGTTTTGTCAGCATCTCAGTTACGGCATAATTATTGGTTGAATTTGTTTCGATGATTCGGTGAACAATTAATCCTATCATTTCGTTCCTTGGTTTACCTGATAAATTATTGAGGTAAAGTAAAAACTATTATTTCAAAAGAGTGCCAATTGATTTACTTATTTATCTATCGGGCAAAAAAATTATCTTTGTACTTTAAAACTTCTATATGGTTAAACCCATCATTGAGGATGGCTCAATTGATTTAATTGAGGCGATTATTGAGGGAATTCAACGTAAAAAAGGACTCGACATCATTAACATTGATCTCCAGACTCTTAGCAATACAGAATGCGATCATTACATTATTTGCCATGGGACATCAAACACCCATGTTGACGCAATTGCACATTCGGTTGAAGAGACAGTAGAAGAATTAAAAAATGAACCGGTAATCCATCGTGATGGTTATAATCAGGCACAATGGATATTACTTGATTATGTAAATATAATGGTTCATGTGTTTCAGGAGCCCATCCGCAGGTTATACGACCTTGAGAGTTTATGGGCTGATGGTAGAATATATAATATAGACGCTGACATTTAAAATATTATGGCTGAAAAAGATTCAACAAATAATGGTGGAAATAATATTCCACGGGGACCCAAAAAACCTGCTGGCGGAGGCACAAAGTCCGGCTCGAAGTTTAACCCGATATATATCTATGCAATTTTGTTGATTGCATTTTTCGTAATTTCTTACTTTACAAATAATGGAACTCCGGTTGAAACAAGCTGGCAGGAAGTAAAGAGTACGATGCTAAAGAACGGAGATGTGGATAAGATTGTCGTCGTAAATAAATCTCAGTCAGACATTTATATAAAAGAAAGTGCTGTTGAGAAATACAAAAGTAAATTTCCACAAAACTTTGCACCAGCGAAAGCAGGTCCTCATTTCTATTTTACAATCGGATCGGTAGACGTATTCGAGAAAAATCTTGAGAATGCCCTGAATGAGTTTGGTGAAAGCGGAAAAGTTACCCTGACCTATGAAACGCGACATGATTATTTTAGCGAACTTCTAAGCTGGCTATTTCTGCCATTGGTGCTGATTGCAGTGTGGTTCTGGATTTTCAGAAGAATGAGCAAGGGTGGAGGTGCCGGTGGTAACATCTTCAACGTAGGAAAATCACAAGCAAAAATATTCGATAAAGAATCAAGGGTAAGTACGACTTTTAAAGAAGTTGCCGGTCTTGCCGAGGCTAAACAGGAGATTGAAGAAATCGTTGAATTCCTCAAAAATCCCGAAAGATATACCAAACTTGGAGGTAAGATTCCAAAGGGAGCCTTACTGGTTGGGCCTCCCGGTACAGGTAAAACTCTACTGGCCAAGGCCGTTGCGGGTGAAGCAGATGTACCCTTCTTCTCAATGTCTGGTTCCGACTTTGTTGAAATGTTCGTTGGTGTGGGTGCTTCACGTGTTCGTGACCTATTTAAACAGGCAAAAGAAAAGGCACCATGCATTGTTTTTATTGACGAAATTGATGCTATTGGTCGCGCCAGGGGACGGAATCCAAATATGGGATCAAATGATGAACGCGAAAACACATTGAATCAATTACTTACCGAAATGGATGGTTTTGATACCAACTCCGGAGTAATAATTCTGGGAGCGACAAACCGTGCTGATATTCTCGACAGGGCTTTGATGCGTGCAGGAAGATTCGATCGTCAGATTCATGTAGAACTGCCTGATGTAATTGACCGTAAGGAAATATTTATGGTACATCTCAGGCCGCTTACACTATCGGATGATGTTAATGTTGAATTTCTTGCCAAACAAACCCCGGGCTTTTCAGGTGCCGACATAGCAAATGTCTGCAATGAGGCAGCTCTAATCGCTGCCCGCAAGAAGAAGACTAAGGTTGAAAAACAAGATTTTCTGGATGCAGTTGACCGTATCGTCGGTGGTCTTGAAAAAAAGAATAAAATCATTTCCTCAGACGAAAAAGCAATCATTGCCTACCATGAGGCCGGTCATGCTACAGTAAGCTGGTTACTCGAGCATGCACATCCGCTTGTAAAAGTTACGATCGTGCCACGCGGAAAGGCCTTAGGTGCTGCCTGGTACCTTCCCGAGGAAAGACAAATAACAACCCGCGATCAGATGCTTGACGAGGTATGTGCAACATTAGGTGGCAGAGCCGCGGAAGAACTTGTCTTTAACAAAATCTCCTCAGGCGCACAAAACGATCTTGAGAAAGTTACAAAGACTACTTACTCCATGGTATGTTACTTTGGAATGTCGGAGAAAGTTGGAAATGTAAGCTACTATGATTCTACCGGACAAAGTGATTACAGCTTCAATAAACCATACAGCGAAAAAACGGCAGAACTGATCGATGCAGAGATCAAGGAGCTTATAGACAATGCCTTTGTAAGGGCTAAAGATATCCTGATAAAGAATGCAGAGGGTCATAAAAAGCTGGCTGAATTATTACTTGAACGGGAGGTTATCTTTACCGAAGACCTGGAAAAGATTTTTGGCCAACGTCAGTGGGGAAAGAAAAAGGAAGAAGAAACCCCTGTACTGATTGATTCTCCGGCTAGCATTCCTGACCCTTCACAGGAAGTTTAATGAAATAAAAGCTCGAAATGGAAAATGGATGGACAAGTGTTTTCAGTTCAAGTGACGAATACCTCGTATCTATTGCGCAGGATATGTTGCACAACGACGATATAGAATCAGTTGTGATCAATCATAAAGATTCAGTATATGTCGTTTGGGGTGAAGCCGAGATATTTGTCCTGGACGAAAATAAACATCAGGCTGAAGAGATTCTAAAACAATTAAATAAAGGCTGATTTTGAAAGAGTTGCATACCCGGACTATATGGGGCATTCTGTTTGTTGCTGTTTTAGCCGGGTCTATAATACTCGGAGCATTTACATTTGGAGTGTTGTTTGTGACCATTTCTGCCTATGTTCTGCACGAATTTTATTCCTTATGCCGCGAAGCCGGATATTCACCGCAGATTTACCCTGGGCTAATTTTAGGACAGTTAATATTCTTGTTGTCCTTCCTGATTGCAAGACATACGATCTCCTACGAACCCTATAGCTACCTGCTACTGCTAATGTATATGATACCGGTATATGAGATTTTTCGAAAAAAAGACCATCCTCTGGCAAACATAGCACTTACAATTTTTGGGAATATCTATATTACAATTCCTTTTTCACTCCTAAATTTCTTGGTTTTTAGTCAAAAAGATGGCATAACGACCTATAATTATCAGATATTAATAAGTCTTTTCGTTTTTGTCTGGGCCAGTGATTCAGGTGCTTATATTTTCGGCGTAAGGTTTGGTCATAGAAGATTAATGGAACGTATCTCACCAAAAAAATCCTGGGAAGGATTAATTGGAGGTGCCTTTACATCCGTTATTGCCGCCTGGTTACTCACCAAAATTTTTCCTCAATATCATTTTTTATTTATGGCCAGTAGTGCACTTGTTGTTGTAGTTGCCGGAACATTAGGCGATCTGGTCGAATCGATGATCAAACGCAGTATAGGTGTAAAGGATTCAGGAAAATTTTTGCCGGGTCATGGAGGACTTCTCGACAGGTTTGACAGCATTCTGCTTGCCTCACCAATTATTTATTTTATTTTTCATTTTTTTCTCTAAAGATTAATTTTCTTAATTTTGCTTAACTATAGATCAAACTTATGAGAATCCATAAAGAAGGCTATCTTGTTATCGCTATAGCAATTATAATCTGGCTATTGCTTAATATACTTGTCGGATTAACCGAGGAGCTTTATTTTAGGTGTTTTACCTTGTTGGCAACAACGCCAATGCTGATTTTTGTACTCCGATTTTTCCGTTATCCACGAAGGAAAATCAAATTACATCCTAAAAGTGTTTTATCCCCTTGTGATGGACAGATAGTAGTGATTGAAGAGACTTTCGAGGGTGAATATTTTAATGATCAACGCCTGCAGGTCTCTGTATTTATGTCTGTTTATAACGTTCATATTAATTGGATGCCCGTTCCAGGAATTGTGAAATACTTCAAACATCACAGTGGTAATTTTATGGCGGCATACCTGCCCAAATCCTCGACCGAAAACGAGCGTGCAACGACAGTGATCCGGATGGATGATGGAACAGAAATTCTTGTTCGTCAAATCGCCGGTGCGGTTGCCAAGCGAATTATTACTTACTCCAAGGAAGGAACCACCGTTTCTCAAAATGATGAACTTGGGTTTATCCGTTTTGGATCCCGCGTCGATCTCTTCCTTCCCGTCGGAACAAAGGTAAATGTTGAATTATGTCAAAATGTTATTGGAAGTCAGACAGTAATTGCTGATTTTTAAATACATTCAACAAAATGATCCGAAAACATATTCCTAATTTTATTACCTGCTTAAATATTGTTTCAGGAACGATAGCAGTAATGTTTGCAATTAAGGGGCTGCTTTCGGTAGCCGTGATTTTTATTTTTGCAGCTGCCATTTTTGATTTCCTTGATGGAATGTTGGCACGTCTTTTAAAAGCCTATTCACCAATTGGTAAGGAACTCGACTCACTTGCTGATATGGTTTCATTTGGACTCGCCCCTGGAATGCTTATGATGGTAATGATTGAATATTCACTTTTTGGAATTAATACAAGGGCTGGAAATATTGCCTCATTAACATTTTGGGAAATAACCTGCATTGCATCATCGCTTCTAATACCTGTCGCGTCCGGACTCAGGCTCGCAAAATTCAATGTTGATTCACGACAGGCGAACTCATTTATCGGCTTACCAACACCTGCAAATGCGATATTCATTTCAGCATTAGCCTTGATCATGGGTTATGGTAAATTCGGTTCCGTAAATACTCTTTTATTTCAACCTTTGGTATTATTGCTCCTTACTCTTGGAATGTCATTCTTACTTGTATCAGAAATACCAATGTTTTCCCTTAAATTTAAAAACCTAACTTGGACTGATAACCGTATCCGGTTTATTTTTCTTGGACTTTCCGGAGCTTTGATTTTTGTACTGAACATCTATGGAATAGCAGCTTCCATTATCTTATTTATCCTTATTTCTATCCTGGTTTCAATGAAAAAGTAATTTAAATTACGTTTTTTTGACATTAGAAAAATGTATATTTTTGCAACGTATAAAATAAAATCTTATCAAACGTGGATATTTTTGAAAAAATCAAAAAAGACAAGGGTAACATTGGCCAATACCAGAAAGAAATTCATGGTTATTTTACGTTTCCCAAACTTGAAGGTGAAATAGGATCAAGAATGAAATTCAGGGGTAAAGAAGTGCTCAACTGGAGCCTTAATAACTACTGTGGACTGGCCAACCATCCCGAAGTCAGAAAAACTGATTCCCAGGCTGCTGAACAGTATGGTCTTGCATATCCAATGGGGGCAAGAATGATGTCCGGTCAAACCAGCATGCATGAGGAGCTTGAAAGACAACTGGCCAGTTTTGTGAGTAAACCCGATGCATTTCTTCTTAACTATGGATATCAGGGAATGGTTTCTATTATTGATGCCATTTGCGGTCGTAATGATGTGGTTGTTTATGATGCTGAGGCACATGCCTGTATTCTGGATGGGGTAAGGCTTCACATGGGAAAACGTTTCGTCTTTCTGCATAACGATATGGATAGTCTTCGGAAACAACTTGATCATGCCACCGCACTTACAAAGAAAACCGGCGGTGGAATACTTGTGATCACGGAGGGTGTATTCGGAATGGCAGGTGATCTTGGTAAACTGGATGAAATAGTCGAATTAAAAAAAGATTTTAATTTCCGTCTGCTTGTCGATGACGCGCATGGGTTTGGTACAATGGGCGCTACAGGAGCAGGGGTTGGCGAACATTTTGGAGTACAGGATCATATCGATATGTATTTTGGTACGTTTGCAAAATCAATGGCCGGAATTGGAGCCTTTATTGCCAGCAGCGAAGAAGTCTGCGACTACCTGAGATATAATATGCGTTCACAGACCTATGCCAAATCACTACCAATGGCAATGGTCATTGGGTTACTGAAACGGCTGGATTTAATAAGGACTGAACCAGGGTTAAGGGAGAAACTGTGGGTAATTGTTCATGCACTTCAAAGTGGACTTAAAGCTGAAAATTTTGATTTGGGTGTTACAAACTCGCCTGTTACACCAGTTTACCTTTCAGGCAGTGTACCCGAAGGAACCTATGTTGTCATGGATTTACGCGAAAATTATAATATCTTCTGTTCGATAGTTGTTTATCCGGTTATCCCAAAAGGTCAGTTATTATTACGCCTTATTCCAACTGCAGTGCATACACTTGAGGATGTTGAATATACTATTCAGGCCTTTTCCGCAGTTCGTAAAAATCTGGAAGCCGGAAAATATACAGGCACAAAGCTTGCCGATGTTCTTTAATAAACTATAATCAAATACATTTTGCAAATGCCTCTCATAATGGGAGGCATTTTTGTTGATTATGATTTTCCTGGTCTGAAAATCAATGATTCTCAGATAAATATCTCTCTGCATCGATAGCTGCCTTACAACCTGAACCAGCAGCTGTAACCGCTTGACGATAGATTGGGTCCATGACATCGCCGCAGGCAAATACTCCTGCAACATTGGTTTTAGATGAATCACCAATTGTCTTAATGTATCCTACCTCATCAGTATCAATATAAGATTTGAAAATATCAGAATTAGGTTTATGTCCAATTGCAAGGAAGAAGCCATCAATGGCTATATTTACCTCAGATTCATCCGCAGCACCCTTGTTCTTTATTAAAGTTGCTCCTTCGACGACACCATTACCGAATAGTCCTTTTGTTTGATGTTTCCAAAGTATCTCAATATTTGGCACCTTCAATGTCCTGTCCTGCATAACCTTTGAGGCTCTTAACTCATCACGGCGAACAATTAAATAGACCTTTCTGCACAATCCAGCAAGATAGATCGCCTCCTCACAGGCAGTATCTCCGCCGCCAACGACAGCAACATCCTTCCCGCGATAAAAAAATCCATCACATGTGGCACACGCGGAAACGCCCGAACCGGCGTATTTTGTCTCATCGGGTATTCCAAGATACTGTGCCGTTGCACCGGTAGCAATTATAACGGTATCTGCAGTTATTGTTTTTACTCCATCAATAGTAATCGTATGCACAGCGCCATCAAAATTAGCCGCAGTAGCAAGTCCCCACCGGACATCAGTACCAAAACGAGCAGCTTGTTTTTTAAGATCTTCCATCATTTCAGGACCTGTAATACCTTGCGCATAACCCGGGAAATTTTCAACTTCTGTCGTAGTTGTTAATTGTCCCCCAGGTTGTAAACCCTCATACAAAACAGGGTAAAGATTTGCTCTGGCAGCATAAATTGCCGCGGTAAACCCCGCCGGACCAGAGCCAATAATTAAACATTTTACGTGTTCTGATTCTCCTTCAATCTTGCCTTTAACAGATTGACTATCAACAATATTTATTGGTTTAAACAATTCCATTTTGTATCTGTTTTATTTCTGCCAAAGTTACATGAAGTTTACACATTGACAATAATTGCCAATATAAAATAATTCTGAATTTTATTACGTGATTAAAGTGACTCCCGAACAATTTTCAAAGCTTCACAAATTCAACGCGCCTGTTATTTGCTTTTCCCTCAGGTGAATCATTATCAGAAATGGGTTTTGATTTACCAAAACCCCGGGTAGTTAGTCTTGATTTTTCAATTCCCAATTCAACGAGTATATCCCTTACAGCATCTGCACGCTGTTCCGATAGTTTTATATTAAAGTCGTCATTACCATCACTATCTGTATGCCCCTGAATTTCGTATTTAGTAGCCATATTATCTTTCATCATCGTAACAATCTGATTTATAACCCCCATACTTTCAGGCTTTATTGTAGATTTATTATAGTCAAACCTTATTCCATGAATGATCAGATGGCCATCTGTAGTTAACTTTTGTAACAAATTCATTCCTCCTCCCTCAGCTATTTTAACATTCGTGCAAAGAATCGGCGACTTTTGACTACCAATTCCGCCAATCTTTAAAGATACCGGCACGAAATCTAATCCGGGTAAAACCAACACCCGGAATTGATTAACATAAACTTTCATTTGATTATTCCGGCAGGCAAGGGCGATATGGTTCCATTTGTCCAGATATTTCTTGGTACGGATATCATCAGGGAGCTGGGAGCTGATATTTTTTGATTGAAAATTATAATTAACAGTATTATCATTTATGGTTAGCATTGCTTCCTTACCTGCAGCATTGACAAAGAACAGTACAATTCCTGATGGTTTGTTTACAGATTGCATCAGATGGTCAAGCTCAACAGTGAAGGCTTCAGGCAGATACTGTTTAATCTTTACCCGTGGAAATACCTTGGCGTAATTACCTTCAACCATGGAAAGAGAAGGAACATCCACGACCTTATTGACGACCGCCTGACCACTTTGCAGATCCCAGTGGGCGGGAAATTCCCCATCCTGATCACTCCGAAAGTCGTCTTCAAAAATAATTTTTTCTCCTGCTGTAAAATCATAGTTATTATATGATTTATAGGATCCTGCAGTGTTTATAGTCTGTTGAGCATAAAGTGCCTGAAATGAGAACAGGCACGAAAGAATGACCGTAAATTGTATCAATTGCCTTTTCATAACCTTAAAATTAGTTTTTTGTAAATTTGATAAGATGACTTCGGGATAAAACTAAATAATATTTTTATTCCTGCAAATGATTGTCTGTTTTAAGGAAAATACTTTAGAATATAAGACAATAAGCACAAATGACTATACGTAACTTTTCATTATTTCGCTGAGTAATTCCCTACCAAGATCCGATGCAATGTGAATCTTTGCAGGATCAACCCTCACATGATTAAGATATTGCATCTTCAAATAATCGCCGTCCCTGTATTCTGGAACGACACCGCTGAGGATGAATCCCAGACCAGTCAGCCGATCCGACAAGACAGCGGCAGCGGGAGTATCGAGAGGTAATTCTGCATATATAACATCAACCTTGTTGAGACAAAATTCTTTAAGCTGCAGCCTGATCTGATCAATGGCATCTTCACCTACGAGAGATACCGAAATAATGGCGACGTTCAGTTCCGGCTTAAAGACGCTGGAAATAAGGGATTGGACATCCTTAACCGGAATATCTGTAGAGGTGTCTGCCATTATTAATTCACGTCGCATATCGAGATTGTCGTATATTTTTTTCAATACAACAAAGAATTTTCCGCAGATATAAACCGTACGCTGAGGCTCCTGACTGGTTTTGAGATAGTAAAGCACACATGCCTGCCGGAGTCCGGTAAGCTGTTCGTTATTAATCTTCTTAAATGTAAATTTCTCCTCAACAAAGGCTAACATGATTCCGGTTTCAACCGCACCAAGCGATATATTACCCTGTTGCGAAAACGTATGAATTGTTACCGCTTCACTATAGAGTCCATAAATTCCTACGCTGGCACTATAATTTCTTAGGAAATTTTTCATGCTTTTAAAGAGATTATGGCCCCTGTAGCGTGGATCGACCATTGCAGCGCCAGAGTCGCCCACTTTCGCACCCGCATGTTCAAAATACAGGCTCAGGTTACCTACTACTTCGTTCTGACCATTTATAGCGACTGCGCACATCATCAAACCCTTTTCGAGGAGTTGGCGTATCTTCTCCGGAAAATAGTAAAATGAGACATAGGTGTATCCATATGCCCGGTAAACCAGTCTGGATAGCATCTCAGCATCCTCAGGTGAGATCAGGCGGATCACAGGAATATCGGTTGCTGGAACGGGAGTCAGGGTTTCCCCGGGTTTCAGTTCGTCCGGGACAGTCATATCCGGTAAGGTTTGTTCCGGCAGGTATTTCACCATCTCAATACGCTTCCCATCTTTGCCCAGGTTGACAAAACGGAATTCATCAGCGAGATTTTTCATCAGAAGAATGCCGAGTCCGCTATGTTCAGATTTCTCCAGCATGCGAAAATCCACTGGGATTCCCTTGTCTTCGATAGAGATTATAAACTTACCAGGTTGGTAAATGATTTTCACATCAATGGTACCAACTTCTTCTTCATCGAAGGCATTTTGTATGATATTCAGGATCGCTTCTTCCGTGATCAGCTCAATTTTTTGAAGCTCTGAATCGGGAAAATTGAAATAACGGGCATACGAAACGGCAAAAGTCTGCGCCTGGGGGATGAAATTTTTATCAGACAACAGGGTCAGCCTTGCCATAAAGTCACTCTCAAGAATTCTTTTATTCATTATTACGTTCCTAGGGGTTTGTATCTTGGATCTAAAAATACAAAATGTTTATTCTAATTAAATAGGATCACTGTATATTAAAACTTAGAGGTACAGTATATGCCACCCTAACGACTTTTCCTCTCTGACGACCTGCAAACCATCTACCAATAATTTGGATTGACTGACATATTCTGAAAATTTATAAAGATCGAATTTTGCACCTTTAAAAAGTAATCTTGTTCTGGTTTTCAGAAGCCCATTTTTCTTAAACTCCGCCGACAGATAAAGGTGATCAATACTTGCACTATCGTATTCAACCTTCATTTCGCATGCTCCTTTTGAAAAATAAGGCATTCTTTTATTTCCTACAATTTTAAAGGAATGATTAAGCTCCGTGTGCTTTGCATTTGCCAGTGTGCTGTGAATAACAAAGAAAAAAAGAATAGTGAATGGTAGGGTGAGAGGTTTCATGATCATTAAGTTTTCTGTTATTGTGGAACAGTTATAAATCTTTCCAATGTGCGAAATTAGGCTATTTCCCTGTTAGCCTAAGTGATATCACTATTTTATTTTTTAAGTTACAGGCTCTTTGAGAATCCTAAAAACAACAGACTTAATCTTTGGTTTTTTTATGATCAGTATTTTTAATGGGAAGCCTTTACACACTGATTGAGGAAAAAGTATTACTTTTGCACCCGTAATTATTTTTCTTTGATTTAGAAAGTTATGTTAGAGAAAAATGTTATATAATAAACTTATCAATTCGGGGTGTAGCGCAGCCTGGTAGCGTACTCGTCTGGGGGGCGAGGGGTCGCAAGTTCAAATCTTGTCACCCCGACAATTGAAAATCAAAGAGTTACGATTTATTTCGCAGCTCTTTTTTTCTTTACAGTGCCGTTTTAGTGCCGTTTTCGATATAGATACAATTCTTAAGAGTATTGATCCGGCTGCACAATCCAAATTTTACCCAATAAAAAACCCGGCAGGAATACCGGGAAAATTCAAGTTCTATCAAACAAGTTATATCATTATGTTAATAGTGTCTTATAACTTGTATTACGTTAAATAGAGCACTTTTTAAAACGTTGTATTTCAGCGATTTAGATATTCATAAATACTACTTAACAATAACATAGATTTTATTATAATAATTGCCATTCTGTCATGCTTTTTTGGGCTCGTTTGCCGGATATTTCAACAAACTTACATTTTTTTCCTGAGTAACAAATCCAACTGATCTATTATTGAGGTCTAATGAATCTATTAGACCTCGCGGTGCATCTTCCCACCCTTCACACCTCGCCAGTTCACCATTCAAATAGTCCCTGACGGTCTTAACGGTTTCCCGTGTGCATGGTGATCAATACCATACCCCTACAAAGTTTCAAAATCGGCGTGCGTGTAAACGTGTCTACCGGCGTGGTTTGGGGGGATTGACTTTACCTTAGACCCCCCCTTCCCCTTATATGCTATTGGCAATTATGAATATACACATATAATATGTTTAAACATTTGTTAATTGAACCTCCCCTGAATTGATCCGATTTAATGCAAAAAAGAGACTCACCACATGGTTAAATCTCTCTCATTTCTTGCAGTTTTTGAACGTTTTTACATCATTTTAGGGGTAAAATAGCAATGATTCCACGAAAGATAGTGAATCTACATAGCCGGGCAGTAGGTGGCAACTATTCAACCAATGATCTGAACTGGGTGCCGGGCTGTCATCGGGTACCGGATCCGTTGCCTGTTGGCTCCTAAATTGCATCAAATCAAATCTGATAAGATAGTCTGCCAAATCCAAACCGTTCGCCCGTTCCGCTTCTGTTGCTGATCTCTCCAACAAATCGGATATTATAAACTTCGTTCCTGGGATCCGTTCGGTTAACTCTTTGGCCTTCGCTGTCCATTTATCAAATCCGTTTAAGTCAGGATATAAAACAACCCTTCGACCTGCAAGAGTTAAGCACTTTTCAAAACTTAGATTTGTAAGTGATCCAACTGCCAGCCAAAGGAACTGAGGTAAATACACACTACTGATAATTGCAGTCTTTTCACTCTCAACAATAGCAACGGGCTTTAACTTGTCAATCAAAAGGTATTCACCGAATAGGCACTGTTTAAGCTCAAATTCAGGCTGATTAATCAATTTGTGCACCCATTGGATATGGTTAAACGGCTCCTTTATCCTTTTGCCTGTAATCGCATTATATAACATGATCTTACCAGTTCTGATTTTCTTATCTGATCCGATCTGCCAAAAGATAGAGGATCCCGGCCAATGCTTTGATGTTCCTATAAAATACCGCTCTATCAATTCGCCTGTAATCGCTTCACCAAATAGACTGATAAGAAAATTAACAAAGTTGTTATTCTCATATTGCCTCAACGTTCCT
>CAINLJ010000005.1 GCA_903850335.1 uncultured Bacteroidia bacterium | reverse complement strand
GATTCTGAAGAATTAAATCATCATGAATGGTATGAACTTGCATTTTCATGCATCGATCTTACTACCCTGAATTCAACCGACCAACAGGCAACTGCTGCGAATCTGGCTGCAAAAGTATCCGGATTCTCAAATTACTTCCCGGGTCTGCCTAGTGTCGCTGCAATCTGTGTTTATCCATCACTTGTTGAAGCGGCTAAGAAATCCCTTCATGCACCGGAAGTAAAAATTGCATCTGTATCAGGAGGCTTCCCTTCTTCTCAAACTTTTTTGGACGTAAAGGTGCTTGAGACTATTATGGCTGTGTCGAAAGGTGCTGACGAAATTGATATCGTCCTCAATCTTGGCGAATTTCTTTCCGAAGACTATATTTCGGTCGCAAAAGAGATATCAACCATAAAGAATGCCTGTGATAAGGCACATCTTAAAGTAATCCTGGAGACGGGAGCATTAAAGAATTACTCGAAAATCTGGAAAGCGTCACATCTGGCTATACAGGGAGGTGCCGATTTTATTAAGACATCAACAGGAAAAATGGAGCCTGCAGCCACACCTGAAGCTGCCTGGATCATGTGCCGTGCAATTAAAAGCCATTATGAAAAAACGAATCTTAAAGTCGGTTTCAAAGCAGCAGGAGGCATCGTAGAAACTGCTGATGCACTTAAATATATCGCGATTGTGAAGGATGTTCTGGGAGTTGAATGGCTGAATAATAAGCTTTTTCGGATTGGAGCAAGCCGTCTTGCAAATAATCTGCTCTCCTCAATTTCCAACGGCAAAGTAACCTATTTCTAATAATCAGCTTACCCTGGACGAGATATAATTCACATAACCGATAAGCGCTTTTTTGATTTCGGAATCAGCATAGGAGGATAATTGATCTATTGATTTCCTGACATAATCATTCATGACCACCTCGGCATATTTGAATCCACCCTTCGACTCAACAAAATCACTCACATCCCTAATATCAGAAGATGACTTTGTCCGTTTCCTGACTATTTTAAGGATTCGTGTTTTGTCCTTACTATCCGACTGATTAAGAGCATGAATAAGTGGCAAAGTAATTTTCTTTTCATGTAAATCATTCCCAGTCGGTTTGCCAATCAGGTTCGATTTTTGGTAATCAAAAAGATCATCTTTGATCTGAAAAGCCATACCCGCATATTCACCAAAAAGCCTCATACGCTCAATTATTTCCTGATCCGATGTAACCGAACAGGTACCTACTGCAGCACTCGTTGCAAGTAAAGAAGCGGTTTTCTTACGGATAATCTCGAAATATACCTCTTCCGTAATATCCAGTTTCCGTGCCTTCTCGATCTGGAGAATCTCCCCTTCACTCATGTCCTTTACAGCTGTACTGATATGACCAAGTATATCATAATCTTTATGATCAATAGACCACAATAAACCCTTTGCCAGGATGAAATCTCCGACAAGAACCGCTATTTTATTTTTCCAGACAGCATTTATCGAAAAAAACCCCCGTCTTTGGTAACTGTCATCTACAACATCATCATGGACAAGCGTCGCTGTATGTAACAATTCGATCGTAAGGGCGGCATGGTAAGTACGTTCGTTGAAGTCACCATTCAACCTGGCAGTCAGAAAAACCAACATCGGTCTCATCTGCTTTCCTTTACGACGCAAAATATAATTAATGATGTTACTTAAAAGGGGCAAATCACTCTTCGTCGCGTTTTGGAAATACGGCTCAAAGTTTTTCAGTTCTTCACGGATAGGCGCTATGATCTGGTCCTTGGATGACATATTAATTTAGTTGGCTTTCTCTGTTTTTATATCCGGCCAAAGGTAGCATTAATTTTATCGTCATTTTTACCTAAATTTATGTAGTTTTGATTTTGACTAAAGCCGTACAGATATGAACCGATTGTTTCTTCTTGATGCCTATGCATTAATTTATCGCTCTTATTTCGCATTTATTAATGCACCCCGTGTCAACTCAAAGGGACTAAATACATCCACCATGCTGGGGTTTGTGAACACTCTTGAACAACTTATTAAGAATGAAAATCCGACTCATATCGCAATCGCCTTCGATATGAAAGGTCCTACCTTTCGTCATGATATGTTTCCCGACTACAAAGCCCACCGGGACGAGATGCCCGAAGACATTCGAAAGTCAATTCCATATATCCGGGAGATTATCGAGGGTTACAAGATCCCAATCCTTGAAAAAGAGGGTTTTGAGGCAGATGATGTAATTGGAACATTGGCTAAAATTGCCGAAAAAGAAGGCTTTCAGGTTTTTATGGTTACTCCTGATAAAGACTACGCACAACTTGTTTCCGAAAATATCTTCATGTACAAACCTAAAAGACTGGGAAATGAAATGGAAATCCTGGGCGTTAAACAGGTATGTGAGAATTTTCAGATTCAGAATCCTTTGCAGGTCATTGATGTTTTAGGTCTCATGGGCGACACCGCTGATAATATCCCTGGATGCCCGGGAATCGGACCCAAAACCGCCATGAAACTTGTCAGTGAGTTTGGTAGCGTAGAGGGTGTATATCAGAATATTGATAAATTAAAGGGGAAACAGAAGGAAAGCCTCGAACAATTTGAAGTACAAGTACGTATGTCGCGAAAACTCGCCGAGATAATTATCGATGTGCCAGTGGAATTCAATCAGGAAGATCTGAGCCTCTCACAACCTGACTTTACAAAATTAAGGAAAATATTCCTCGAACTCGAATTCAGAACTTTAGCGGAAAGGGTGTTGCCAGCTGTAAATAAAACCCCGGAACCAGTCCCCGCCCCTGCTTTTGAGCAAGGAACTCTTTTCAGTCTGGGTGAACAGACACAAACTGAGTCACCTGGAGTCCATTCAGATATCAAATCAACAAGTCACAATTATATACTTGTCGATTCTGAGGAGAAAGTAACTGAATTAATATCCAGCCTGGGAGAGCAAACATCCTTTTGCTTCGACACAGAAACCACCGGACTGGATACACAATCTGATCAGCTCGTCGGTTTATCATTTTCCTTTAAACCTGGTGAAGCCTATTATGTGCCGGTTCCTGCTGATAAGAAAAAAGCACTGTCACTAACATCAAAATTTAAAGATGTCTTTGCCAATGAGGCTATCCTAAAGATCGGACAGAACATGAAATTTGATATTCTGATTCTTTCACACCATAACATTGAAATAAAAGGGGACTATTTCGATACAATGGTCGCACATTATTTAATACAGCCCGATCTGCGGCATAACCTGGATTATCTCAGCGAAATATATCTTGGTTATAAAAAGGTAGCAACAGAAGAGCTCATCGGTAAAAGGGGAAAAAATCAACTTACAATGCGACAGGTAGAACCTGAAATAATCAAGGAATATGCCTGCGAGGATGCTGATATAACTTTTCAACTTAAAGAATTACTCGATAAGGAACTAATTAAGGGAGAAGTGAAGGAGCTTTTTACAAAAGTCGAAATGCCCCTTCTAAAAGTGTTAGTACAAATGGAACTCGCAGGATTAAAAATTGATCCTAAAGTCCTCGATGATTATGCGATAGTCCTGAGAGAACAAATCATTGAGCTTGAAAACAGCATAATTGAACTGGCAGGTGAACCTTTCAACATTTCATCTCCTAAACAGCTGGGGTATATTCTTTTCGAAAAATTACTTCTCGATCCAAAAGCCAAAAAAACAAAAACAAAGCAGTATTCAACAGGTGAAGAAATATTGGTCAATCTACAGGATAAACATCCAATCATCAACAAGATTCTTGAACACCGGGGATTAAAAAAACTCCTTTCAACCTATGTTGAAGCACTCCCAAAACTAATCAACCCTAAAACAGGGAAATTACATACCTCATTTAATCAGACAATTGCTGCAACAGGAAGGCTTAGTTCCACGAATCCAAACCTGCAAAACATCCCAATCAGAGACGAAAGTGGCCGTGAAATCCGAAAGGCATTCATCCCAAGCGATGATGATCATACGTTCTTATCTGCCGACTATTCCCAGATTGAACTACGGATAATGGCTGCAGTTTCCGGTGACAAGGTAATGACGGAAGCATTCCGCAATGGTGAGGATATCCATGCTGCCACGGCATCAAAGATTTTCGGGATTCCTATCAATGAAGTAACTTCAGACATGCGCCGAAAGGCCAAGACAGCAAACTTCGGAATCCTTTATGGAATTTCGGCTTTTGGTCTCTCACAACGACTAAACATCCCAAGAGGAGAGGCTAAACAACTTATCGACGACTATTTTGCCAACTTTTCAATGGTCAAAAACTATATGGACAGTCAGCTCATACTCGCAAGGGAAAGAGGATATGTTGAAACGATAATGGGAAGAAGGCGATATCTGGCAGACATTAATTCGGCTAATGCTGCAGTACGCGCATTTGCCGAGCGAAACGCCATAAACGCACCAATCCAGGGATCAGCAGCTGACATTATTAAAGTGGCCATGATAAACATTCATAAACAATTTGAAAAGAATGAAATAAAATCAAAAATGGTTCTTCAGGTACATGATGAGTTAAATTTTGACGTGTTAAAAACTGAATTGGATACAGTGAAAGAGATCGTAAAACAAGAGATGGAAAACGCCGTACAAATAAATGTTCCTCTTGATATAGAGATGGATGCAGCAGAAAACTGGCTACTGGCCCATTGAATCCCTCCAAAGTTTTTTAGTGTTATATAACATGAATTTTTTGTGTCGGGCGAAATGAAAAAACGACTATGTTTACAGAACGGATCAGAACAGATTTTTTTAACCTGCTATATCGTTATAAATGAACTGAAACCGTAAGGATTATTTGAAAATTTACAGTAAGAAATAATACATCATACATAACGCAACAGAACAGTAAAGGTAGTTTGCGTTTTTGGATTGAACCCTAATAAACAATGAATATTAAAACTCTTGTTCTTCGGGTGATCAACGGATCAAAAGCCCGGATTTGGTTAATGACCTTTGGAGCTCTCCTATGTCTGGCCATTATGATAATCTTCAATAAGGTATCGACTTTCACCTCTTCAGATAATTATTGCATGTCCTGTCATGTGCATCCGTGGGCGGAACAAAGCTGGAAATTATCCCCTCATCATAATAACAGAACCGGCGTCTCGGTTAAATGCGTAGAATGTCACTTGCCTCCGCCAGGCGAAGGGTTCCTGATCGCCAAAGCAAAACATGGTGCATTGGATATTTATGGATATCTTTTTAAAGATCCCTCCAAAATCAACTGGGAATCGAAGAAATTACTTGAAAATGCAAAGGGTTTTACCTACGAAAAATCGTGTGCCAAATGTCATTCAAATCTTTTTCCGGTGACATTGTCGGTAAATGGAAGCAATGCCCACCTTTCGTACATCAATTCTAAAGATGATCCTAAGCCAAACTGTATCAACTGCCACCTTAATGTTGGTCATTTTGACAAAAATGCAAAACATGAACATGACACAAATTTTGGTGTTGATGCGGCAGCCAGCGTGGTGAAGTTCACGGCCTCAACCAAGGTAGAAAAATTCGAAAACTTCACCGAGAAAATCCCGGGTACAACAGTAGCATTCGACATGGTTGCCATACCTGAAGGGACATTTAATATGGGAAGTCCTGACAATGAACCCCTGCGGAAGCCGGATGAAGGACCGGTACATAAAGTTAAGGTCTCAAAATTCTGGATGGGTAAAATTGAAGTCTCATGGAATGAGTATTTGGCCTTTTTTCAGGCTACGGCTTCTCAGGGAAGAACAGAAGGTCAGGTTCTCAAAAATAAGGACGTGGATGCAATTACCGGACCTACCCCACCTTGGGGAGCTCCTGATCAGGGTTGGGGAAAAGGTTCGCGCCCGGCAATTACAATGTCGTGGCGGGCTGCCAATACGTATTGTGAATGGCTATCTAAAGTGACTGGTAAAAAATACCGACTGCCAACAGAAGCCGAATGGGAATATGCCTGCCGCGGAAACACAACAACTCCCTACTTCTTTGCAGGCGACCCAAATAAATTTACTTCAAAAGGACTTCTTAAGAAAATTTTTGGCCCGGATACTACTAACATCAATTCCAGAGTTGTGTATATGGTGAATAGTTCCTCCAAAACAAAAGATCCCGGATCTGTTAAGGAAAATCCTTTTGGACTGAAAAATATGGCCGGGAATATTGCTGAGTTCTGTTCCGACTACTACTCACCAGATGCATACAAGACAGGTTCGGGATTGGTGGTTAACCCAAAAGGTCCCGAATCAGGACAGGAACATGTTATCAGAGGTGGATCTTTTAAAAGTGATGCGAAAGATGTCAGAAGTGCAGCAAGAGACTTTACAAAAACTCAGGCCTGGCTCGTGACAGATCCTCAGATGCCTAAGAGCATCTGGTGGTACTCTGATTGTATCGATAATGGTTTCAGGGTTGTTTGTGAGGCTGACAGTATTAAATGAAAGATTGAAAAATGGAAAAATGAAGAATAGCATGAAAAACGATTCAAAAAATATTAACAGACGTAAATTCCTTGGCGCCAGTGTTTTGGCAGGAATTGGTGTTGCTGGCGCAAGTGCTGTCCTTTCGTCATGCTCTAAAAAACTGGACAATACCGCATTGGGATTACCCCCCATTCTGAAGGGTGCACCTAAAGGCCGTAAACTTCGGGCCGGACTTGTTGGTGCCGGTAATCGCGGAACAGGTGCTGCAATTAATTTTATTAGTGCAGGCCCAGACCTTGAGATTATAGCCCTTGCCGATGTGTTTCAGGATAAGATCGACAATTGCCGGAAGAGATTTGCCTCTTTCGACCTCCCTATACCCATCGAAAATTGTTTTGTAGGTTTCGATGCGTACAAGAAGTTAATGGCTATGCCTGAAATTGATGTTGTAATCTGTGCGACTCCCCCCCAGTTTCGTCCAGATCATTTTCTGGAGGCCGTTGTGAATAAGAAACATTGTTTTCTCGAAAAACCTGTTTGTGTTGACCCCGTAGGTGCAAGGTTAATGATTGCAACTGCAAAAAAAGCAGAAGCTCTTGGACTTTGTGTTGTAACTGGTACCCAGCGCCGTCATCAGGAAGATTATATCGAAACATACAAACAGGTGGCAAATGGCGCTATCGGCAAACTCACATCTGCCAAAGCTTTCTGGAATCAGGAACACGTGTGGTTTCGTACCCGCGAAGAAGGATGGAATGATATGGAATATATGATCCGGAACTGGAACAATTTCTGCTGGCTTTGTGGCGACCATATTCTGGATACTCACGTACATAATATTGATGTGATCAACTGGTTTATGGGAAAACATCCGGAAAAGGCCATTGGCTACGGAGGCCGTGCACGCAGGGTTACAGGGGATCAATACGATTTTTTTAGCATTGATTTCGATTATGGAAACGGCGTAAGTTCGCACAGTATGTGTCGTGAACTGGATAGCTGTGCAAACGGTACAGGTGAATTAATCAATGGCACAGAAGGTTACACAAATTGTATCAATACGATCTGGAATCTGGACGGAAGTGTTAAATGGAAATTTGAATATCCAAAAGACGAAAACGGAAATACAATGAATACGATAAAAATTTCCCCTTACGTCCAGGAACATATGCACCTTGTCCATGCAATCCGCACAGGGAAATATGTAAATGAGGCTGAACAGACTGCAATTTCAACACTCACAGCAATCATGGGGCGTACCGCTGCATATACAGGTCAATTGATTACCTGGGATGCTATCATGAAATCAGATATGGACCTTGGACCCAAAAAGATAGAATTCGGACCTGTAGATATGGTCTTCGAAACTCCAGTTCCCGGAACAGCAGCACATATTTAATTATCAGATTCTTAATAACCACTAAATTCAATAACAATGTTTGACAAATCTACCAGAAGGGATTTTCTGAAACGATCGGCAACAGTAGCAACAGGCGCATTGATCCTCCCGCAGATTATACCTTCAACTGCTCTGGGAATGGGGGGTAAACTTCCACCTAGCGACAGAATTGTAATGGGGGGTATCGGAGTCGGTTCACAAGGGACCAGCAATATGAGAGATTTCCTCGAACTCAAAAATCAGGTGCAGTTTGTCGCAGTTTGTGATGTCGATGCAAATCATGCAACCAGAGCAAAAGGAATAGCCGACAAGGCAAATAACAATACAGATTGTCGAATTTACGGAGATTATCGGGAATTACTTGAAAAAGAGAAATTAGACGCCGTATCTATTGCATTACCCGATCACTGGCATGGCCTGATTTATACTGCTGCAGCTAATAAAAAATTAGATGTTTATGGCGAAAAACCTATCTGCCGTACAATAAAAGATGGTCAGACAATCGTAAGTGCAGTTCAGAAAAATAAGATCATCTGGCAAACAGGAAGCTGGCAAAGGTCACAATCCAATTTTCATCATGCCGTTGAACTGGTTAGAAATGGCAGAATAGGCAAGATAAAATATATTGAAGTTGGATTACCTAATGGAAACAAGGGAATCGGAACTCCTCCGGTTAAAGAAGTACCCGCTGAACTAAATTGGGAAATGTGGCTCGGTCCTGCCCTTAAAGTTCCTTACAGGGGTGTAAGTCACTGGGACTGGCGCTGGATTCTTGATTATTCGGGAGGACAACTTACCGACTGGGCCGGGCATCATATCGACATAGCCAACTGGGGAGCTGAACTCGAAAGAACAGGCCCTGTTGAAATCTCAGGCGAAGGTGTTTATCCAAGAGACGGAATCTTTAATGTACCCGTAGAATATGATTTCCTTTGCAAATACTCAAACGGAATTAATATGAGGGTAGCAAACAGTGCAAAATTAGTGCATGGTGGTGGTGCTACCTGGTATGGCGAAAACGGATGGATCAATGTCGACCGGGGCAGAATCGGAGCCTCAGATCCAAAAATTCTACAGGAAGTTATTGGTCCTAACGAGATTCAAATCTATAAGAGCGATAACCATTGGCAGAACTTTATCGATTGCGTGCGCTCACGAAAGGAAGCAATAGCCCCAATTGAAGTCGCCTTTCGCGCTATCTCAGTTGCCCTTTTAGGCGAAATAGCAATGACAACCGGACAGAAAATTCAATGGGATCCGGTAAAAGAGGAAATCATCGGAAATCCTATGGCAAGTCGTTTGTTAAGTCGTCCTTACCGTCAACCCTGGAGCTTACCCACAATTTAATCTAAAACACAAATGAAGAAACAATATCTTATTGTATTGATTATTGCAGGATTATTAACCATATTTAACGCCTGCCAAAAAGGGACAGCTTACAAAGCGTTAATTGTTACCGGGCAAAACAACCACAGCTGGAAAACCAGTTCGCCTATTTTACAGCAGCTCCTCGAACAAACTGGTCTTTTTACTGCCGATATTGCAAAGTCCCCCGAAAAAGGTGGCAACATGGATTCTTTTAATCCTGATTTTTCTAAATACAGCGTTGTTGTTATTGACTACAATGGAGATTCATGGTCCGAAAAAACCAAGACTGCCTTTGTTGATTATGTCAATAATGGCGGTGGTGTTGTAATCTATCACGCCGGAGACAACACATTTCCCGAATGGAAAGAGTTTAACGCAATGATCGGACTGGGAGGCTGGGGAAACCGGAATGAAAAAGACGGGCCCTATATGTACTTCAGACACGATTCTTTAATCGTCGATAACTCCGCAGGCATTGGTGGTGCACATGGTAAAAGACACGAATTTGAAATCAGGGCCCGCAATACAGAACATCCGGTAATCAAAGGTTTACCTCAACGTTGGATACACGGTGCTGACGAACTTTATGCACGGTTACGCGGTCCCGGCAAAAATATGGAGATTCTTGCTACTGCTTTTTCGGATACCGCTAAAGGAGGCACCGGCAGAGATGAACCCATTCTTATGACTCTAAGTTATGGCAAAGGAAGGATTTTCCATACAACCTTAGGTCATGCCGACGATGACGGCGGACCTGCATTGGAATGCGTTGGGTTTATTACAACCTTCCAACGTGGAGCTGAATGGGCTGCTTCGGGAAAAGTAACCCAAAAAATACCTTATGATTTTCCAACAATGACTGGTTCTTCATTAAGACCTGACTATAAAGAGCTGACTCTCGAAGGTGATCTGGCCAAAATCGCTGCTTATGATATCACAAAAAGCACAAAATACTTTTCTGACTTACAGAGCCGTATTCGCTATGAAGCTAAAACTACTGCTGAATATCAGGCTTTTGAGAAACAAATCATCAAGGTTCTGGAGAGTGCTGATGCTACAGATGACGGTAAAAAATTGCTGATCCGCGAAATAAGCTGGATGGGTTCCGATCTTAGTATTCCGGTCTTACAGGAACTGGTGAAAAAAAGTCAATTAAAAGATGCTGCCGAATTTGCACTTGCACGTTTGCAGCCTGTAAAATAGAACTGTTTACCACCGCGAAGGCGGAGTTAATATTGTTTATCTTTACAATTAAAGATTACAATTAGCTCCGTCTTCATTTTTTATTCAAAATCCAATAAAATGACTATGATCAACAGACGGGATTTTATTAAACTCACCTCAGCAGTTAGCGCAGGCACCCTGGCCCTACCAACAATTATTTCAGCCTGCGCCCGAGGTAAAAACGGGCATGTGCCACCATCTGACAGAATTAATCTGATGTTCATAGGTTCCGGTAACCAGGCAATGAACGACATAAATGATTTTTTGACAGATAAAAGAGTCCAAATCACAGGAATTTGCGATGTCAACAAACAAAGTACCGGCTATTGGAATGGTAAGCCAGGCGGAAGAGAGATAGGCCTTAACCTTGTTGATGGTTATTATTCGAAAATCAATGGCAAAAGTTATAAAGGTTGTAAAGGATTTGAAGATTTCAGGGAGGTGATTGCCAGAAAAGACGTCGACGCTGTTGAAGTTGTTCTCCCAGATCACTGGCATTCAATTCCAGTATTGATGGCAGCTAAGGCAGGTAAGGATATCTATTGCCAAAAACCACTCGCATTAACCATCCCGGAAGGAAGGGCAATGGCAAATGCAGTCAAGAAATATGGAACAATCTTCCAAACCGGAAGCCAGCAACGTTCGGATGAAAACTTCCGTCGCGTCTGTGAACTTGTGCGAAATGGTAGAATTGGTGAACTTCAAAGAGTGGAATGCGGACTGCCCTCAGGGACCCCGGATTATGGGAAAACAGGTAATCTGACTAATACAATCCCTGTCCCTGAAGGATTTGACTACAATACGTGGCTAGGTCCTGCACCCGATGCCCCATACTGCCCCGCCCGAACTCATGTAAACTTCCGTTGGGTACTCGATTATTCAGGAGGTCAGGTAACAGACTGGGGCGGACATCATCCCGATATCGCCCAGTGGGGAATGGACACTGAACATACTGGTCCGGTAAGAATCCAAAATGCTAAAGCAACATGGGCCGTGCATCCAATATGGAATACTGCAACTGAATATTATTTTGAGTGTATTTATGCCAACGGTGTAAAACTCATAATTTCAAATAAAGTCGCTGGTGGTGTAACCTTTTATGGTACCGAAGGCTGGGCACGGGCTAATAGGGGAAATCACCAGGTTTTTCCTGAAAGTCTAAAGGATTCTGTAATTTCCCCATCAGAAATTCATCTTTACAAAAGCGATGACCATTTCAGAAACTTCATCGACTGCATCTATTCCCGCAAGGAGACAATTGCTCCGGCCGAAATTGGCCATCGTTCAATTACAATGTCCCACCTAGGTAATATAGCAATGAAACTTCAACAAGACCTGGATTGGGATCCGGTAAATGAAAAGTTTATAAATAATGAGGTGGCAAATGGTATGCTCCAACGAAAAATGCGGGAACCCTGGGCATCTGTTTACAAGGATCTGGCCGTTTAGAAGGTTGTTTATTATATTAAGTCTATACAAATGAAACATCTAAAAGTATTTATTCCTTTTATCATCCTAATAAGCTCTCTTCAGCTGATAGCTAAAAATTCCGGTAAAGAGCCTGACGTGAATTATACAGATAAAAAGTTCTATTTTGCTACGTGGGGCGATCCGGGTGCAGGAACAGAAGATGTTAAGGTTGCCTGGATGGCAAGATTGGCAAAGGCGGGAATCACAGATATTCTTCCAGGAAGCGATCCTACGCAGTTAAAAGTGCTAATCAGAATTGGAAATAAATACGGAATCAGAGTTCATGCCTGGCATTGGATGATGAATGTCGGAGGGGCAAAAGAATGCCGGGATAATCCGGAATGGTACTCAGTAAACAGCCTGGGACAGAGTTGTCGTGATTACCATCCCTATGTTGGTTATTATAGCTTCCTTAGCCCCTTCTCCGCTGGTGCCCGCGAATATGTTAAAAGAGGTGTGAAGGAAATAGCGGAAATTAAAGGCCTCGCCTCAGTCCATTTCGACTACATCCGATATGTAGACGTAGTTCTGGGTGCAGACCTTCAGAAAAAATACAAATTAAACGATAAGCCTCTTGTCCAAAACAGAGTATTCCCTGAATTTGACTTTGATTACCATCCTGCAGCCAGAAAAGAATTCAAAGAAAAGTTTGGCATGGATCCAATGGACCTGCCGGATAAGGAAGAAAACCCTGCGTGGAAACAATTTCGTATGGACAAAATCACCTCACTTGTGGAAGAATGTGTTGAAATTTGTCACAAAGCAGGAACAAAAGCTTCAGCCGCTGTCTTTCCATTTCCGGAACTCGCACGTGAATATGTGCGGCAGGACTGGGGCCACTGGAACCTTGATCTCTTCTTTCCAATGGCATATAAAGGTGATCATCAAGGAAATATGTTCTGGGTCGGATTCGCAACCAAACAAGGGTTACGCGAATTGAAACAAGGCCAGCTACTCTTTACAGGAGTTGCAGTTGGTGATTATGGTAACAATATGTCCGATTTCGAAGAGGCAATAAGGCAAGCACATGACAATGGTGCAACCGGAATTACTTTCTTTCATGCCAATGCTCTAAATGATAAACATTTGGCTATAATTAAAAAGTACGACGAAATGTATAATAAGAAGTAGATATCGAAGCCTAATGACCCTCATAACTTCCTGATTTATTTTAATTTTGTAGGTGTTTAGACTTAACAATTCACATACTATACACTTTTTTATATGCTCTCTGTCGTTATCCCCATATACAACGAGGAAGGACTGATCGACAATCTTGTCAAGCAGACGGTTTCTGCGATGGAAACGATTGATACCGATTTTGAGATCATATTTGTCGATGATGGAAGCAAGGACAAAAGCCTGCAATTGCTACTCGATTGTAAAAAGAAATATTCTTCCATAAAAGTCTTGTCATTGTCCAGAAATTTCGGCCACCAGGCAGCCTTCACGGCCGGCCTCGAACATGCTAAAGGCGATATTGTCTGCATGATGGATGGTGATTTGCAGGACCCACCGGCACTTTTCAAAGAGATGTACAGGAAAATTACGGAGGAGAATTTTGATATTATAAGTGGAAAAAGAAGCGGCCGAAAAGGGAAAACAAGCAGAAATTTCTACACTTTCCTCTTCCATCTCATGTTTAAGAACATTACAGCTATCCAAAACATGGAAAACACTGGTAATTTTTCTATGATGAGAAGGGAGGCTGTTAATGCTTTACTGCAAATGAAAGAAAAGGTTCGATATCTTCCTGGTCTGCGAGCATTTATTGGATTTAAACAAGGATTTGTCGAATATGTCCGGGACGAAAGAATCGAAGGAAATCCCAAAATGAGCCTTGCCAAATTGTTTATCCTGGCAGCAGATGCAATATTCTCCTTTTCAAGATTCCCGATTCGTTTGACATTAACTCTTGGACTTATCGGAACTATTGTATTTATGTTTGCAGGTATATACGTACTGATTGCTAAAATACTTGGTTTTGCAATCGTCGGATGGTCATCCACCCTGTTAAGTATTTACTTCCTTGGCTCTATCCAACTTGTATCCCTTGGTGTTGTAGGCGAATATGTGTTCAGGATATACAAGGAATCTCAAAACAGACCTCTGTATATCGTCAGGAAATTTTTTGATGAGGATACTTTAGCCTGAAACTTTGCATGCGCCGGAAAAAAATGAATAAAACCCGTATGAAATTTCTTTTTTTTGGCATTGCCACACTCCTTCTTCTAATCATGTTAAAGGGCGGCAGTGATGCAGGAATTTCAGGTGATGAATATTTTCACTATGACCAGTCAATATCTGTCTATAATTACCTGGCTTCCCTTGGCAAAGATACATCAGCCCTCAACACACCAAATACCCATCTTAAATACTATGGGCAATCATTCGATAACCTGACTACTATCCTGATTAAATGGTTCAATATCGATGACGTTTTTCTCTTTCGCCATCTATCTTGTTCAATTGCAGGATGGCTTGCAATCATGGTTTCTGCTTTGTTCGCAATATGGCTGGCCGGCTGGGAATCAGGAATGCTCGTCCTGATATTGTTCGCTCTCTCTCCAACTTTTCTAGGCCATACACAAAATAATCTAAAGGATATCCCTTTTGCCCTAAGTTATATCACCGCTACCTATTTCATATTAAGATTTTTCTTCAATGATAAAACAAGGATTTTAAATGCACTGATATTAACACTAAGTATCGCATTTTCAATCAGCATACGGTCCGGCGGACTAATCCTTATTTGCTACCTGTTTCTGTTTTTCATTGTTTTCAATAGTTTTAAATACTTCCAGAACGGCAGGATTGATTTAAAAGTTTTAAGAACAAAGTTTTTACACTCCCTTTTTGTATCAGTTGGAGCGTTGATTTTAAGCCTTATCTTATGGCCTTATGCCCAAAAAGATCCTATAAATAATATTTTGAAATCATATAAGGTGATGGCTGGGTTTCCTACAACAATTATGCAGCTATTTGAAGGAAAAATGGAATGGTCTGATCTGATGCCATGGTATTATTTACCTAAATATATGGCAATTACTATACCATTATTGGTATTTGCAGGAATTGCTGCCTTTATAATTCTATCAAAAAAATTCTTCAACAAGGAGAACTTTCTCAAATACAGTTTCGTGATCTTCACTGTTTTGTTTCCAATCGTTTTTGTCATTTATGAAAAATCGAATCTTTATGGATCCTGGCGACATTTCCTTTTTGTCTATCCTTCGATTGTACTGGTTTCAGCTGTCGGTTTGTATCATCTTTTCAGATATTTGAAATATAGTATTTTAACCGGAGTCGTCTTCCTTTTTTTATTCGGACTGGCACTGCATCCCCTTAAATTCATGATCCTTAATCATCCTTATTACTATATGTATTATAACCAAACGGTTGGGGGACTTACAGGAGCATATGGAAACTATGAAACAGACTATTATTACAATACAGTACGCAAAGCATCAGAATGGCTTAAAATCTATCTGAAAGACAACAAAGAAGTAGGTTCAATTAAGATTGCATCAAATTTTTCTGCTAATTGGTATTTTCGCGATCAGCCCAATGTTAAAAGTTACTATTGTCAGTATGATAACAGAAGTCAAAAGGATTGGGATTATATGATAGTCGCCAACAGTTACATACCGGAATCTCTGTTAAAAAATAAGATGTGGCCTCCTTCAAACGCTATTCATGTTATATATGCCGAAAGTATTCCTGTTTGTGCAATCCTTAAACGAATCACAAAACTCGATCTTCAGGGATATGACTCATTAATAAATGGTCATACCGAAAATTCATGCAGATTTTTTGCTAATGCCCTTAAATTAAATGCACAGGATGAAGGAATCTTTTATAATTTTGCAACCGTACTTTTGAAGGAAGGGAAAATTGACAGTGCAAAGGTTGTTCTTCAATCAGCATTAAAAATTAATCCGGGGTACGAAGCGGCTTTGATGTACCTGGGAAATATCGCTGTAACGCAAAATATTCAAAATGAGGCAATCAGGTACTATGAAACTCTTATTGGCTATAATCGCAAATACTTCGAAGCCTATGTCGCACTTTCAAAGTTATTACCGGAAACAGAAATTGCAAAGGCTCGATCTTTACTTAAAGACTGTTTAACCCTGAATCCTGGTTTTAAGCCTGCAATAATTGCACTGGCTGATACATACCGAAAGTCAGATCCGAAAATAGCCAGAAAATATGATGAACTCGCAAACACGTATAAATAGTAAATTTTAATAAAAAAAGTATGAAAAAGACAATTCTAATGTACACGATGACCGGAATCTTATTTCTGGGAAGTTTAGGTCTAGCCTTTGCTCAGACGCAGCCGGCAGCAAAAAAAGATTCAGTAAACGCTGATAAGGCAGCTAAACCGGTATTTTATAATGCCGCAGCCGAAGAAGAAACTTCAAAAGGTTGTTGCACATCTACTTATGTATTGATCGGTGGAGCTGTAGTAGTCCTTGGAGCTGCTGCGTACTTCCTGACTAAGAAAAAGAAATAAAAACCATTTATAAGAGGCTGTATCAAAAGTCTTCTACCGGCCGGGTTAAATATTGAAAACGGAATGTTGAGTAGAGTTAATGGAAAGATATACAATACTTTGCGATTCTTTGAGTTTTCACTTTGCGGCCTTTGTCTTTAAATTTTTTACTTTTGATACAGCCTTTATATAGATCCGGCATCCTTTTAATACACCTTCAATAGACCAGGATGATCTCCGGTAATATTGCGTCCGCCTTGCGGCGTAACAACAAAGGTGTTTTCAATTCCAACCATGCCAACACGAGGGATTCCCTTCTTAGGTTCTACCGCAAAAACCATCCCCTCCTGAATTGGCTCATCAAATCCATTGGCTATAACCGGCATTTCATCTATTGTTAGCCCAATTCCATGACCCAGAAACTTCACCTTCCGTGATCCGAATCCCATAAAGTTTTCAAGAAAATCCGGATCCAGTCCCTGCAGAATAGTGTTGTAGATAATAGATGGAATTGCTCCTGGTTTCAACATTGCCGCTACCCTATTTTGAATGTCAACACATTGTAAATGAATCTCTATTACTTCGGTAGACAAAGTCTTGCCGAACATGTAAGTCATCGTTTTATCTGTATGATACCCGTCAACACCACAACCAACATCAACAAAAACCAGATCTCCTTTCCTTAGCTTTCGATTCCTGCTACCATGGATAGGAACTGCCGGACTCATGCCATAATTACCTCCCGGCCCATTAAACGAAGTTGGATAAATTGAACTCTCCCCAAATGCAATCTGACCAAGAATAGATTCTGTATCGAACATCCCAAACCTGGCCACACCATGATGTCCTTCATGAATCAAAGCAGAATAAAGATCTGTAAAAAACTCCAGCTCACTCATCCCCTCTTTCAAAAGTCCGGGAACTAACTCTTCCGTTACCCGTTGATGTATTCTCCCGGATTGCTCCATCAAACCTAACTCATAAATACTCTTGATTGATCTTACTTTACCAATTTGAATATCAGAAGATTCGACTTTAGAAAAGGGGAAATATTTTTGAAATCGCTGCAACATTGCAATGGGAACAATCTCTTTTTCAAGATAAACCGTATCCGGAAAATGTTTTATTGTAAGGGCTGCATCCCGATAGCTATCCATAGGTTTGATTATCGGAAACAACGACTCCTCAACCGCCCTGTCATAACTTCTTCGAACCCACAAAACAGCCTCATCAAATTTTGGAATAAACAAGACCCCCTCCTGCATGGTACCAGTAAAATAGTAAAGGTTAATCTTGCTAAACACAACCGTCATTTCCCAGGTTGGGTAATCACTATTCATCTGAATCCTAAAACGCTCTATTCGTGAGTTCAGCTCTTTTAAAGGTACTCTAATCTGCATTATAATCAAATTAAATCTGTTGAATTAGCCCTGTCAGGGTTTTGAACCCTGACAGGGCTAAAGTAAACTATTTCACCTTAATCTTAAAGGACCATGCATAGCTGCATGATGTGGGCCTTGCTTTCTGTCGTGGATAGGTTATTGTCAACCCGTTTGTTGCATCCCATTTCCATTTAAGATCTCCCGGAACTCCTAGCATTGTAATTTTTGACCCGTCAACTGGCTTTACTGATTTCAACTTAAATTCCTCCCCCTGCCATTTGAGGAAAATCGCGTAAACATAGTCTGCCTTTGAAGTGAAACAGGCATCACCCTCCTCCTGCTTAACCTTCCAGTAACGGGAGCCATAAATCGCCTCGCCATTTGTCTTTAACCACTCCCCAAGTTTCAAAAGAGGGTATTGCTCATATTCGGGAATTACACCTGCTGCAGTTGGCCCAACATTGATATCGAAGTTCCCATTATGGCTAACTCCTTTGATTACCTTATCGATGAATTGCTTTGGAGAAAGACAATCTTGTGGATCAGTATCCTGATTGTACCCAAATGTCTTGGCAATCCCCTGCCAGTACGACCATTTGTGCGAAAGCAATCCTTCACTCCCTTTCTCCCCATCATATTCAACATTATACAAGTCACCATGCTTCCCTCGCTCCTCCTTTCCAAACCGGTCATTCACAAAAACTTCCTGATTTCTTTTCGCCGCTTCATTGTAGTACCATGCAACTACCTCCTTCATTTTCCAGAACGATTCGGGGTGGTCCCATTCGCCATCAAAATACATGAAGTCAGGGTGGTATAAATCAATAAGCTCCTTAATCTGTAGAACCATAAAATCGTCAACATAGTTTTTTACCTTCTTCAAACCTGCATAAGGGATCTCCTTACCTGTATAAAGAGGATTATACCACTCGTAAAGTGAATAATAAAATCCCACTTTCAGATTCTCTTTACGACCCGCCTCAACAAACTGACCCAGCAAATCCTTGTGGGGACCCATCTTCATCGCATTACGGTCGGTATACTTAGACGGCCAAAGACAGAATCCATCATGATGTTTGGAGGTGATGAACATATAATTGGCCCCCATGTTTTTGGCAAATTTCGCCCATTCAGATGGGTTATAGTTTTCAGCTTTCCATTTAGGGATAAAATCGTCGTAAGAGAAGTTTGCCCCATAGTTATCATGATGATAGTCGATTGCAGGACTTCCCTTTTCGTGCATCCGGTTTCCGTACCATTCGGCATATGAAAGTCCCTTCTCCCGCGGAGCCCAGGCAGGAACAGAATAAACACCCCAGTGCATACTTAGTCCGATTTTAGCATCGTCATACCAGGCAGGCATCTTATGGGTACCGAGCGATTCCCAGGTGGCTTTGTATGGCCCCTGAGCTACCGAATTAGAAATGGTTAAAACACAAAATGAAAGACAAACAATAAAGTGTAGTTTTAGACGCATAATTGTAGATTTAATATTCCGAAAGGTAAAGATAAAAAGGAATTTCATAACAGGCTTAAAAATATTGGAGGAATCGAACAGTCAGGCAAGCAATTTGCAGTTTATCCCTTTGTTTCTGCAGCTTGTCGGAATTTTCTTTTAAATTGACCGGAGAAAGGTTTCTTTTGATGCAACATAAGTCAATCCTGATGAAAAACACTATTTCACTCCTCTTTCTGCTAGCAATTTTTCATACATCTTTTGGGAACAGTTCTGGTTCCAAAAATGAACCTCAGTTAACAGATCAGCTTAAATCAAAAATTCTGGATGGAATTCACCCATTAATGTATGGTGAAAACATTCTACTAAAATTAACAGGAAACCCAACCAAAGTTGACTCGTTAATAATTAAGGAGTTAGTCGACACTTTGAACGTCTTAATGGATCAGTGGCACGTTTACCTTGTAAAAGATGGATTATCAAATCTTTCAGTCGGGATAAATAATAAAAACCAGGGAATTAATACCGATTTTGTAAAGCAACGTGACAATTGGGTCCGTATTTCACAAACAAGTATTGTTTTAAACATTTCACCTGAAACCGATTATTCAGGTCGTAAGCAAATAATATACTTCCATCTCCTTAGGTCACTTGTAAATCCAAAGAATAATCCTGTCGGAAAAATGATTTCTGCGACAGTATTTGCGGAATCAAGCCCGAATCCTATTACCTATCAACCTATTGATTATGAAATAATAAAATTTTTATATTCCGAAGATTACAGCCGGAAGCTTGGGAAGAAATCCAATACCTCCGACAATACTGTCTATAAGTTACGATTTTTCATTGACCTTATCGCCATGTTAGGTGCCATGATCTTTCTGATACTAATTTCCCAAAAAGGGATGTTTAAGAAACATCAATACAGGTTTAAAAGCTATTTTATCCAAGGAATTTTTGTTGTTTGTGCAACAATTATTTATTTGATAATAAGAGCAATATTTTCTTTTTACTATTCCTATCCAAACAGTGATGATCTTTTGATTTCCTATTTTCGGATAATAGTAGTGATCGTTGGAGTCGGAGTAGTTTCAATAGTAACCATTTTCCTTATTGAGCGGATGATCATAAAAGAAAATGAAAATTTCATTCCTGCCCTTATTGTCCCCCTTTTAACCACAATGTTTATCCCATTTATCTTTCTTCTTATTATAAATCTAATTTATCGGGTTATACCCTCGAATATTAACTATCAGATTGTGGCATCAGTAATTCCATTTACTCCACTCTTAGGTATTGCCCGCGCATTTTCTATTTTTATTAAAAAGAGTTCAGAGACTATAATCCGGAAAAAGGATTTGGAATTGGCCAAATTGAGCGAACTTCATAAACAATCAGAACTTCAATCGTTAAGGGCCAGGATAAATCCTCATTTTTTGTACAATGCTCTGAATTCGATTGCAAGCCTCGCAACAACAGATCCCCCAAAAACCGAAAAAATGGCTTTGGCTCTTTCCGACTTTTTTAAATATTCAATTAACCGGTAAGAGAAACAGTTTAACTCTATTTCGGAAGAACTGAATGCAATACGTAATTACCTCGAAATTGAGAAAGTGCGGTTTGGAGACCGTCTCAATTTTGAAATCGAGTGCAATCCTGAATTATTTGAACTTCAAATTCCTCAACTGTTGATTCAGCCTCTGGTCGAAAACGCAATTAAACATGGGTTATCAAAAATCACCGGAAACGGATTAATTAAAATAGTTATTACAAAAGATGAAAAAAAACTTAGTCTAAAAATTTACGATAATGGCCCCGCATTCCCTCACGGACCGCTGCCGGGTTATGGGATCCGGAATACACAGGAGCGAATTATATTATTGTACGGGAAGAATGCATCTATAAATTGGAATAATACGCCGGAGAAATTTATAGCGATAAATCTGACATTTAAGAATCAAGAGCTATTTTGATAATGGCGGAAATCATACATTTATAATAAAAACTATTTAGCAAAACAGAATCCTGATAACCAATGATTTCTTTAGCTTCAACATACAGAACTCTAATAGCCGACGACGAGCAGCCTGCCCGCAATCGCCTAAGGAAATTGTTGTCCGATTATCCGGATAAAATTGAGCTTATTGGTGAGGCAAACAATGGCATTGAATGTCTTGAAATGATCGACCGGCTTAAACCAGATCTCCTTTTTCTCGATATTCAGATGCCTGGCCTAAACGGATTCGAGGTGCTTCAGAAATGTGAACATTCCCCGATTGTCATTTTTTGCACCGCTTTTGATGAATTTGCACTCAAAGCTTTCGAAACCAACAGTATCGATTATATAGTAAAGCCAATAAAAGCTGAGCGAATCCAGATGTCAATTGAAAAACTCGATATGCTGCGACAAAACTCGGACAAAAATGATCTCCTTCGGATTATCGACAATTTTATACGTCAGGCACCAAGAAAAGAGTTCACCGCAATACCAGTCAAGCTTGGCGACAGGATGCTACTGGTGCGCCTTGAAGATATCATCTACTTTTCGGCAGAAGAGAAATATGTGACAATTCATATCAGGGATGGGAAAACCTATTTATCCGATTTAACACTTAAAAGCCTGGAAGAAAAATTAGCCGGAAAATTCCTCCGGATCCAGCGCTCGCTTTTAATTAATCTGAATCGTATAAAAGAGATTCGTAAACATTTCGGGAGCAGGTTTGTGATCAAAATGGATGATTTCAGTCAGACTAAACTTACTTCAGGCCGCAACTATAATGAGCAAATAAAGAATGTAATGGAGATCTGATCCTATGAAATCAAGGTTAGTTTATTAATTGTAATGAAGTTGTATCGTTGTTAAGAGTTAATAAACAAGCAATGAGAACAATTCAAATTAATATTCCGGATGCATAGCTTAGTCATTTCAGATTCGAGTTGTCTGATTATCCTTGAAAATGCCATCGCCTTAGCAATAGAAAGAATTCTCCCTTATTGGTACTTGATGATCTAAAAGCAAGAAAATTAGCATCCAAACTGAAATTAAAAAAATTGTGTACGAACTGCTTAAAAAAACCAGTGAATTAGATCGCCTAAAGTGAAAATAATCAATACAATATTGGCATAATCTTAGGTTCGCTAAGTAACATTCCTGGTTTTTCACGCCTGATTTCAATCACTGCATTCTCAATTTGCTCTAGAGTACAAGGCATTGTCGCTACAGAGAAAATCGCCTTCTCCCCTTTATGCCGGTTATGACTAACTGTTTCAATATTGATTTCCTGCTTCCCGATCGCTGTAGTAATAAACCCGGTCGTACCCGGAATGTTACCGGTTTGAAAAGTCACCAGATAAGGAAAAACAAACTTGCCCGATTCAGCTAGGTTCGGTTCCTGCTTTACCGGAATATTCTGAATTTTATCACCATATCGTGCAATGAATACAATGTCCGAAACAATTGACATGGCAGTTTCCGTAGATCCTGCCCCCTTCCCAACTAAAAAATGTACTCCTGAATATTTATTATTTATGCGTACTGCATTAGTCGCTCCACTCACATCAGAGAGAAAATTGCTATTCTTTACAAGCATAGGTCGTACAGTAGCAAAAATACTCCCGTTAATTTTCTTGGCATAACAGATCAACTTAATTTTGGCATCAATTTCACTTGCAAAATCAATATCTTCCTTTGTGATATTTTGAATTCCAGTAATGGATAGGTCATCTTTCGAAACATCAGCACCATAGGCAAGTTTGATCAGAAGAATCAACTTATGTCCTGCATCACCTCCATTTATATCAAGCAAAGGATCTGCCTCAGCATAACCGTTTTCCTGGGCCAGCTTCAGTGCCTCTTCAAACTCAAGTTTTTCGTTCTGCATCTGAGTCAGGATATAATTACTTGTCCCATTCATAATTCCTGAAACTGATAAGACAATATCTCCTGTAAAACATTCCTGAAGAGTTTTAATAATAGGGATTGCACCACAAACTGCAGCCTCAAATCCAATGTTTACGTTTTTTCTTTCTGCTGCTTCAAAAATTGCCTTACCCCTTTCAGCCAAGAGAGCCTTATTGGCTGTTACAAGATGTTTACCCGAATTAAGAATATCAAGACATAAATTGTAAACAAAGTCGCTCTTGCCTCCAATAGTTTCTACAACTACATCAATCTCATTTGAGGAAATAATCTCTTTGATATATTGATTGGCTTCACTTCCTGTTAGCTCCCTGCCTTCACCACAAAAAAATTCCAGAGGGATATTAAACCTTTCGGATGCCTTCAGCGGTGAAAGTTCAACAATCTTTTTAAGTACTATTCTCGATTTGGCTTTGACAGAAAGGTCCTCATTTATCTGGGTAATAATCTGTGCAACACCTCCTCCAACAGTTCCACAACCTAATATGGCAATGTTTATTGTATCCATTTTTAATAGCCTTGATATTTTTCGAAATATAAGAATTTTTATGGTGGCTCCTTTAAGCGATTTATCCCAAACAAAGTGACTCAGATGTGAACTTTAAGCATGTCTAAACGTTATTAAAGCATTAAATTTAAAAATTATAATTTATGAAATACGTAATTACTGGCTCATTGGGAAATATCAGCAAACCCCTTGCTGAACAATTAGTTGCTGCAGGACACACTGTAACTGTTATAAGTAGCAAAGCTGATAAAGCCAATCAAATTGAGGCACTTGGTGCTAAAGCTGCTATTGGATCTGTTGAGGATGTTGCTTTTCTTACTTCAGTCTTCAGTGGCGCTGACGCTTTATACACGATGGTTCCACCTAACTTTGGTTCAGGAAACTGGAAAGCATACATCGCAGGAATTGGAGCAAATTATGCTGCTGCTATTCTCGCCTCAGGTGTTAAAAATGTTGTCAATCTTAGCAGTATTGGTGCACATATGCCAGAAGGTTGCGGCCCGGTAAGTGGATTGTTTTTTGTCGAAAAAGCCTTAAATGAATTGGAAGATGTGAATGTAAAACATCTCCGTCCGGGTTTTTTCTATCCTAATTTTTTAGGTAATATCGGTATGATCAAGCACATGGGTATCATTGGTGGAAATTATGGAGAGGGGACTAAGCTTGCCATAGTGCATACAAATGATATCGCTGAGGCTGCAGCTGAAGAATTAGTCGCACTATCGTTTACGGGGAAAAGTGTCCGTTATGTGATAAGTGATGAAAAAACAACCTATGAAGTTGCAGCCATCCTAGGTAGTGCAATCGGAAAACCTGAACTTCCCTGGATCAATTTTAAGGATGAAGATACCATTTCCGGAATGGTTCAGGCTGGTTTACCTCAGGATATTGCTGAAAATTATGCTGAAATGGGAGCCGCAATGCGTAGTGGAGAGATGGCTTCAGATTTTAATAACCACCGTCCTGAAGTTTTCGGGAAAACAAAACTTGAAGCATTTGCTCCTGTCTTTGCAAGTATCTATGCACAATCGTAATTCCAAAATAGGATATTAAAATAAAAACAATACCACCAAGACTCCAAATTCCACCAAAATAGGTAACGAAAGCCTTTGGTGCCTTTTTGGTGTCTTGGTGTTTTAATGGTGAAAAGAATTTTTATCGGCTTATCCAAACCATTCCCGTTTCCGATCGGGCAAATTTTTAAGGATATCAAAAACGACATTTACGTTATTGACTATCTGGAAATCAAACATTCCTACACAAACAAAATCAGCTCCGTTCTCAAATGCCCAACGCATTCCATCCTCAGGTTCAATTGCTCCTGCTGCTAAGACCTTAAACCCCATTACTGGAACTTTCGTCCGGTTCACAAATTCTACAGTCCTTTCCGGAAACAAACAAAAGCAGTTGTCGTGCCACTTGTTATGGTCAATATTGGTTTTCCCATCTACTTCGAATGGAACACGGTTTTCGCGTGGGTGCGCAGACCAGTAGTTGTCGTGATGCATCGTTTTCATGTAATAATCCGGAATGATCCCCAGCTCCTCACACCTGATCAACGATTCAACACTATGTGCTGCTAATCCTACAGTAATGCCATGTTCACGGACACGCTTCATCATCTTTTCAATCACATCTGTTTTCCCGTCACGAACGAGCCAATCACACCAATTGCCTTGAATTTGCAAGATATCAGCACCATTATCTAAAGCCCCATTGATTTGCTCAAAATAATCACCATTCTTCATATTGGGTGCTACCTGTGAAATCACCTTGATTTTGCTTCCGGTTGCCCTCTTATATTTAGCCATCAAGGAATTTGAAACGAAGCCAATATTGATCGTGTCAATGCCTGCGCTTTCTGCAAGCATCAATGTTTCATACACTTTTTTCTCTGTATTATAGGCCTTAAATAACGAAGACACGTAGATAAGGTCGCGCGAGTGGGCCCATCCCCCGATCAGATTACCGCCTGCCACTAACCTGCTAATCTGATGCTTCCCGATTTTTCCTTTTGGTAAGTCTCCTTTAAGCTCTGCCAGTGCCGTTGATTTCACTTGAATCGTCGCTCCGGTCATCACGTCAACATCATATTTTTTGCTGTTACTGAAAGCTCCCCACCCCATTACCCCAAGCGCAGGAATTGTAAAAAGGTTTTTCAATGCTTCCCTTCGGCTCCTGATTTCAGCTTCGACCAAAGATTTGTCAACCTGAGATTCCTTGTTATCAGGACTCTTTCTTAGGGTCCAGGCTGCCTCTGCACCAAATCCGATTTCCTTTGCGAAAACAATAAAGATCAAAGCAATGGCTTCAATGAATAATTTGTCAACGATGAAAAGATGCCCCTCACCTGAGCCAAATAGCGACGCTCCAAAAGGAGGATATGCAAAATAATAAAGGGTAAGCAAAAGTGCTCCTGTAATAGCTGCATAGCGTACAAACAAACCTACGAACAATAATAATCCTATGATTATCAGGCCATATATATTCAAAAAATCAACAGTTTTCATCAACGAGGGAGAGGAAGATAGCCAATGATAAAACCCGGACAAAAAACCAGAAGTATTTGCCAGGAAAGAGTAAGCGCTCCAATTTTGAGCAAACATTTTCACAATTCCTTCATAAAGAAAATGCCATCCAATAGCCATTCTAAGAATTGTGATAATTACCTTCTTCAAATCATCCCTGCTTAAATTCTTCATCTTTGAATTATTTTAAATTACTTTTTCTTGCCTATCCGATAAACAGAAAATTCATTTCTAATAAGAATAGAATTCTGAACAATTGCCGGAGTGGCATACAAATCCCCCGGTAATTTATTTTCAGAAACAACCTCCTCATTCCTGCCAGCCTTGATTACAAGTGTTTCCCCCTTTACAGATGTTAAATAAACATGGCCTCCTGCGTAGACAGGAGAGGAGTTGTACTTATTTTTTAATTTCTTCGAATATAAAATGTCCCCTGTTTTTGCTTCAATAACATGCAGGTTATTCCTGCTGTCAACAGTATATATAATCCCATCCTTAATCAAAGGAGTAAGGAGCTGAAGTATTGGAGTTTTTAACCGCCAGATTACATTTGTCTGAGTAATATCCCCTAAACCCAATGGCCTGACAGCCAATAACTCAGCATACTTTTCCCCATCAGTAGGTGTAACAAAGCTAGTATAAAAAAACACAAGCCCATCCTCGTAAAACGGCATGGCTATGGTTGAATCCTCTCCCTGAACTACTCTCCAGACTTCCTTGCCTGTTTCAGCTTCATACGCAATACAAGCTGCTGCCCCATTGGATATTAGAAGGTCCTTATTATCAGAATTTACAATAATTGGTGTTATGTAGGCTTTTCTACCAACAGGGGCCAACCTTTCATAATATTCTGAAGGACGATTAACCTTCCATATAGTCTCTCCTGTTTTCTTATTCAGAGCAATAATAAACTGGTGATCGGTACCCTCAAAATGTAATATAAGGAGATTCTTGTAAAGTATAGGAGATGAGCCCGTTCCTTGCATATGATCACACCTGAGATCATCTCTTTTCCATATTGTCTGACCATTTGAAGTACTTAAACATACTGTACCTGTACTTCCAAAACTAAGGAATATGAACTCCTCATCAATACATGGAGTGGGCGTGGCATAAGAATTTACTGAATGTTTACCATAAATACTATCCTGCCTGAACAGAGGTATATCAAAAATCACTTTCCCGGTCCTTAAGTCAAGACAAATTCCGGACATCTCTTTACCATCCAGAGTGGCTGTAGTTAACCACACTTGTTCTCCGTAAACAACAGGTGATGACCATCCTCTGCCACGAATATCTGTTTTCCATATTACATTAGTAGTATCATTCCAGTAAACAGGAACAAGACTATCGGTCGAGATTCCATTAAGATGACTACCTCTGAAATGAGTCCAATCTGATTTTTGAGCAAAAAGGGATGTGAAATTTAAACTAATTATCAATATTATGGCTTGTAAACCATTGAATTTTTTCATAAAATCAGGAAGGCATTTATTTTTCACTATCTACAAAGATATCAATTTCTTTCATTTTAAGGAAATCCATTAAAAACAAGGCTCCATCAAATGGTACCGCACCAGGATAACCCTAAATTAACTCTGTCTTCTTCGTATAAATATTTTCAACCTCACGCTCAGAAGCCATACGCATTTTATCATTATTTAAATTTTCATATTTCTGTAGTTCATTATTCGGTGACCATTAATAGTCTTATCACCTTCTCCTGAGTAGATCAAATTGGAGGTCGTAATCCTTTCAGGAATCAATTTTCGCAAATAATCAAGCCCTTTCAAGAAATGTGAAGTAAAGGTCTGCCCTGATTTAATCTCGAATAATTCCAATTGGTAGCCTGATTCCTGCAAAACATCAACTTCATTCCCATGATTATCCCTATAGAAATACAGATTATTATCTAAACCAGCATTAAACCGCTTTTTCAATAACTCCAATATACCCATATTTTCAAACAATGATCCGCGAAGGGGATGAGTTTCAACATAAGAAATATTCTCAATTCCTAAAAGGTAAGAAGCCAAACCAACATCATAAAAATAAAGCTTAGGAGTTTTTACCATTCTTTTATTAATGTTTGCGGACCATGGTTGCACTAAAAAACAATAAATGTTGCCTCTAAAGCTGATAACCAGGAGTGTATGGTCTGAGCTGATACGCCAACTTCTGATCCAAGGCAACTCGCATTAAACAATTGACCTGTTCGTCCAGCACACAACTTAGTAAATCGCTGAAAATAAACAAGATCCTTCAATTGCAAAAGCTGAGGAAGATCGTGCTCTACATAGGTCTCATAATAATTCCTATATGCTTTTACCGGGTTTAATACTTCTGAATAAATGGCAGGATAAAACCCATTCAATAAAAAGTCATTATTGTGAAATTCTCCTCCAAGACGAGATATTTCACCTAATGTTAAGGGAAGTAACTCTAATATGGCAACACGACCAGCAAGGCTTTGAGTTAAATGACTTAGCATTGTTATATTATTGCTCCCGGTAAGTATAAACTGTCCCTTTTTCTTTTTTTCAACTGATTATAAGATCGTTATAAATTGAAATTCTTCAAGAAAAAAATCCCTACCTTTGCCCGATTTGTTTGATTCTAATATTTAGCAGGTAAGCAAGCCAGGTATATCGGATTGCAAACTATGCAGGTAGAATAAATGTGATCAAAAAGAGGTTCTCGATTGTTAAAGAGATGCAAACGTTAAAGTATCAATTTAATGATTGATTTTAAGCATATAAAGATATAAAATGACTCAAAAAAGCAATATACGCGAAGCATTGAAACATCGCATACTCGTACTCGATGGAGCGATGGGTACAATGATTCAAAAGTTCCAATTAACAGAACAGGATTTCAGGGGCGAACATTTTTCAAATTGGAAATCCCCGTTAAAAGGTGATAACGATCTTCTTTCAATAACCAAACCTTCAATAATTAAGGAAATACATGAAGGATTTCTTGAAGCGGGCGCAGATATTGTTGCCACAAATACATTTAATGCAACACGTATCTCACAGGCCGACTACGGCATGGAAGCTTATGTTTACGAAATCAATAAAAAATCGGCAGAAATTGCACGTGAGACTGCCTTACGCTTTTCAACAGCAGAAAAACCTCGCTATGTAGCAGGAGCCATAGGTCCGACAAATAAAACATGTTCAATGTCGCCAGATGTTAATGATGCTGGTTATCGTGCTGTTTCCTTTACTGAAATGACAGATTCATATCGCGAACAGGTAGTGGGTCTTCTGGATGGCGGAGCTGATATCCTGTTAGTGGAAACAATATTTGACACCCTGAATGCAAAAGCTGCATTAATGGCTATCGAAGAAGTACTTGAAACCAGAAATACATCTGTTGATGTAATGATCTCGGGTACGATAACAGATGCAAGTGGGCGTACACTTTCTGGTCAAACCGTTGAAGCTTTTCTTAACTCCTTGTCTCACATTAACTTATTGACAATTGGATTAAACTGCTCCCTCGGGGCAAGGGAAATGCGACCCTACCTGGAGGAACTTAGCCGGAAGGCGCCTTTCTATATAAGCGCACATCCTAATGCAGGTTTACCAAACCAGTTTGGAGAATATGATGAAACTCCACAAATGATGGGTTTCTTTGTTCAGGATTTTTTCGAAAACCGAATGGTAAATATTATTGGAGGATGCTGCGGAACTACCCCGGATCATATTCGCGAATTAGCAAGAATGGCCGCCTATGCCAAACCTCATAAACGAAACAAACCAGAAATTGCGACACGCTTAAGTGGTTTAGAATCCCTAACTGTAACAAAAACATCAAATTTTATAAATATCGGTGAAAGATGCAATGTTGCGGGCTCAATAAAATTTGCAAGACTTATCCGTGAAGAAAAATACGAAGACGCTCTTTCAATCGCACGCGAAATGGTTGAAGGAGGTGCCCAGGTAATTGATGTCAACATGGATGATGCAATGCTTGATGCGGAAAAAGAGATGGTAAGATTTCTTCATCTTTTAATGTCCGAACCTGATATTGCCAAGCTACCTGTTATGGTTGATTCATCGAAGTGGTCAGTCATTGAAGCCGGTCTGCAATGTCTTCAAGGTAAAGCTATTGTAAATTCTATAAGTCTAAAGGAAGGTGAAGAATTCTTTAAGAAATGTGCAAGTAAAATAAAAAAATACGGTGCTGCGACTGTTGTTATGGCTTTTGACGAAAATGGCCAGGCAGCAACCTTTGAAGACCGTATTCGTATCTGCGAGCGTGCTTATCGTATCCTTGTGGATAAGGTCAAGTTCCCTCCTGAGGATATCATTTTTGATCCGAATGTATTAACCGTCGGAACCGGTATAGAGGAGCATAATAATTATGCCCTCGATTTTATCAGAGCAACAAAATGGATAAAGGAAAATCTTCCTCATGCCAAAGTAAGTGGCGGAATTTCTAATGTATCCTTCTCTTTCCGCGGAAATAACGCGATCCGTGAAGCTTTCCATTCGGTTTTCCTTTACCATGCAATTGCTGCCGGGCTCGATATGGGAATTGTAAACCCAGGAATGTTACAGATTTATGACGAGATTCCAAAGGATTTACTTGAATATGTCGAGGACGTTATTCTGAATCGAAGACCCGATGCAACAGAACGGATCCTTGCCTTCTCTGAAAATATCGCTACACGCGGTAAAAAAGAAGAGAAGACGGAGGAATGGCGTTTACTGGAAGTGAAAGAACGTATTCAACATGCTCTTATTAAAGGAATTACTGAATATATTGAAGAAGATATTTCTGAGCTGCTTCCAGAATATAATAGCGCTATAAGAGTGATTGAGGAGCCCTTGATGGATGGGATGAATAGAGTTGGTGACTTGTTTGGAAGCGGAAAGATGTTCCTACCTCAGGTTATAAAATCTGCCAGGGTGATGAAAAAGGCTGTTGCTTTTCTTCAACCATTTATTGAACAGGATAAGCTGGATTTAAAACAAGCACCTACTGAAAAAAAGAAGATTCTTCTTGCTACTGTTAAAGGAGACGTTCATGATATAGGAAAAAATATTGTTGGAGTCGTTTTGGCATGTAATAATTACGATGTTGTTGACCTGGGAGTCATGGTTCCTGCAGAAAAAATTTTAGACAAAGCCATAGAAGAAAAGGCAGATATCATTGGTCTTAGCGGACTGATTACCCCATCATTGGAAGAGATGTCGCACGTAGCACATGAAATGGATCGTCGGGGCTTCAAAGTTCCCCTGATAATTGGAGGAGCTACAACATCGAAGATTCATACTGCCGTAAAAATTGCACCAAAATACAGCCAAACCGTTGTCTATGTCAAGGATGCCTCTCGTGCAGTCCAGGTAGTCTCAAGCCTTTTGGCAAATGATGTGGTGTATCTTGAAGCAATCAAAAGCGAGTATAACGAGTTACGAGCCACACATAGTGCCAAAAAACCCAAAGAATATCTCTCCCTTCAGGCGGCAAGGGCAAATGCTTTTAACCCGGATTGGAATTCTTCTATGGTCTATCCCCCCGTTCATATTGGTATTCAAGAATTTGATGATTATCCTTTGGAAGAACTAAGGCAATATATCGACTGGACCTTCTTCTTTATTGCCTGGGAGTTTAGAGGAAAATTCCCCGCAATATTCGACGATCCTAATCAGGGTCCGGAGGTTAGAAAATTGTATGAGGAGGCAAATAAATTCCTTGATGAGATCATCGATAAAAAAATGATTACCGCAAAAGGAATTTTAGGAATCTGGCCTGCAAATGCAATGGGCGATGATATTGAAATCTATTCGGACGAATCTCGGCGCCAAATCAAAGGGACCTTTCACCATTTGCGTCAGCAACAAAAAAGAGGAGCCAACCTTCCAAATTATTGTCTAAGCGATTTTGTTGCTCCTAAGAATTCAGGAATTCCGGATTATTGTGGAGGATTTGCAGTAACAGCAGGAATTGGTGTTGCTGAATGGGTGCAAAAATTCAAAAATGAAGGCAATGATTATCAAGCTATTCTCCTTGAATCGCTTGCTGATCGTCTCGCAGAGGCTTTTGCTGAGAGACTTCATGAAAGAGTTAGAAAAGAATTTTGGGGTTATGCTCCAGATGAAAATCTTTCAGCAATGGATCTAATCAATTGCAAGTATCAGGGAATCAGACCTGCTGCTGGTTATCCTGCCTGCCCGGAACACTCCGAGAAGCAAATTCTTTTTGATATGCTTGGAGCAACTGAAAAAGCAAATATTCATCTTACCGAACATTTTTCAATGTATCCAACCGCCTCAGTTTGCGGACAATATTTCGCTCATCGCAATGCTGTCTATTTTGGTTTGGAGAAAATTCAAAAAGACCAGGTTACTGACCTTGCAAAACGTAAAAACGTTGACATTGAATATGTTGAAAAATTTCTGCCGTCAAATTTAAGTTATAAATAAAAAATAAATCATATCATAAAATTTCATCAACAACCGTCTTCACAAAATCTCTTTCAAAATAGTCATTGTCAATAATTTGTCCATCCCATACAATAATATCAAGATCAATTGTACGTGGTCCGTATTTGGGGGCTTGCCTGTCCCGCTTTAATCTGTCTTCAAGACCCTTTAAGTAGGCTCGAAATTCATCCGGCGACAAATCTGTTTTAACCTTGGCTGCTGCATTTAGAAAATCAGGCTGCTCCTTTATTCCAATAGGAGCCGTTCTCATAGGATTAGAAACAGCCATAAGTTCATGCTCCTCTTTAAGGAAAAATAATGCTGAAGCAAAATTAATTTCAGCATTAATATTTGACCCCATTCCAATTACTACCTCATGCATCATCCGCGAATCTCCTCTAATTCTACAGATACAGACTCCGAATGCCGGAGAGCTCCGGGTTTGTCAATTTCAACCCTGGCTCTCATGACTCGTTCGTCGTTCATAAGCAATTGCAAAACTTCATAGGTTAACTTCTCAAGCAAATTATATTTACTTGCTGAAACAAATGCAATAATAGCCTTAGTGATCGTTTTATAATTATAAATTTGCTCCTCTGAATCCGAATGGACTGCACCGGTGATATTCACCTCAATTTCAAGATTTATGATAACGTCCTGAAGGGTTATCCTTTCTTCCGGATTAAAACCGATAATTGTAGGAATACGCAAATTCTTTATCCTTATTAATGCCATCTCAATTTTATATAAAAATAATACTTATAAAAAATATCTGATTGAAATTTGTATTGATTCATATTAATTATTCCAAATGACTGCCTCCGTCACAATAAATAATCTGGCCTGTTAAATCTTGATTATCAATTATATAATCTATTGTCTTCAATATTGGATTTATCCCTGAAGGAACTTTCATAGGTGTGTTCAAGGCAATTTTTTCAAGATAAGCATTGTCCTTTCCGACAGGAGCTATTGCAGCACCTGGTGCAATAGCATTTATGCGAAATTTAGGTGCTAATTCAAGCGCAGCCATTTTCGTTAACTCAGTAAGCACTTTCTTCGAGAGTGAATATGCAAAAAAATCATATTTATTATTTGAAATTCTGGTGTCAACCATATTAATAACCTGACCTGTATTTGACTTGTTTGCAAAATCCCTTATTAGAACAAAAGGTGTCATGTAATTAACAACTGTTTGCTGTTTAAATAGGTCATTTGTGGTCTTCTTTAATGTCGACGCTTCAAACACCGAAGCATTATTTATAAGCAGATCAAGTGTACCAAATTGATCAATAACACGATTGATAAGCAAAGACGATTGACTGATATCTCCCAAATCTGCTTTGAATATGTAAAAATGTTGATCAGGAAAATTCTTCTGTAAAAGAGTTGCAAAATCTGTAACCTCAGAGCTGGAAGAATTATAATGAAGGGCAAGATTCCATCCCTGAATGGCCAGATGGTGCGAAATTTCTCGACCAATCCTCACTGCACTACCTGTAATTAATGCAACCTTTGCCATTATCTAACTTTTTGATAAATTTATGAAATCTTTCCGGGAATTCAACAAAAAAAGGATGCTCTGAAGAACATCCTTATTAAATTCAACAATTACAATTTTATTTTTTCTTTGCAACAATATTAAAAGTCAAGGTAAAATCATCATAAATTACTTTGTCTCCCAAATTTTCAAAGAAACTACTTGAACCATATTTGACACCAAACTTAGCACGATTTATGGTCATAATACCCTCAGCATTAAGATTATCACCATTTTTAGTAACTTTGGCATTAAATTCAATCGGGTTGGTAACACCCTTGATAGTCAAATCAGCCATAAACTTATAGTCACTACCCGAAACTTGGCTCACTTTATTAACGACCAGTCTGGATTCCGGAAATTTATCAACAGCAAAGAAATCTTCTGACTTCAAATGTCCGGTAAGTTTGGCATTGTAACCCGCATCGGTGAGATCTAAATCGACAATCGATTTCATATCAATCACAATTGTTCCACCAGTGATATTGGCATTTGTGGCAGAAAATGATCCGCTTGCAATTGCTATAGTTCCATTGTGCTTTCCGGTGACTTTTTTTGCATCCCATCTGACCGTACTTACTGACTTATCTACATTGTAATCTGTGGCATTGGCGATTCCATAGAAGCCGACCAAAGTGACAAGGATAGCTAAAAATCTAAGATTGTTCCTTAATTCTAATTTTTTAAATTTCATATTTACTAAAGTTTTGTTTATTCTAATAACATTAAACTCTATATATTTGTTTAAACATATAATACGATTTAACTTTTAAATTTAAATCGTATATTTATCGCGTTAAAGTTCCTAACTTTTATAATTGATTATGAAGAATTTAAACGAACCATTGGATGATATAACGCTTTCGGGTTTCCGCTTTTTCAAGTCCTTGAGTGAAGAAGAATTAAAAAGTCTTAATTATGAAAAAACATGTTCTTCACTTAAAAAGGGTGCAATAATCTATAAAGAAGGTAGTAGGCTTACGGGTTTTTATTGCATAGTACGTGGTATTGTAAAGGTATATAAAACAGGTATTGACGGAAAAGAACAGATCATTCGATTTGCCAGGAAAGGCGATATCATTGCATATCGATCCTTATTAAGTCAGGAATCGGCTTGCACAACTTCAAAGATTATTGAAGATGCTATTTTATGCCATGTTCCTTATAAAACTTTATTAAATCTCATCGAGAAAAATTCCTCATTTGCTTTAGCCATGCTTAGAATAGTTTGTGCTGAATTAAAGGAAGCCAATGAATATATTACAGATATTGCCCAAAAAACAGTTCGTGAAAGGCTCGCAGAGGTACTCCTTTTGTTGAAGGAGAATTTCGATCTCGATGCTGATCAGACATTACAGATTTCATTAACAAGGGAAGAGCTGGCAAATACAGTTGGAACAGCAACAGAATCCATAATAAGGCTGCTTTCAGAGTTTAAACAAGATAAATTAATTGATTTACAGGGCAGAAAAATAAAAATCATTAATCTACCCGGTTTAACCAAAGTTGCGAACTTAACGAATAATAGAAGTTAGCAATTGTAAAATATTAACCTCGCTTTTTTTACATCTGTTTTAACCATTCTTCAGGATCCAACTTGGTATTTTCACGCCATAACTGGAATTTTAGAACAGTTTTGTTATCATCACTCTGATCTGTAAAAATATTACCTATCTCCTCTTTGCCTTCAACTTGCTGACCCGCCTTAACAAATACCTCACTTAGATTTGAGTAAACAGTGAGATAATTACCATGCCTAATTATAACAGCAAGGTTACCTCCTGGAATTGCAACAACTTTGGTTACTTCGCCCTTAAAAATCGAACGTGCCTTTGCGTTTGCAGCTGTTGTTATATCAACACCTGCATTTCTAACTACTACGTACTTTAAAATTGCATGTGGATGTTCACCAAAATGGTCAGTAATTAATCCACGTTGTACAGGCCATGGAAACTTCCCACGGTTATTGGAAAAATCGCCGGATAGAAGCTTTTCTTCAGAGGTCAGTGACAGACCCTTGTCTTTTGCAGACTTACGATTTAGTTTTTTAGCCTCATCTGCAATAACTCTTTCAATTTCCTGTTCCAGTCTTATTTCAGCTTTTCTTTGATTTTCAAGCTTTCTCTTAAGATCTTTCTCCTTTTGCTGAAGTTCAGAATATACATCTTTTTGCTGCTTTTTTTGTATTTCTATAATCTTGGTCTGATTAACCTTTGACACTAAAAGATGTTGTTTTTCATCCTTCCTCTTGTTAAACTCGAGCAATTGACTTGTGATTGAGTTTTTATAAGTATTAATCTTTTCAGCCTGCGTTCTCCTGTAATCAGCATATTCCCTTAAATATATAAATCTCTTATATGCCTGATTGAAATCTTGAGCGGACAATAAAAACAACAATTGATTACTATTATCCTGATTCCTGTCAGCATATCTGATCATTGCTGCATATTTCAACTTTACCCTTTGAAGAGCCTGACTAAGCGAATCTATTTGCTTTAAATTAAGCCGGATAGATTCATCAAGATATCCTATCTCACCGGTAATATTATTTATTAATGCATCTTGTAATTTGATTTGTCTTTCCAAAACAGATAACCTGTTTAAAGAGGCTTTCGCATTAGTATTAGTCTCCTTTAATAGATTATTGATATATTCTATTTCAGAAGCAGTTTTTTCCTTCCGTTTTCTGAGTTCTTCAAGAGAAGAAGACTGACCAGAAACGTTTAAACAAAAAAACATGATCAAAATAAACCCTGCAAATTTGGATAGTCTTATTACAATATATTCCATTAATAATATATAATCCTTGTGACTCCCTATTTATTCAATTATTTGCGTATTAAATTTAGGGGAATATGAAAATCCAAAGTTATTCTCATCATTCAGACTAACTTTTGACATTTCGAGTGATAATTCTATTTTTTTCTGTCCGGTTAAGGCTATTTCAATTAAACCCGGAAACCACTGCTCCATTACTTTTTCATACCTCGAAAACTCAAGTTTTACCCCTTTATTCGTATCAAGATCATTAAAAACCATTTTCTTTACAACAAACGAATCCGCATCGATAAAGATATCCTGTTTAATCAGATGACCTACATCCAAACGACTTCGATATCTTTCAAGTGCTTCCTCATTTTTATTTAGCCTTTTTAATTTCCTGTCACGAATAGAAGTGATCTTGTACATATTGTCCTCTATTTCACAAACATAATCCTTGAAATCCTTTTCCTTGGTATCTTGCCGGAAGGAAAACAATTTATTGCTCAGCAATGCCTGTAATACACCAAAATCCACATCAATTCCCAATAATTTGCTCAAATAGCTATTCTTACCTAAAAAAACTTTCTGATCTATGAAATATACTACTTTAAAAGAATCCGATGTCACTTCAACTTTCCCAACAGGAATGGAAAGTTTCTGAGCATATACCTGTATTATACTATCACGTCGTATTTTATAGGAACCTCTAACTGAAGTTACCTTGCCCTCGTTTGAAAAAGAAATGTTAACCTTCCTGACAGACAATGTTTCATATTTCAAAGACCTGTCATTAACCATTTTAATTACCCTGCCAACACTATAATGTTTAATTTTTTTTAAGATCACTACTTTTTCAGTATGCTTGCATCCAATAACGACAAACATCAAAATAATTAAATAAAAAAAGTAATTAACCAACTTACCACGGACATTCATAAATTCAATTTTCTTTGGTTTCAATATATCTTTTCTCCGCTATTTTTTGTTTGAGAATTTTTGATGGATTCCCCTTTTGAAGAGATTTTTTCCACTGAATTAGAGCATTTTCCTTATCATTCAGGTAAAAAAGTATATCTCCGTAATGTTCTATAAGAACTGAACTATCATCAGTTACTTTAGATAAAGCTGTTTCCATGTAAAATCGTGCCAGTTGAAAATCCTTTTTTACGAAGAATACCCAGGCATACGTATCAAGATATGTTGCATTGTCAGGATTTGCCTGAATAACCTTGGCACTTAGTTTCTCTGCTATACCTAATCTCTCGCCTTTCAAGGTCAGGTAATAAGCGTAATTATTTAAAGCCATATAGTTCTCCGGATCAAGTTCCACAACTTTATCAAAAACATCAAAAGCCTCATTATATCGTTTTAAATTATAAAATGCCTCTGCTCTGTATGTATATAATTGCGAGAGAATTTTCGGCTCACTTTTTACATGGACCAAACCAGAGTCTATTACAGTAAGTAATTCACCATAATTCTTCTGTTGCAAAAGTCCTACCGATCTTAATATATAAATTAATGGCTGTTCCGGAAAATAATCCAGGGCTTTTCTGCTATCAATATACATCGCTTGCCAGTCAAGCAGATCGTTATTTAAAAGCAAAAGCCTTTCCCAATATTGATAATTGTCCTTTTTCATATCAATCACAAGTCGCATTTGCCTTCTGGCCTCTTCAATTTGCCTTGTTGATTGAAGATAGTCGACCATAAAAGCACGGGGCCGCTCATCATCAATATGAGCATCGATCAAAATTTGAAGCAATTCCAGTTGATGGCTGTCCGTAATTTTTCCAGGTCCAGGCTTAATCATAAGCAAATACATTTGGGCTTTAGTCTCAAATTCTAATGCGCTATTTTTAAACGCCAGTTTAATATGGTCATAAGCCTTCAATGAGTCATTACATTCAAGATAAAAATTAGCAATCGAAAGATGTACAAATCCGTCATTAGGATCTATCTTAAGAATTTTATTGTAATTTTCCAAAGCTTTATCTCTGTTCTTATCAGCAAGGTACATATCAGCAAGAAGTCCATAATACTTTGAAACAGCAGGAGAAACCTTTATCAGTTTTTCAATTTCATCATAGGCAGCCTGTTTATTACCTAATTGAACATAAATTTGCTGCTTACCTATAGCTATAGGCTCAATTACTCCCATTTTTTGTTCAAGTTGATTATAAATTGCAAGTGCTTCCTCCTTCTTTCCGGCCATAACCATCAAACCAGCCTTATAAAAAGAAAAATCAGGATTATCAGGGACCAACTTTTCAAGTATTTCATACTCAGATGATGCCTTTTCATATAATTTATTTTGCTGATATACCTTTTCAAGCAAAATATGATAATATTTATTTCCAGGATTTAGTATTACTGCCTTTTCAAGCATAAACATGGAACTCTGGTAATCTCCCTTGTTTACATGTATATTAGCCATCTCATAAAGAGTAGCTGATGAACGGGAATCTATTTCAAGACAGCGTGAAAATATTTTTATGGCTTCATCAAAATTACCTAATGTCCGTTGTTTCAATCCTTCAATAAAGAGATATTCAAACTCCTTTCTAGCTTCCTCACTTAATTGAACTTCAACCGTATCCGGGATGGAAACTTTCGCAATATTTTGTAACGGTACTTTTCTGGCTACATTACATGAAAAAACTGTAACCAGACCAATACTAAATAAAAATAAAAACAGTATTCTTTGGCTTCTTATCATTCCTTTCAATTTTAAAACCTAATCTTCTATACAACAGCTCAATGTATTCCGGTATGTCCAAAACCACCTTCTCCTCTGGCTGTATCTTCTAAATTTTCAACTTGCTCCCAAGTAATCATCTCATGGGAGGCAACAATCATTTGGGCAATCCTTTCGCCATGTTCAATAACAAAGTCATCCATAGATAAATTTACAAGTATGACTTGAATTTCTCCCCGGTAATCTGCGTCAATTGTCCCAGGCGAATTTAGAACTGTTATCCCTCTTTTAAGTGCAAGTCCACTGCGGGGTCTGATTTGTGCCTCAAACCCTACTGGCAACTCAATAAATAAGCCTGTAGGAATAAGTTTTCTTTCAAAAGGCTTGATTATTATTTCTTTAACAAGATTTGCACGTAAATCCATCCCAGCTGCATGTACAGTTCCATATTCAGGTAATCCATTTAATGATTTATTTACAACTTTGATTTTCATCTTATAGTATAATTCTTTATTGTTATTTCATGAAAAATCACCAGAAACATTATTTAATGCTATATATTGTCTTGAACTTCACAATTTTCAATCGGCTAAGATAGTAAACAATTACAATCACTGATGTTCAGATTGCTGACCCTTTCCGTTTAATAAATAACCCTTTTAAATCACTTTTCTCATTTATCCATATAAATACAAAGAATAGAAACAATAAGATAGTATTAAAACCCATCTTCACAATAATATTGACAATATCAACTACATTTTCAATAAAGAACAGGATAAGCGCAACTAACAAATAGGATCCCATTCGCTTTAAATCATATTTTACCGGAAAATATTTTTGACCAACTATATATGACGCGATTGTCATCACAAGTGAAGCAATAAAAAAAGTATATCCACATGCCATGTATCCCCAAAATGGAATTAGGACTATATTTAAAATTAAGGTGATTATTGCACCAGTAATCGCAAAACGAGCTCCAAAATAGGTTTGATCCGTAAGCTTATACCATAAAGACTGAGTATAAAAAATTCCTAAGAATAAATTTCCCATTAATAACCAGGGTACTACTTTTATACCTTCATGATACCCTGATTTCGACGAACCAATAAAAAATTTGATAACATCCATATAGAATATTACTCCTAAGAAAATAATAAGACCAAGGATTACAAAATACTTCATTATGACTGAATATACCTTTTTTGAATCTTCATTTTTATAATGAGAAAATAAAAATGGTTCGAATGAAAATCGGAATGCCTGAATGAATAATGCCATTAGAATTGCGAGTTTACTACTTGCAGAGTATACCCCTAATTCAAATATAGGGTTTGCTGTATTTACAAGAAGTTTTGGTAATAAAATTTTATCAATGTTAAGGTTAACCATTCCTGCTATTCCTATTATCAAAATTGGCCAGCCATATTTTAACATTTTCTTTAAAAGAAGCATATCGAATTGTGATCTTTTAATATTAAGATCAGGTATAAACAGGATTAGCGTTACAGCAGATGCCACTAAATAAGACAAAAATGCATATCCAATTCCAATCTTTGGATTATATATATAATGTAAAATCGAATCAGGATTTGATTGTAACAATTTTGGACATAAATAAATCCAGAATACATTTAAAACAATACTAACAGCAATATTAATGGTTTTTAGTGCGGCAAACCTAAAAGGCCTTGATTGCAATCTAAGTTTAGCAAATGGAATTGCTGACAAGGCATCAAGAGCAACTGTGATTCCCATCCAAATTATATAATTTTCGTGACCCTTGTATCCAATCCAGTTGGTTATTTGATTAGAAAAACCAAAAACAATGAAAATAAAAATAAGCGAAGAAAATGCTAAAGAGATCATCGTAGTATTAAATACCTTACCAGGATTATCACTTCTTCCGGCAAATCTGAAATATGATGTTTCCATTCCATAGGTCAATACCACCTGTAGAAATGCAACATAGGCCAGTACGTTACTTAATATTCCGAATTCATCTGGCAGAAACATCCAGGCATATAGAGGAGTAAGCCACCAATTTAAAAATCTTCCTACAATACTGGGTACACCATAAATTATGGTTTCACCTGCAAGCTTTTTTATAGTACTCAAAATACTTTATTTCTTAAAATTGTCTGCAAAGATAATGCATTCGTTTATTTAGATTACTTTATTATTAAGAGTGATTATGAAATGATACTCACTAATAAACTCTAATTAAATAAGCATTACTTTCTTATTGAGCGTTTTTTATATAATTTTCGCACTTTCATTTATTTTAATCGCTCCTTAACTTAATAATTTGATTATGAGGATACTATTTGTCTATGTTTTTATTGCTCTCCCTTCATTTTTTGGCTTGTTAAACTGTGCGCAATCCTCAAATGGGACAAGAAAACCTGTATCTTCAATAAATATTCTAAATAAGAGCTCTATATGCCGTTTGGGTGATCCCCTATCCATTAACGTGAAGACGAGGATTAAAGATGGAACTTTCCGAAATACAGAACTTTTTTTTGATGGAAATTCTATTTTTTTAAGTGATAAATCTGAATTTTCTTATGTAGTTCAAACAAAAAATCTTAAGGTTGGTACTCATTATTTAAAGGTAATTTCTTCTAATAATGAGGGATTAAGCGGGGAAAATTATTATGAGCTAATACTCTTATCTGATATCGTACCTAAAAAATATAGTTACAAAATTATTAGATCTTTTCCACATAATATAAATCATTTTACAGAAGGACTGGAAATTAAAAACGGTTTTCTTTATGAAGGAACTGGCCAGGAAGGAAGTTCAGCAATTTATAAGTCGGATTTGTCAACAGGAAAAATACTTAAAGAATATAAACTTGATGATCAATATTTTGGAGAGGGTATTACTATCTTAAACGGAAAATTATACCAGCTTACCTATAAATCCCAAATTGGTTTTGTACGGGATATTGGCTCATTCGAATTATTAAAATCCTTTCATTATAAATATGCGCAGGGATGGGGTCTTACTAATGATGGAAGATTATTAATAATGAGTGATGGAAGTGACTTCTTATACTATTTGGATCCTGATACTTTTAAAGAAATAAAAAAAATACAAGTATGCAATAATAAGGAAACGCTGGCTAATTTAAACGAACTCGAATATATAAATGGAGAGATTTGGGCTAATATTTGGACAACCGATAAAATAGTTAAAATAAATCCTGAAAATGGTAAGATAACAGGAGAAATTGACTTATCAGGAATTATTGGTTCTAATATTGCCTATCAGAAATCTGAAGTAGATGTGTTAAATGGTATTGCGTATGACTCGGATAAAAAAAAGTTATATGTAACTGGGAAACTTTGGCCAAAAATTTTTGAAATAGAACTTATAGACTTAAAGCAAAATTAAAAAAGTGTTTGTTCATTGGATTTCCAATGGGTTCTACCTAAATGTTTAAATGCTAGGTCTGTGGCTTCCCTTCCACGCGGTGTACGTTTCAAAAATCCTTCTTTAATCAAAAATGGTTCATACACTTCTTCAATTGTTCCTGCGTCTTCACCAACAGCTGTGGCTATTGTAGTTATTCCAATAGGACCTCCTCTGAATTTATCAATTATTGTTGTTAATATCCTGTTATCCATTTCATCAAGTCCATATCTGTCTATGTTTAATGCCTCAAGTGAATAACGAGTAATTTCGATATCAATTGTACCGTTTCCTTTCACCATAGCAAAATCCCTGACTCTGCGCAGTAATGCGTTCACTATTCGTGGAGTTCCCCGGCTTCTCCTAGCAATTTCTACTGCAGCATCCTGATATATTTTTACATCTAAAATTTTGGAAGAGCGCTTGACTATATCTGTCAAAACCTCTATATCATAGTATTCCAAATGACAATTTATACCAAACCGAGCCCTTAAGGGTGCTGTCAGAAGCCCGCTTCGCGTAGTCGCCCCAATAAGCGTAAAATGATTTAGATCCAATTGTATAGAACGGGCACTAGGACCCTTGTCAATCATGATATCAATACGATAATCCTCCATTGCTGAATACAAATATTCTTCAACTATCGGACTTAATCTGTGTATTTCATCAATAAAAAGTACGTCATTATTTTCAAGATTTGTCAATACTCCAGCTAAATCACCTGGTTTATCTAATACAGGTCCCGAGGTAAGCTTAAGATTAACACCTAATTCATTTGCAATAATATTTGATAAAGTTGTTTTTCCTAATCCAGGAGGACCATGAAGCAAGACATGATCAAGAGCCTCCCCCCGCATAACAGCTGCTTTAACAAATATTTTAAGATTTTCTACAATTTTTATTTGTCCACTAAAATCTGAGAATCTGAGTGGTCTTAGCTTATTATCAAATTCATAATCTATATTCTCCTCACTATTACCTCTTAAATCGATAAAATTATCCATGATTCAGACATAGATTATACTGCTTGATAAACAATGAAAATTTTTATTATAAATACTTATTTCAAAGCACTTATGATTCTACGAAATTTTATAATATCAAAAGGTTTTTCAAGAATATCGTCCATACCCCCATTAATACACTTTTCTCTATCATTATTTATCGTATTCGCGGTAAAGGCAATAATTGGAATATGACCCAAATGTGGATTATTTGCTTCAATGTCGCGTATCTTTTGTGTAGCTTCAAATCCATCCATAACCGGCATCATAATATCCATTAAAATAAGATCAAATTTTTGATTAATAAACTTTTGAACTCCTTCCAGTCCATTAATTGCTATTGTAACTTCATAATGAAATCTTGCTAAACTTATTCGCATAAGTCTTTGATTTAGTTCATTATCCTCGACTAAAAGAATTGATAACTTATCTTCAAGATTCATTAAAAAGGAATTTAATTCATTATTTTCATACAAATTTAAACGTATTATTTCAATCTCCAATTATATTGCAGCTTGGTTATTATTATATTTCTAATTATTTTAAAGAAAGTCTTATGATGTTTGTGATATCCTGTTTATTTAGTTTATAAGAATTTTCGATTTTTTTTTGTTTTTAAGTTATTTGTTTTTGTAATCGTTTTGTAATTTTTTTTTAACATACTATATTATTAAAATTTAGTGTTTTAAAATTATATTAACTGATTGTTTATATCATTGTTTTAACCCTTTTTTGGATTGTTTTTTCTTACTCTTTGTTTTATTTTTTTGTTATTTCTGTTTTTAATGTTGTTGAAATTTTAAGATGAAAATAAAAATAATTGAGCATTGTTCATGTTTTTTAGTATATGGGTCTTTTTATTACCTTTTTTGAATGCTTTATTACCATTTATGTTAGTAATTTGTTGATTTTAATTTTACTTTTATTGATAATTAATTAATTTTTTTATTTATGATTATTGGATTAGCTTCTGATCATGCAGGTTTTTATTTAAAAAACATAATAATTGATCATTTAAAAGGTAAGGAATATGAAATAATCGATTACGGTTGTTTCTCTGATGAAAGTTGTGATTACCCTGATTATGCCCATATTTTAGGTAATAGTATTGACTCGGGGGAAATTAGTACAGGTATTGTTTTTTGTGGTAGTGGCAATGGAATAAATATGACAGTTAATAAGCATTCACGTGTTAGGTCTGCGTTATGCTGGAATGTGGATATTGCTTTTCTGGCGCGTCATCATAATGATGCTAATGTTTGCTCTTTGCCGTCGCGATTTGTGTCTAATGAATTAGCCGTTAAAATTGTAGATACTTTTTTATCAGAGACGTTTGACGGTGGTCGTCATTTAAACAGAATAGAAAAAATTGCACTTTGACTTTAATTCTTATTTTTTGATTTTGAAATTAACTTTATCATAATTATCATGTTTGTTTTTACTATACAAGGTTCATATTAACTGAATGAATAATTTTAAAAGGAATATTGGGATATATTTGACATTTCTTTATGTGTCTTACTCATTATGAAATGAGTAAAGTGTTGTATAATAAGACTTTAACTATTCCATCATCACCTGATAGAATTGAGGATTGTTTAAGTTTAATACATAATATAGATAAGATTCCTGGAATAGATAATGATTTGATATTTCGTTTGAACATTGTTATCTTAGAATCCGTTCAAAATGCAATTATTCATGGCAATAGGAATAATGAAAACAAATTTGTTCACTTTATATTAAAAGTGTATAATGACAAAATTGTTATTAAGGTACAGGACGAAGGAAAAGGCTTTAAATTAGATTTGGTTGAATCACCTCTGTTATCAAGGAATATGTACAAAGAATATGGACGCGGTATTTATTTCATTACTTGCTTGAGTAGTTCGTTTCGTACTTTGGGTAAAGGGAATATTGTTAAAATTATAATGAAAATAAAATGACGATACGGTTTGTTCTGGAAAATGTTAAACGGCCAGCTCTTGATTATCCTTTACTAAAAAAAGTTATCAATAGAATAGTTAGTGATTTCAAATTTGTTGCAACTGATATTACTTTTATTTTTTGTGATGATAATTATTTGCTTGACCTTAATGTTAGGTTTTTAGCACATAATTACTTTACTGATATTTTAACTTTTAATTATAATATAGATAAAAATCTTTCGGGTGATATTTTTATAAGTATAGATAGGGTACATGATAACGCAAAATCTTTTAATTGTACTTTTGATGAAGAAATTTGCAGAGTTATCTTTCATGGAATTTTGCATTTAGCTGGTTTAGATGATCACGATGAAATGGATATAATTAGGATGAGAGAAATGGAAGATAAATATTTAGCCATATATAGAGAATTAGTATAATGGATGTATTGGGCATATATGATATTATAGTTGTAGGGGGCGGTCATGCCGGATGCGAGGGTGCTCTTGCTGCTGCAAAATTGGGATCTAAGGTATTGTTGATAACAATGGATTTAAACAGGATGGCTCAAATGAGTTGTAATCCTGCTGTTGGAGGTATTGCGAAGGGACAAATTGTAAGGGAAATTGATGCGCTTGGTGGGTCAATGGGTATTGTCACGGATTTATCTTGCATTCAATTTAGAATGTTAAACCTTTCCAAGGGGCCAGCTATGTGGAGTCCTAGAGCACAATGTGATAAAAATAGATTCTCAGAGAATTGGAAATCTTTATTAGAAAGGGAAAGCAATCTGGATTTTTGGCAAGGGACTGTTTTAAAATTGGTATTTGAAGGGGACAGAGTTACCGGTGTTGAGACTGAAGTAGGTGTTGGTTTTATTGGTAACTGTATAATTTTGACAAGTGGTACATTTTTAAATGGTTTAATGCATTTTGGATCAACCAAAGTTAGAGGTGGGAGAATTTCGGAACCGTCTTCAATAGGACTCTCTGATCAACTAATTTCGGCGGGTTTTGAATCAGGTAGAATGAAAACGGGCACTCCGGTAAGGATTGATAAACGCACAATTGATTTTTCAAAACTTATTAAACAGGAAGGGGATTCTGGAAATAAGGGATTTAGTTATAATCCTAAGAACAAAACTTTATTGCCGACGTTACCTTGTTATATAACTTACACAAATATTGAGGCACATAAAATCATAGAGACTGGCTTTAAAGATAGTCCATTATTTGACGGCACAATTCAGGGGATCGGTCCAAGATATTGCCCGAGTATCGAAACTAAGTTAGTTACTTTTTCAGACAAAGAAAAGCATCAGTTGTTTTTAGAACCAGAGGGTGTTGATAGTCTAGAGTATTATTTAAATGGTTTTTCTTCTTCATTAAATTGGCGTATCCAAGTTGATGCCATACATTGCATTCCAGGGTTAGAGAATGCTAAAATCTTAAAGCCTGGTTACGCTATTGAATATGATTATTTTTTACCTACTCAACTTCACCACACACTTGAAACTAAGTTAGTTGATCATTTGTATTTTGCGGGGCAAATAAATGGAACAACAGGATATGAAGAAGCTGGAGCCCAGGGTATTATTGCAGGTATTAACGCTCATTTAAAAATTAATGATTTTCCTCCATTTGTACTGAAACGCAATGAGGCCTATATTGGAGTCTTAATAGACGATTTAGTTACAAAGGGGGTAGATGAACCCTACAGAATGTTTACTTCCAGGGCTGAATTTAGGTTATTGCTAAGGCAGGATAATGCAGATGAGCGTTTAACACTAAAGGGTTATGACTTAGGTTTGATTGATATAAATAGAAAAAACAGACTCTTAAAAAAAATTGAATTAAAAGAATCCTTAATACAATTATGTGATAAGTTGATTGTGCCTATCGAATTAACAGATTCATTATTTGAAGAGAAAGGAACAAGCAGACTTAAGAGGAAAACAAAATTAAGCAATCTAATTACACGCCCCCAATTATCTATCTTTGATTTCTTGGATTTAATAGAGCCCCTTAAATTTTTTTATGAAGATATTGATCCTTCTTTGAGGAATGAATTATTTGAGTCTGCTGAAATACAATTGAAGTACTCAGGATATATAGAAAGGGAATCGATTGTTGCTGATAAGCTTTTAAGATTAGAAAATTTACCCATTGGCGGTTGGATTAAATATTCAGAAATTGAGTCTCTGTCTACTGAAGCCAGACAGAAGTTAAATAGTATTAAGCCGTCTACAATTGGACAGGCTGCTCGTATACCTGGCGTTTCACCAAACGACATAAATGTTTTACTGGTTTTATTAGGAAGATGATGTTCCACGTGGAACAAATTAAATTTAATTGAGAAAATATTAAAAATGAATCTTGATAAAGTAAAAAAATCCGTACGTAATATACCTGATTATCCCAAACCAGGAATCCATTTTAAGGATGTTTCATCATCTTATCAGAATAGTGAAGTATTCAACTTTGTCGCATCTCAAATTTGTGATTATTATAAGGATTTTGGTATAACAAAAGTTATAGGAATCGAATCCAGAGGATTTATATTGGGAGGAGTACTTGCAAATAAGCTAAATGCCGGTTTTATTCCAATCAGAAAGGCCGGAAAACTTCCTTCTGATGTTTATACTCAATCCTACGAATTAGAATACGGTTTTGACACTATTGAAATACATAAGGATGCATTATCAAAAAATGATATTGTATTAATACATGATGATCTGTTAGCAACAGGAGGCACAATTGCAGCAGCAATAGAATTAGTCAAAAGATTTAATATATCATTGGTTTATGTGAATTTTTTTATTGAATTGGATTTTTTAGAAGGAAGAAAGAGATTTAATTCAAAAATACCAATTTGGTCACTCATTCATTTTTGATTAAACATGATTGTAATGGGGACTTATTTTTCTGATGATATTAAAAATTTAGCCTCTCATTTACCTAATTTGCCCGGTGTATATCAGTATTTTGATAACTCTGGAAAAATTATTTATGTTGGTAAAGCAAAGGACTTACGTAAAAGAGTTCTATCGTACTTCACGAAAATCCATGATAATCGCAAAACAAATATCCTTGTAAAGCAAATTGCAGATATTAAACACATCGTAGTCGAGACAGAAGAGGATGCACTTCTGCTTGAAAATAATTTAATTAAAAAATACCAGCCCAAATATAATGTACTGCTTAAGGATGACAAATCTTTTCCTTGGATATGTGTGAAAAATGAACCATTTCCTCGAGTAATGTATTTACGCAATATCGTTAAAGATGGATCTCAATATTTCGGTCCTTATACATCGGTACCAATGGTGCGTACAATTTTAGATGTAATACGACATCTATTTCCAATAAGGAATTGCAATTTGAATTTATCAAAATCGAATATAGAAAGGAAAACATATCAGGTTTGCCTTGAATATCAAATTGGGAATTGTCTGGGCCCATGCCAATCTCTCCAAAAAGAGGATGATTATAACAGCAATATTCTTCATATTAAAGAGATTTTAAAAGGAAATTTGACATCGGTTGTAAATCATCTAAGATTAAAGATGAATACATTAGCTGGCGATTATAAATTTGAAGAGGCAGAAATAATAAAAAATAAGATATCAATTCTGGAGCATTATAAAAGTAAATCTACAATTGTTAGTTCATCAATAACAAATGTTGATGTATTTTCGTTTGATGAAGATGAGAATAATGCTTACATCAATTTTTTAAGAGTTGTAGATGGCGCAATAATTCAGTCACATACACTCGAATTTAAAAAACGATTGAAAGAATCAAAGGAAGATTTGCTCTCTCTTGGTATAATTGAAATTAGACAAAAATTTCACCTTACAACAAACGAAATTTTAGTGCCATTTTCTTTTGGATTTCAACTTAAAGATATAAAGGTTATCATTCCAAAAATAGGTGATAAGTTTAAATTATTGGAATTATCCCAACGAAACGTGAAATTTTACAAACTTGAAAGGAATAAAGAACTTTCTCTTCGTAATCCAACAGAAAGAACAGATCGAATCTTAAACAAACTCAAATCAGATTTGAGACTGGATGTTATTCCTCGCAGGATTGAATGCTTTGACAACTCGAATATACAAGGTGCACAGCCTGTTGCAGCATGTGTTGTTTTTATAGATGGTAAACCTGCTAAACGGGAATATAGACATTTCAACGTTAAAACCGTCGATGGACCGAATGACTTTGCCACTATGGAGGAAATAATTTACAGAAGATATTTTCGTGTAGTATCTGAAAAGGGGCAACTGCCAGATCTTATCATTGTAGACGGAGGAAAGGGCCAGTTAACTTCTGCAGTAAATACGCTACGAAAGCTTGGTTTATATGGATCAATAGCAATAATAGGAATTGCCAAAAGATTAGAAGAAATTATTTATCCTGAAGATCCGGTTCCGCTTTATTTGGATAAGAATTCGGAATCATTAAGAATTATTCAACATCTCCGAAATGAAGCACATCGTTTTGGAATAACGTTTCATAGAAATAAGAGATCTAAAGAATTTATTGCTAATGAACTTACACTTATACCTGGTATTGGAAATAAAACTGCAGATACACTAATGAAAAAATTTAAGAGTGTTGCACAGTTAAAATCCACATCACTCACTGAAATAAGCAAGGAAATTGGTATTGGAAAAGCGAATCTAATTGTTAATTATTTCAATTTAAAGAATTCTACATCGTAATTTCTCATTGAAATAACTTAAAGCAAAACTCTGAAATGTTGAAGTTTGATCTCGAATTTAATTCAACATTATTGGTTAGATTCAAATAAATATCCTGATAGGAGTGTCTGCAATATTTTAAATTCTCAATTGCATTTTTTAAATAATTTAATGTGGTGTCTGTGCACTTTATAATAATATCTTGAATGATTCCTTTCTCAACAATTAGTTTTAAATTGAAGGGGGAATTATTAGGAGAAAATTCATTTTCAAAAGAATACCTGGGCGAGTAGCCATAAATCCAATTCCAGGATTCAAATTTTGATTCAGACAATTCGTAAATATTCTTTTTTTCGGTTTCATCTATAGATTTTATATATGAGCCGCTTGTATTTCTTAAAACATATTGAAAAATATCAGCTGTGAAAGTTTCCATAGTCTTTGTTTCATAAAGAAAATTGGAAATATTTGTAACTTTTGACTTTACAGATTTAATGGACCGATCAGTGAATAACTTGTAATTGTTGATCAACGAATTAGAAAGTTGGTGTAAATTAGTATCAAACAATAATGTGCCATGAGCTAACACACGGTTTTTATATATATGCATTGCATTTCCTGATATTTTAGTTGATTTTAAAATGAGATCATTTCTCCCTGAAAATGAGACATCTAATCCTAAGGAATTTAAGGATTCTAAAATTGGGGAAATAAAATATTGGAAGTTTATCTTTTCTCTATTTTCACAATTTTGAATAAAACAGAAGTTCAGATTGGATAAATCATGAAATACTGCTCCTCCACCGGAAATCCTTCTGGCAACTTTAATTCTATTTTCAATTATATATCGGAGGTTAATTTCTGATAATACGTTTTGATGCTTTCCAACAACCACACATGACTCATTTACATACAAAATAAAAAAGTCGTCACTGCTGTTTTTAAGAAAATATTCTTCTGTTGCAAGGTTGAAACTGGGTGTGGAACTATTTGAAATAAAACAACGCATATTAATTCTTAAATTATTTATGAATTAAATATATTCAGGAACAAAAGATCATCCACAAAACTATGATGATCAGAAATATCAACACAATAAAGGTTAAAAGTTTGTTATTATACTTTTCATAAATGAAAATGCCTGTAATAAATTAAATTACAGGCATCTTATGTAGCGGGGACAGGACTCGAACCTGTGACCTCCGGGTTATGAGCCCGACGAGCTACCAACTGCTCTACCCCACAATATATTTTTGTTATGAACGTATTACTTTAAGAGGCCACAAATGTAAGGACAATTTATTAAAAATCAAAGAAAAACTTAGTAATAATATTATTATCTTGATTTATAATTAATTAAATCTTTTAATTCTCACAAAAAAGTTTAATGTAAATACTCAGGAATGATTTGTCGCATATAATTTATTCTTAATTTTGACAACTATCATTAATGGTCTAAATAGCTTTAATAGATTTTAAACCTTAAATTTTGCCTTTGATGGCAACAAAGATCTAAATTCATAAAACCAATATACAATGAAATTAATCAAAGTAATTAGTATTGCTTTAATATTACTCCTTAAATTTCAAGTAGTTTCATCTCAGGATAATCGTCCGGGACCAAGGTCAGCTCCTGAAACTAATGAACAATTTAAACTAGGAATAGCCGGATACACATTTCTAAAAATTGATTTGATTAAGGCTTTGGAAACTATGGAACGCGCAGACGTTCACTATTTGTGCATTAAGGACTTTTATCTTCCATTGAACAGTACTGATGATCAAATTGCCTTGTTTAAAGCCAGGTTAAAATCAAAAAATGTCATAGGTTATGCTGTTGGACCTATCTACATGAAATCTGCTGAGGAGATTTCGCGGGCATTTGAATATGCTAAGAGAGTAGGAGTAAAATTAATAATTGGAGTGCCCGAAATCGAGCTGCTACCCATAGTTGAGGAAAAAGTTAAAGAATACGGAATAACATACGCCATTCATTTGCATGGTCCTGATATTAAAATATTTGCAGATGCTGATGAGGTTTGGAGTCATGTCAGAAATCTGGATTCAAGAATTGGAATGTGTCTGGATATTGGACATGATACCCGAAACGGTAAGGATCCTGTCGAAGATTTGAAAAAATACCACTCCCGTGTCTTCGATATTCATCTAAAGGACGTAACAGGAAATACTAAATTAGGATATTCCCTCGAAATCGGAAGGGGTATCATAAATTTTCCGCAATTTGTTAAAATGCTTAGGAAAGTTGGATATAATGGTGTTTGCAGCCTCGAACATGAAAAGGATATGACTGATCCGTATATGGGTATAGCTGAATCAGTTGGATATTTTAGGGGAGTCATTGAAGCCACAAAATAATGGAATTCAGACCAGGCTGGATCTTTATTTTCTTAATGAGATTAGTATTTTCTAATTTTATTAAATTATTAACATTAGCCCAAAAATTTTAAGGGTGATTCGGAATAAGTTACATTTGTAGCTTTATTTTTAATTTGGTGATAATTACGATAAGCTTTATCATCATTTTTATAATTTATTGAAATGGAGCCAAAAGAATATAAAATAAGACAAACGGAGAATTCAAGTCCGGCATGGAAAAAGATTATTGTAGAATCAAACGTTCCTGAGGAATTGCAACCACTCAGGGATTTGTCGCGTAATCTTTGGTGGGCCTGGAGCGACCCGGTACGTGCGTTATTCAATGAAATAGATCCGGTAATCTGGGAATCTTGTCAGCACAATCCTATTGTACTACTTGAAGAGACAAGTTTGGAGCGCTTTGATGAATTAAAATCAGATCAGTCCTTTATTCTCAGAATGAGATCAGCAGAAAAAATGCTGAAAAAGTACCTCGATGACCGAAAGGAACTTAGAGGACCTAAGATTGCATATTTTAGTATGGAGTTTGGCCTTCATTCGAGTTTAAAAATATACTCAGGAGGACTTGGAATTCTCGCGGGCGATTTTCTTAAGGAAGCCAGTGACTCGAAAGTAGATTTAACTGGAATAGGTTTGCTTTATCGCTTTGGATATTTTAAGCAGATTATTTCGGGTCAGGGGGAACAGATCGCTCAATACGATGCTGAACATTTTTCTAAAATACCTATACAACCGGTAATGGATGAAAATGGTTCATGGATCACGATTCCAATAGAAATGCCAGGACGAATAGTTTATGCACATGCATGGTCTGTAAAAATTGGTAAAGTCCTTTTATATCTTCTTGATACGGATTTTGATGCTAATCAGGATTTCGACAGGTTTATTACTCATCACCTTTACGGAGGTGATAATGAAAATCGTCTGAAACAGGAAATGGTACTCGGACTTGGAGGAATCAAATTATTAGATAAAATAGGAATTAATGCCGATATCTATCATTGTAATGAAGGTCATGCAGCATTTATTGGACTTGAAAGAATCAAAAATCTTATAGAGCATTCCGGATTAACTTTTTCTGAAGCACAGGAAATGATCAGAGTGTCTACACTTTTTACTACACATACACCTGTTCCTGCAGGTCATGATTCGTTTCATATAGACCTTTTTAAGCTGTACATGGGAAGTATGGCTCAAAAATTACGTATTTCTTTGGATGACTTTTTATTTCTGGGTAAAGCCTCCTCAAAAGACGATCACTTCAATATGAGTTACCTTGCCTCAAACCTTTCACAGGAGATTAATGGGGTTAGCATGCTACACGGTAAAATCAGCAAGGAGGTTTTATCTGAATTGTACAAGGGATTCTTACCTGAAGAGCTTGAAAATATTGGATATGTTACGAATGGGGTCCACTATCCAACCTGGGCAGCCCCGGAGTGGAAATCAATACATGAGAAATTTCTAAAACCGGAAGAACTGGCCGAAGACATACATGATTATGAAGAGGATGAAGAATCACGAGCATGGCGTAATGTTTATAAAGTTCAGGATGGTCAGATTTGGGAGACAAAATCCAAATTGCGCGAAGGACTTATTAATTACGTAAAACAACGTTTTTCTGATACACATATTCAAAGGAACGAGAATCCAAAATATATTGCAGAAGCAACTTCAAAATTAAATCCAAAGGCTTTAACCATTGGATTTGCAAGACGGTTTGCAACCTACAAAAGAGCTCATTTGTTATTCCGTAATCTGGATAGGCTTGCTCGTATTGTGAATAATCCTGATCGCCCTGTTCAATTTCTTTTTGCAGGTAAAGCACATCCCGCAGATAAGGCAGGACAGGATCTTATTAAATATATATTTGATATTTCAAAACGTCCGGAATTTATAGGTCGAATTCTTTTTATTCAGAATTATGACATGAATCTGGCCAAAATGCTCGTTCAGGGCTGCGATATTTGGATGAACACACCTACTCGTCCTCTTGAAGCCTCTGGAACTTCAGGCGAAAAAGGAGTAATGAATGGCACGCTCCATTTTTCTGTCCTGGATGGATGGTGGGTAGAGGGATATAAAAAAGATGCTGGCTGGTCGTTACCTTTAGAAAGAACATTTGATAATCAGGAACTTCAGGATGATCTGGATGCTGAAGCAATATACGGAATTTTTGAAAATGAAATTATTCCTGCTTATTATTATAGAAACGAAAAAGGAATTCCTATTCTTTGGGTGGATTTCATTAAGAATACTTTTGCAGAAGTCGTTCCTCACTTTACTACACGACGAATGATGAAAGATTATTTTAACCGCTACTATATACCCTTGTCATCCAGGATGGAGCGTTTAAAATCTAACAATTATTCAAAAGCGAAAGAAATAGCCTCATGGAAGGAAAAGGTACTTAAAGTGTGGGATGATATTGAAGTCGTTAATGTTCAACTTGCAGATGGAATTACAAACACATACAAGATGGGACAAACATATGAATCTCATATTGTACTGGATATTAAGGGATTATTAGCCGCTGATATAGGTATTGAGGTTGTAATCGCCACAGGAACAGAGCGTCAGGAATACGTCGAAAGGCATGAATTTTCTGCCGGTAAGACAGAAAATGGATTAACCCATTATTGGTTAAACCTAACTCTTACAAAACCTGGCGCATACAATTATGGAATTAGAATTTACCCTAAAAATAGCGAATTGCCTAATAGACAGGATTTCAGAATTTTAAAATGGGTTTAGATTAGAGCTTATTATAAAGTAACTTATTTAGTAGGCTTTCTTTGTGTTTTGGCGAAACTTTTAACAACTCACCTGTTTTTAGTTCTACCATGCCGCCCTCTGATTTAATATACCGAACAACATTTAGGAAATTTACAAGATGACTGCGGTGTATGCGAACAAATCCCAAAGGCGCAAGTAAATGTTCAAATTCCAGTAGTGTACGGCTAACTACTTTCTCGGTTTTGTCTTTAAAAAGAATACGGGTATAGTTTCGTTTGCCCTCACAGCGAACAATGTCTTCAACATTTATTATAGCAAAACCATTCATTTCAGGTAGTGCAACAGTTTTCGAAGTACTTTCATCAGTAGAAAGTAAATTTTCTTTCAAAGTTTTAACCCGAACTTTGTTGTCAGATTGTTCAATATGCGGAATACGCATTATTGCTTTGGTTAACTCTTCTACAATAATTGGTTTTATAATGTAATCAAAAGCTGAATACTTGAAGGCCTTAACCGCATATTCGCTGTAAGCAGTTATGAATATAAGTTTAAAATTTATTGTTTTTAATTTATCGAGAAGATCGAAGCCGGTTCCATCGGGCATGCTAATATCTAATAAAACTAAATCAGGATCAGATGATTCTATTAATCTTACCCCATCTGCAACAGTGCCAGCTTCTCCTAAAATTGAAATACTGTCAAGAAATTTCTCGAGCATATCTCTCAAAATCATTCTTGAGACATAATCATCATCTATTATTACGGTTTTAAGCATACTTAAACGTTCAAACTTGTTAAATGAGGTCACAAATCGATCATGAATTAGTTAGTTAATACATGTTAATGTCACCTGGTTTTTATAGTTTAACAATCAAGGATCGAAAATGATTAAAGTTTTTGAATAATTCTCATCTTTGTAAAAAAAGCGAATGGGTCTGATTTTAAATATAGAAACCTCTACGGAGGTTTGTTCTGTTGCACTGGCTAGGGATGGAATTGTTATTAATCAACGCGAAAACCAATCCGGACAAAATCATTCCAAACTATTAACACTTTATATTAAAGAATTGCTTGATGAGTCAAAGATAATTAGTAATCAATTAAATGCAGTTGCAGTCTCTGGTGGACCAGGGTCATATACTGGCCTTCGAATTGGTGTTTCTGTTGCTAAAGGAATCTGCTATGCATTACAATTACCTTTGATCGCAATCTCGTCACTCGAATCCATGGCTAAATCAGTTATTCTAAATCTTGAAAAATATTCCGTTCAGACTACAAGTCATTTTATAATGTGTCCAATGATTGATGCACGAAGAATGGAGGTATATACTGCATTTTACAATCATGATGGTGAAATTATGCGTAATATACAGGCAGATATTATTGATCATCAATCATATCTGGAATTTCTTGACAAGGGTACAGTACTTTTTTTTGGAAACGGTGCTAAAAAATGCAGGGAAATAATTAGTCATCCCAATGCCATTTTTATTGAAAATGTTATAACCTCAGCTTCTCACATGGCTCCGGTTTCTCAAAGATATTTTAATTTGAGTAAATTTGCAGATGTTGCTTATTATGAGCCCTATTACCTTAAGGATTTTGTTGCAACTATACCTGTAAAGAATATTTTTTAATTACGATTTGATGAGAAAAGCTCTGATTATTACGTATTACTGGCCTCCCAGCGGAGGAGCCGGTGTCCAGAGGTGGCTTAAATTTGTGAAATATTTACGCGAGTTTGGATGGGAACCTGTTATTTATACCCCCTCAAATCCAGGTTTTAATATAATAGATGAATCTTTATCAAAGGATATTCTTGTTGGGATTGAAATTATCAAAAAGCCTATTTGGGAGCCATACACTTTTTATAAAAGATTTACAAATAAAAAGGATGTTCCTAACACAGGGAGTGAAATTGTTAGCGAAAAAAAGTCCTCAGGGTTTATTAAGAAATTGTCAATTTGGATCCGTGGAAATATTTTTATTCCAGATGCACGCAAATTCTGGATTAAACCTTCTGTCAGATTTCTGACTAAATATTTAAAAAATAGTCCTGTAGATCTTATAATTTCCTCAGGGCCGCCTCATTCAATGCACCTTGTTGCCCTTGAACTTAAAGCAAAATTAAACATTCCATGGTTAGCTGATTTTAGAGATCCCTGGACTGATATAGATTATTATAAAGAGATGAATATATCTGCTTTCTCTCATCGCAAACATCAAAGGCTTGAATTAAAAACAATTACTAGTTGCGATGCTATGGTTGTGGTTAGCCAGTCGATGAAAGATAACTATGAGAAAATGGGTAGTAAGAATATTCATATCATAACAAATGGTTTCGATCCGTCAGATATTGGAGAGACAATCCCTAAAAAAAATAACAAATTTTCTATCTCGCATATCGGTACACTACCACCTGCTTTTAACATGAATGGATTATGGATGGTTCTTAAGGATTTGTGTGTTTCGCTGCCAGGGTTTAAGGAAAATCTTGAAATAAAACTCATCGGAAATGTTGATGCAAATGTTGTTAGAGAAATAACCACCAACAAGTTAGAAGAGTATTTGATACTTCCGGGTTACGTTTCCCACCAACAAGCTGCTACTCTGATGAAGCAGTCTTGTGTTCTTTTAGTTGTCATAAATCATAAAAGTCCAAATGCAAAAGGAATATTGACTGGGAAGATTTTTGAATACCTTGCAACGGGAAGACCAGTGCTGGCAATTGGACCTACAGATGGAGATCTGGCAAAAATTCTTGAAGATTCTGAGGCAGGTAATATTGCATTGTATGACGATATTGATACAATAAAGAGTATTGTTACCGCTTTTTATCAGCGATACCTAACGAATGAACTTGGTACAAATAACAAGAAGATTAATAATTATACAAGAAGGTTTCTTACGGCCAAACTGGCTGATGTAATGAATAAATTGCCAATTTTGCATTAGTTAATAAAGGAAAGATGTGAAATCTATAAAAATGGTTGACCTCGAAGGGCAATATCTTAAAATAAAGGATGAAATTGATTTGGCGATTCAGGAAGTTATAAATGCATCGGCATTTATAAATGGAATACCTGTTGAAAGTTTTGGTAATGAATTGGCTCAATACCTTGATGTAAAGTATGTCATTCCATGTGCAAATGGGACTGATGCTTTGCAGATTGCCTACATGGCACTCGGACTTAAACCCAATGATGAAATACTGATGCCAGTTTTTAATTATGTCGCATCTTCCGAAGCCGCTGCTCTTCTTGGATTAAAATCAGTCTTTGTCGATGTCTGGGAAGATTCGTTTAACATTAACGAAAATCTTATTCAGAAAAAGATAACAACGGCAACAAAAGCTATTGTTGTTGTACATTTATTTGGTCAATCTGCTAATATTGAACCAATAATTAAAATCGCTCAGCAATTTGGATTAAAAGTAATTGAGGATAATGCACAATCCTTAGGTTCCGATTACAAATTTTCAACAGGTGTAAGGAAAAAGACCGGGACTATGGGGGATATTAATATTCATTCCTTTTTCCCAACAAAGAATCTGGGTTGTTTTGGCGATGGGGGAGCAATATCGACAAATGATCCGGTGCTGGCTCATAGGGCCAAAATGATTTCCAGTCATGGTCAGGGTCAAAAATATAGCTATGAGCTCATCGGATGCAATTCACGACTGGATACCCTACAGGCAGCAATTCTTCGTGTGAAACTGCGTTATATGAAAAATTACTTACAGTGTAGAAAAGAGGCCGGACAATACTACAATGAAAAATTGCAGGATAATCAAAAAATTATCACACCAAGAGAAAATGAATGGACTTATCATTCATTTAATCAATATATTATAAGAGTAAAATCCCGGGATAGAATTAAAGATTCTCTTAAAAAGGACGGAGTTCCAACGATGATTTACTACCCGTCACCACTTCATCTGCAGAAGGCGTATTTATATCTTGGATATAGTGTTGGAGATTTTCCAGTGGCTGAAAGACTTTGTCAGGAAGTTTTGGCATTACCTATTCATACTGAGATGACCCGGGAACAACAGGACTATATTGTTACTTCATTAAACCAATCACTTGACACCTTATGATAATACCATATACTGCTCATCCATCAGCTGTAATTGATGATAATTGTGAGATTGGAGAAGGGACAAAAATTTGGCATTTTAGTCATATTATGTCTGGATGTAAGATCGGTAAAGCGTGTAATATTGGGCAAAATGTTGTAATTTCTCCAGAAGTTGTCTTAGGTAATAATGTTAAGGTCCAAAATAATGTATCGGTTTACACTGGTGTTATTTGTGAGGATGATGTTTTTCTCGGCCCTTCGATGGTCTTTACAAATGTAATCAATCCCAGAAGTGCAATAATTCGTAAAAATGAATACAGACAAACTGTCGTGCATAAGGGGGCATCTATTGGAGCTAATGCTACAATCATTTGTGGCAATGAAATTGGTAAATATTCAATGGTTGGAGCTGGAGCTGTAATTACAAAAGAGGTACCGGCTTACGCCCTGGTTTATGGGAATCCTGCAATTCAAAAAGGATGGGTCAGCGAATATGGACATAAACTTACTTTTGACGACGATGGAATTGGCTTTTGCCCGGAGAGTGGGGAAAAATATTTCCTTTCTCATCAAGGTGTTATTAAGTTATAATTACTGTCACCTAATTAGGTATAGATAAAAGAAAAAATGATAATTAAACAGGCATTATATAAAATACTAGGAGTAAAAAATTACTTACTAGTGGTAAGCAGATTGTTTTTTATTACTTATTACCTGGGATTACTTAAGGGAAATAAAACCTTCGATTGCCATTATTTTATAAGAAAACTAGTTAAAAAGGGCGATCATATCATTGATATTGGAGCTAATCTTGGCTATTATTCCAGGTTATTTGCAAAATTGGCTGGTCCGGATGGCAGAGTATTTAGTATCGAACCTGTTAGTTTGTTTAGAAAAATTCTCACGGTAAATTTATCAAATTTTAAAAACACGACTATTGTACCTTACGCATTGGGAACTGAAGATAACAAGTCTATACAAATGGGTATTCCCCAAAGCAATAAATATCTGCGACATGGTTTAACCAGGGTATTGGATGCCAACGAAGATGGAGCCTTTGAGTTCACATTTACAGAAAAAATGTATAAACCAATTACAATTTTTGGTCACCTGGAAAGATGTGATTATATCAAGTGTGATGTTGAGGGGTATGAGATTCATATAATTCCACAACTAGAATTTTTATTAACGAAGTTTCAGCCTGTCATACAGATAGAAATTGAACCTTCCAACAGTAAAGTAATTTACGATTTTCTTTCAACATTTAATTACAGTATCTATTATCTTAAAAAAGGAATACTTTTCCCGGTTACCGGAAAAGCAATTTCAAATGACGGTGATTTGTTTTTTATTCCGGAAAGTAAAATCAAAGTATTAAAATCAATAATAGCTTAAACCGATGGCTGATATAAAGAATTTTGTTTTAATTGGAGCAGCTGGATTTGTTGCTCCAAGACATATGAAAGCTATTAAAGACACAGGGAATAAGCTGATAGCGGCTTATGATCCCTATGATGGAGTAGGAGTTATGGATAGCTATTCGCCTGACACCAAGTTTTTTGTTGAGTTTGAAAGATTTGACAGATATCTCGAAAAACTCAAATATGATAGTGGGATAAATATTGATTTTATGAGTATTACGTCGCCAAATTATCTTCATGATGCACATGTAAGAGTTGCTTTAAGAAGAGGAGCTAATGCAATATGTGAGAAACCATTGGTTTTAAATCCTTGGAATATAGATCCTTTAATAAAAGTTGCAAATGATACAGGAAAGAAAATCTATACTATTTTGCAGCTTCGTCTTCATCCGGTGATCATAGCATTGAAGGAAAAAATTAGAAATTCAGCTTCTACTAAGATATATGATGTTGATCTGACTTATATTACTTCGCGGGGTAACTGGTATTATACCTCATGGAAGGGTGATATATCTAAATCGGGAGGAATTGCAACAAATATTGGAATACATTTCTTTGATATGCTTACCTGGATTTTCGGAGATGTTAAGGAAAACATTGTCAATTTACATACTCATGATAGGGCTTCCGGCATACTTTTGCTTGAAAAAGCTCGTGTTCGATGGTTTCTGAGTATTAATAGCAGCACCTTGCCCCCCGAAGTAAAAGAGTCTGGAAAGACTACCTTCAGATCAATAACTGTCGAAGGGGAGGAGATTGAATTCAGTGAAGGATTTACAGACCTTCATACCCGAAGTTATGAGGAAATTCTTAAAGGAAATGGGTTTGAGATTGAAGAGGCACGGAATTCAATTGCAGTTGTACATGATATACGTAACCAGACACCTATTGGTTTAAGGGGTGATTTCCATCCTTTTGCAAATAAACAATTAGCAACACATCCATTTTCCCGCGAATAAAATAAGATTTGAATGCAGAAGAAGTCTATCCTTTTCGTTTATGTAAATTTTTCCAGCTTTGTTAAATCTGATTGCGAGATCTTGTCATCATTTGCAAATGTCACCAAATATCAGTTTAAACCAGGTAAGGGAATAGTAAAAACAGGATATTCACTTTTTATACAATTTCTATATCTTTTGATCAATATTTGGCGGTATGATAATGTGTTTATTTGGTTTTCGGATTATCACTCATTATTGCCGGTTCTGTTTGCCAAAATTACAGGAAAGAGATCCATTATTGTGATCGGTGGATATGAAGTCGCTAGGATAAAAAGCCTTAATTATGGAGCACTTTGCTCAAAAATCCGTGGATTCTTTTGTATTACGGCTATAAAATCAGCAACATTGAACTTGACAGTGTCAGGCTATGTTGATCGGAAGCTCAGGTATATTGCACCACGTTCAAATCGGAAAATGATTTATAATTGCGTGGATATTCAACCTTTTTCAACATCAATAACTGCGAAGGAAAAGCTTATTTTAACGGTTGGTCTTGTAGAAAATGACCGTACATTTTATCTTAAAGGAATTGATACATTTATTGAACTAGCGAAGCATCTACCACATTATCGATTTCTTATAATTGGAATGGATGAAAAAAAGCTTAAAAAACAGTTGAAGTCTGTTCCCTGCAATTTAACAATTTTGGGTAGAGTGCCACATGACCAATTAGAATCATATTATTTGAGATCCGAATATTATTTTCAGCTTTCACGATCTGAATCTTTCGGGGTTTCGGTAGCAGAGGCGATGTTCTATGGGTGTATTCCCGTGGTAACAAATGAAGGAGGCTTACCGGAAGTCGTTGGAACAACAGGTTTTATTGTAAAAAGAGATGCTCTTTATATAAGTAATCTCATAAGCAGTAATATACAAAATAATTCAGATTTTAATAAAGAAATTTCCAGCAGATCAATTAACCTGTTTAGTCGTGAAAAACGTGCTGAAAAAATTAAACAGCAGTTTTAAAATTATAAAGTCCTGATAGAATAATCCTATGTTTATTTATAAGAGGCATTGCCAATGATTTTTGCAAGCCATTCAATATCCATTCTGAATAGACTAAAGAAGAGACCAACCACTGATCTGAGTTTCCAAACGGGTTGTGTCCACCCATAATTAAAAATGGAATGGAAATAATCTTTGCGGGCACCTTTAAAATCTTTTCGTATTAATTTATATCGTCCTGATCTTGAATAGCTGATTACAAGTCGATTACGAAAGTGTTCATCGATCTCCCTTTTAGTTAAACCGTGAGACTCAAACAGAGCAGGAAAACGTTGCATAACCGATTGAATTAACGCATAATAACTTGTAGTCATCTGTCCTGTATAAGTTTTGGTTACCTGATTAGGGTAAATTCTCCAGCTTCCCAATGGTTTGTCGACGAATGCGAATTCTCCTTTCATCAGCAGCTCGAGAGTTGTTGGAATATCTACAAGTGGGAGGTTAAATCCCTGAACAAATCCTCCAATGCTGAGCAATGCCTCTTTTCGTATAACTATTGTAAGAGCAGGTATTAGAGTATGGTAGATGAATTTTTTAAGGAAAATACCTGGTGGGTTATTAAAAAAAAGATCCTGATCATCACTGTTTTTTGGTGCCAGCATGTAGTTATAAGAAAGATCTACAGAGGAGAGAAAAGCCTTACCCCACGATAATACACATTGAGGATTGTTCTCTAGGACTTCTACCTGAAGGGATAATTTTTCAGGCAACCAAATGTCATCGCATTCAAGGATAGCAACATAAGATCCATTACAATGAGAAAGAGCAAAATTATACGATTCACCTAAACGGAAAATTCCTATGTTTTTTTGTGTAAATGGTCTAATTCTGCTTTCATTTGCGGCATATTCCAGTGCAATATCAAAGGTCTTATCAGTACTCCCGTCATCAATAATTATCATCTCCCAATTGGTGTAGGTCTGCGCCAAAACAGATTCTATACTGTCAGCAATAAACTTTTCGTGATTATATGTCGGTGAAATAATTGAAACCAGGGGCTGTTGACTATTCATAACGGATTAAAAAATATAAGTTCAGTTTTCTCACGGTTTAAAAGTAGCTTTTTTCTTTCAAATCTGTTTTCCCGTAGCTATTAATTGTGTCTGCAAATCCCAGTCCATCTTATTATAAAGACTGACCTGAAAAAAATGTTTAATTTAGCACATTAATGTATCTAGCAGGATGAATGGGTATAAGTAATTTAAAACGTAAGGCTGTAAACGGCTTTTTTTGGAGTATGCTTGAGAGCATTTTGAGCCAGGGTCAAGGGATGATTTTTGGCATCTTACTTGCGCGTTTGCTTTCGCCTGGAGAATTTGGTCTTGTAGGGATGATTACAATTTTCATTTCGATTGCCCAGGTTTTTGTCGACAGCGGTTTAAGTCAGGCATTGGTTGGAAAACAAAATTGTTCCAAAGTAGATTATAGTACTATTTTTTGGGCCAACATTATTATCGGACTGTTAGCTTACCTGATTATTTGGATTTGTGCACCGTATATAGCTGGTTTTTATGATAAGCCAGAGTTAGTTAAACTAACTCATTACTCAGCAATAACTATTTTAATTGGTTCAGTTACGCTTATACAGCAAACTATTTTAATTAAGGAGATTGATTTTAAAACACAGACTAAAATCTCAACAATCAGTACATTTTTTGCCGGGCTTGCGTCTCTGATTTTGGCACTGTATGGTTTTGGTGTCTGGAGTCTTGTCTGGCGAACATTAATCACTCAGGCCTTACGTAGTATAATGATGTGGAGACATAATCGATGGCTGCCTTCTTTTTTATTTAGTAAACGTATATTTTCAGAATTGTTTTCTTTTGGCTCCAATATTTTACTAATTTCTATAGTAGCAGTAATATATAAGAGTTTTTATAATTTTATAATAGGTAAAAATTATTCCAATACGATTTTGGGATATTATACAAATGCTGATCAATACAGTACTCTTCCATCCAGTACTTTAACGAATATAACAAGCAAGGTCAGCTTTCCAGTTTTGTCTGAAATTCAAACCGATAATTTAAGGTTACAGGAAAGTATAAGTAAGCTGGTTAAAACAATTATGTACGTTTCTTTTTTTATCATGTTTGGCCTGATAGCATTGGCCAAACCTTTATTTTATGTCTTATTTGGAGAAAAGTGGCTTCCTTCAGTACCGATATTTCAGGCTTTGTGTCTGGCATATGCAATCTCGCCTATGCATGTAATAAATCACAATATTTTAAAAGTTAAAGGTCGTTCAGGTCTGTTTCTTAGGACAGAGATTATTAAATATATAATCTTTACGCCTCTGTTGATTCTGGGAATTATTTATGGACTTAATTTTCTTGTTGGCGGGATTGTTTTCTTTTATTGGATAGGATTTTTTATAAACGCCTTGTATTCAAAACATTTAATTGACTATTCAATAGTATCCCAATGTAAGGATTTTATGCCTTTGATTTTTTTGCTGGGTATTCCGGCTATTCTGGTTTTTGGATTTGGATTAGTTCTGCACTTTCATCCTTTTGTTATGCTTATTTTACAGGGGTGTGGGTATATTTTGTTATCATTTGGGATATCTGAATTATTGAAACTTACTGGATTTATTGAGATTAGGGAAATCCTTAAAAATAAAATCACCATAAATAATATTGTAAAAACACTAAAAAATAAGTAATGAATTTATTACACCGAACGTGGCAAAAGATTGTTCCTTATCAACTGTTGGTTTTTGTTAGGTTTTTACTTGAACCAAAAGGATTAAAAGAGCGTCGGCTGGCGGTTCTTAATCATTTTAAATTATTGGATTTAAATACTTTGGAGCCTGATATTCAGGAGGCACTAAGATATTTAAAATCACATAAATTTGCGTCATTTCCCTTTAAATGGACTGAAAAATATGATACCTTTATTCCTGATGTATTGATAGATACAGAGAATAACCGTTTATATGTCCTTTTTGAAGGCAAGAAAATGTATTTTCCTCAGAGATATACTGAAACACAGATTATTTGGGCAATTAGAAGCATATTTAAGGAGCAGGATCCGGAATCGGCGCATCTTTACCTTTCGGAAGAATTTCAGGTAGAATCTGGAAGCATAGTTGTTGATGCTGGTGTTGCTGAGGGAAATTTTGCCTTGTCGGTCATTGATAAAGCAAAACGGTTATATCTCATTGAATGTGAAGAAGAATGGGTTGAGGCCCTTAAACTGACCTTTGCCCCATGGAAGGACAAAGTAGTTTTTATTAAGAAATTTTTATCGGATTGTGACGATGATTCATCAATTTCAATAGATAGTATTCTGGATCCTGAAGATGGCGAAAAATATTTCATAAAAATGGATATTGAGGGGTTCGAACAAAAAGCACTTTCAGGAATGAAGAATCTGGTCTCATCAGGTAATTCCATAAAATTAAATGTGTGTACTTATCATCATCCAAATGCTTTTAATGAAATTGAGAACATACTTACTGATTTTGGTTTTAACTGCGAGGCCTCTAAGGGTCATGTTCTTTTTTTTCAAAAAGGAGAGGAGCCCTCATTCCGTAAAGTATTAATCAGGGCTGAGAGGCCCGGTGAATTAAACTAATTAATTCTAACATTTCAACTTTGAATATATGAAAAACGGCTTCAGAATTTTTTTACTCAGTTTACTTGTCTTGTTCTTATTTGAACACTGTACTTCCAATCAGAAACCAATGAGACAGATTCAAAATTTCGGAAAAGATTGGAAATTCTATTTAGGAAATGCTGATGGAGCTGAGGATGTTGACTTCGATGACTCAGCGTGGCGTAAACTAAATTTACCGCATGACTGGAGTATCGAGGGTGAGTTCAGTGAAAAAAATCCTTCAACTCCAGGTGGAGGTGCCTTACCGGGTGGTATAGGATGGTATAGGAAGACGTTCAAATTACCTGCCGGTGATGAAAAGAAAAATGTCTTCATAGATTTCGACGGTGTCTACCATAATTGTGAAATTTGGTTAAACGGGCATTCTTTGGGAAGGCATTTCTATGGTTATACCACTTTCAGGTTTGACCTTACCCCATTTTTAGTAACAGGGCTACATGAAAATGTACTGGTTGTTAAGGTCGACAATTCTTCACAACCGAATTCAAGGTGGTATTCCGGGTCTGGTATCTTCAGAAATGTTTGGCTAATAACAACGGGAAAAATTTTTGTTGATCAATGGGGCTCCTTTGTTACAACTCCGGAAATATCTTCCGGTAAGGCAAGAGTTAATATCCTTACAAGAATAAAGAATAACCTGACAGGAGGCCAAAAACTTACAATCAAAACTGTATTGATCGATCCTTCAGGAAAGGAGGTTAATTCTGGTAAACTTGAAACTGACGGTGTTAAGGATTCAATTTTTAGTTCGACATTTGATTTTATTGTCGATAATCCGAAGCTTTGGAATCTGGAGCAACCCAACCTTTATACCGCATTAACCCATATTTATGTTGACGGTACTCTTACTGATAACTATTCTACAATTTTTGGTATCAGGAGTTTTGAATTTAAAAATGATAAAGGATTCTTCTTAAACGGCAAGAATTTTAAGATTAACGGCGTATGTAATCATCATGATCTGGGATGCCTTGGTTCGGCAACCAATAAGCGCGCTTTGGAAAGGCAACTTGAAATATTAAGAGATATGGGATGTAATGCAATTCGAACATCACATAATCCGCCTTCGCCGGAATTGCTTGAATTAACTGATAAGTTGGGCTTTATTGTTTTAGATGAAGCTTTTGATATGTGGAAAAAACCGAAGAACAAGTTTGATTACAGCACAGTCTGGGATCCAATGCACAAGAAAGATCTTCAGGATTTTATTCATCGTGATCGTAACCATGCAAGTGTGATTATGTGGAGTATCGGGAATGAAATTCCTGAACAGGGAGATAGCACAGGAACTGAAATTGCAAAGGAGTTAGCCAGGACAATCAGGGAACTTGATACAACCCGTCCAATTACTTCTGCCTGTGACAAACCATACCCAGGTAATTTTATTATTCGTTCCGGAGCACTGGATCTGATTGGATTCAATTATCATCACAAAGATTTTGAACATTTCCCTGCGACATTTCCCGGTAAGAAATTTATTGGTACCGAAAGTGTTTCTGCTTTAATGACCCGTGGGGTTTATGATATGCCATCTGACTCCATCCGAAGGTGGCCCACTCGCTGGGACATTCCATTTACAGGAGGAAATCCGGACAATACTTGTTCTTCTTATGATAATTGTTCTGCTCCCTGGGGCTCTACTCATGAAGAAACATGGAAAATAATCAAAAAATACGATTATTTATCCGGGCAGTTTATCTGGACTGGATTTGATTATCTGGGTGAACCAACGCCCTATAATTGGCCTTCCAGAAGTTCATACTTTGGCATTATTGATCTTGCAGGTTTCCCCAAAGACATTTATTATATGTACCAAAGTGAATGGACAAAAAAAGATGTCCTTCATATCTTTCCTCATTGGAATTGGAAAAAAGGTCAGATCGTTGATATTTGGGCATATAGCAATGCGGATGAAGTTGAATTATACTTAAATGATAAATCGTTGGGTATTAAGAAGAAACAAGGTGACGACTTGCATCTCATGTGGAGAATTCCGTTTACTCCGGGAATCTTAAAGGCAATCTCGCGGACAGGCGGGAAGGATATATTGGTAAAGGAGGTGAGAACATCAGGGAATCCTGCACGTTTAATATTAACACCTGATCGGTCAAAAATTAATGCTGACGGGAATGATCTATCTTTTGTTACCGTTGATGTTGCAGATGAAAACGGGGTAATTGTTCCTGATTCGGATAATCTTATTCAATTTAAAGTTGAAGGTCCCGGAATAGTAGAAGCGGTTGATAACGGAAATCCGGTAAGTCATGAATCCTTTAAAGTTCCTTATCGTAAAGCATTTCATGGAAAGTGTCTTGCTGTAATCCGGTCTGGCGAAAAGCCCGGAAAGGTTAGTATCACTGCAAGTTCTGCCGGATTGCCCACCGCTACCTGTGAAATAAATACTTTTTAAAAAATAAGTACTTTTGTGAATTAACTGTAAAAGATACTATTATGATGAAGTTTTCGTGGAAAGAGAGTTTACCTCATATTACTGCAATTATACTTTTCCTGCTATTGCCAATCGTTTATTTTTCTCCTGTATTAGAGGACAAACAGTTGAATCAGCATGATTCACAGACCTATATCGGGATGTCGAAGGAGATTGTTGATTACAATAAAAAAAGTGAGGATCTGGCTTTATGGACTAATTCAATGTTTAGCGGAATGCCTTCTTACCTTATTGGTCTGCCGGCAACTACAGCTTTAACCTCTTTATTTACATTTACAAATTTGTTTAACTGGAGACCAATAAACTTTGTATTCCTTTATCTTATTGGATTCTATATTGCCCTATTACTTTTTGGTGTAAATCCGTGGCTTGCCATTGTTGGCGCTTTGGGGTTTGGTTTTGGCTCTTATAATTTCATTATAATTGCTGCAGGCCACGCGTCTAAAGCTATTGCAATAGGTTATATGGCCCCTGTAATTGCCGGATTTTATTATGCACTAAAAAAAGAAAAGTGGATAGGAAGTGCAATCTTTTCTATATTCCTTGCGCTTCAAATATATACTAATCATCCTCAGATCACATTTTATACCTTTCTAATTCTTTTGATAATGGGTATTACAGAATTAGTGGTAGCAATCAGAGAGAAGAAAGTAATTTCATTTATAAAACAGAGCGTTATTATTTTAGCTTTTGTTTTCCTTGCAGTGGCAGCAAACTCTAATAAACTTTGGACGACATGGGAGTATGGGAAGTTTTCTATCCGGGGTCAATCAGATCTTACCAATGATAAAGCGAATAAGACAACCGGTCTTGATCGTGATTATGCAACTAGTTACAGTTATGGAATTGGTGAGACTCTTACACTGTTAATCCCTAATTTCAATGGAGGTTCTTCAGCTGTTGGGTTTAGCGAGGACTCTGAAACGGGTAAAGTACTTAAGAGTAACAATGTTCCAAATGCCAATTCTGTTGTTAAACAGCTGCCAGGATATTGGGGATCGCAACCTCAGACCTCAGGACCGGTATATCTTGGCGCAATTATTTGTTTTCTTTTTGTGCTTGGACTTTTTCTCGTTAAGGGTACGATGAGAATATGGGTGATTGCTGCCACCTTGCTTTCTATTGCACTGGCATGGGGCCATAATTTTATGCCTTTAACCAACTTATTTCTCGATTATTTTCCAGGATATAATAAGTTTCGAACGGTTACAATGATTCTCGTTATTGCAGGTTTTACAGTTCCGTTGTTTGCAATTATTACTTTACAGAAAATCCTCGATCGGGAAATAGATCGTAAATCCTGGCTTAAGTCTTTGGCCTGGAGTGTTGGGCTCACCGCAGGATTATCGGTCGTCTTTGTCCTTATTCCCGGGGCAGCCGGCTCATTTGTCTCTCCTGTAGACAGCCAGTTCCCTGATTGGCTTCAAAACAGTCTTGTATCTGACCGTCAAGGTCTCTTGCAAGCTGATGCCTTGAGATCTGTGATTTTTATAATCATTAGTGCAGCAGTGATCTGGGCTTTTGCAGAGCAAAAATTAAAAGCGAATACTTTACTGATTATTTTGGGTGGATTGATACTTTTAGATTTGTGGGGAGTTGACAAGAGGTATCTTAATGACAAACTTTTTGTGGATAACCGAGAAGCTAAAAATCCTATTAAGGAAACAGTTGCCGACAGAGCTATATTGCAGGATAAAAGTCCGGATTACAGGGTTTTGAATATGGCAGTAAGTACTTTTAATGATGCCACAACTTCCTATTTTCATCAGTCTATTGGGGGATATCATGGTGCTAAAATGAGACGTTATCAGGAACTGGTTGATTTTTATATCAGTAAGGAGATGGCACTTATTGGGCAGAGGATCGAAAAAATAAAGTCAGAATCTGGAATGGATTCGCTTTTTCTTGGTCTTAATTCTTTGAATATGCTCAATACTAAATATTTAATTTATAATCCTGAAGCAGCACCTATTATAAATAAACACGCACTTGGAAGTGTATGGCTGGTTAATAAGTATAAAATAGCTGAAAATGCTGATCAGGAGATGGCAGCTTTAAAGACTATCGACCCTGCATCTGAGGTTGTCATTGAAAAGAAATTTCAGCCTTTACTTTCTGGTATTGTTTTGAATAATGATCCTCAGGCAAGTATATCGCTAACAAAGAGGACACCGAACGCAATGACCTACCATTACAAAGGAAATGGAAATCAACTTGCTGTTTTCTCAGCAATTTATTATCCCAAAGGATGGAATGCATATATTGATGGCAAAATTGTTTCTCATTTTGAAGCGGATTTCTTATTACGAAGTATGATATTACCCGGTGGTAATTATGATATCGTATTTAAATTTGAGCCTTCATCGTTCCTGACAGGACAGAAAATTTCAATTTGGGCCTCTATATTATTGTTGATAACGGTTCTTGGGTTATTTGCAAAAAAATATTTTATAAAAGAGAAACAATAGGCAGGTTAAGAATAACAATTATTTTCTCATGGCAAAGAGCAAACCCAAAAAACTGAAAAGCAGCCTTTTTAGTTCTTATATTTCAACAACACTTAGCATTTCAATGATTTTGTTTTTGTTTGGTTTGCTGGGATTGTTACTTATCAATGCACAAAGGCTTTCAGATTATATGAAAGAAAATATTGGAGTAACTTTAATTTTAAGAGATGGTGTAAAAGAAGTTGATTTGATAAAGCTACAGAAAACTCTTGAAGCAACAAACTACATTAGATCCACAAAATATGTTGGTAAGGATCGCGCAGCAACAGAACTTAAAAATGAACTTGGAGAGGATTTTGTTGATTTTCTGGGTTTCAACCCGCTGTTATCCTCCATTGATGTGACAGTTTATGCACAATATGCTAATCCTGACAGTTTGTCTATGTTAGAGCGAAAATTCATGACTCATCCGGAGATACAAGAGGTTTATTATCAACGCAATCTTGTTAAGCAATTGAATACTAATGTTAAAAAAATTAGTATCATTTTATTGGCTATGTCTGTATTGATGTTTATCCTTTTTGCCGCGTTAATAAATAATACGATCAGGTTGTCAATTTATTCTAAAAGATTTTTAATTAATACAATGCAACTGGTAGGGGCTACCCGGCCATTTATCAGACGTCCTTTCGTGGCAAAGGGTGTATTACATGGAATATATGGAGGATTAATAGCATGTTCCATGTTTCTGCTGCTTTTTTTTACCTATCAAAAGGAGTTAAAATCATTCATTGATTTCCAAAATCCGACTGCTCTTGCACTGCTGGGTGGGGGTATTTTTTTGATGGGGATTTTTATAACATTGATATCTACCTATTTAGCTGTAAATAAATTTTTGCGAATGAGGTTTGATCAGCTCTTTTATTGAACTATCTTCGTAGGTTAGAAATAATATCTTTTTTAATGGCCACAAATACCGAGAATAAGGAGGAGCAGAGATTTGCCCTCGGGAAAGAGAATCTCAAACTTTTACTAATAGGGTTTCTAATAATTATCGCCGGATTCGTCTTAATGATTGGAGGAGGGTCTGTTGATCCTAACGTGTTTAACAAGGAAATTTTTAGTTTTCAGAGAATTACTTTGGCTCCGATAGTTGTTATGTTTGGATTTATTTTTGAGATCTATGCTATTATGAAAAAACCCGGATCACAAAAATAAGTCTGGATTGTTCATGATGGAATCTGAAATTTTACCATTTGATTTTCAGAAAGGAGAGGTATTGGTTTTTGATAAACCTTTAGACTGGACTTCTTTTGATCTTGTTCATAAAGTTAGGTACATTATTTGCAAGAGATTAAATATTAAGAAATTAAAAGTTGGTCATGCCGGAACTCTTGATCCTAAAGCGACAGGAATTTTAATTCTTTGTACTGGCAAAGCAACTTCGAAAATAGAGTCACTCCAGTCTGACGAAAAGGAGTATGTGGCTACTGTGAAAATAGGTGCTACAACGCCTTCATTTGATTTGGAGAGTGATGAGGATGGGCAGTATAAAACTGACCATATTTCGAAGGAATTGTTAGTTAACGTATTACAAGGATTTATTGGAACGATCAATCAGATTCCTCCTGAGTTCTCAGCAGTAAAAATCAATGGAAAGCGTGCCTACGAATACGCCAGGAAAGGAGTTGCAGTAGAGATAAAATCTAAAATTTTGGAGATTAAAGAAATAGAATTGCTTAGCTTTAACCTTCCTGAAGTAAAGCTCAGAATCGTTTGTGGTAAAGGGACTTATATCAGGGCCTTAGCACGCGACATTGGAATTGCTCTTGGTAGTGGGGCTTATCTGACAGGCTTGCGACGTACACGCGTTGGGAATTTTGATTTATCGCATGCCTTAGTCGTAGAAGACTTTTTAAAATCATAGTGTGTTACCATGACATACAACTGTATGTTAACGATATATATTAATTTCCGCATAATTGTCATAGTTTATGAAGCTTTCAAAATTTAAGTATCACTTGCCGGATGAACTCATCGCTTTACATCCTACTCAGAACCGGGACGAATCCCGTTTGATGGTTTTACACCGGAATACCGGCGAAATCGAACACAAAATATTTAAAGATGTAGTGGATTACTTTGATAATAAAGATATTATGGTGTTTAATAACACCAAAGTTTTTCCAGCCCGACTTTACGGTAATAAAGAAAAAACGGGTGCTCAGATTGAAGTTTTTTTACTTAGGGAATTGAACCGTGAGCAACGCCTTTGGGATGTTTTGGTAGATCCGGCCCGAAAGATTAGGATTGGCAATAAACTTTATTTCGGAGAAGACGACCTGCTTGTTGCTGAAGTCATTGATAACACTACATCACGTGGGCGTACGTTACGTTTTTTGTTCGATGGTACTTATGAAGAATTTAAGGATACACTTTATAATCTTGGCGAAACACCTTTACCAAAATTTATTAATCGCCCTGTAGAAGAGGAGGATGCGTTAAGGTATCAAACCGTTTATGCAAAGCATGAAGGGGCCGTGGCAGCACCTACTGCGGGTTTGCATTTTAGCCGCGAACTTCTTAAACGCCTCGAAATTAAAGGTGTTAATTTCGCAGATATTACCCTTCATGTAGGATTGGGAAATTTTAGAAGTGTTGATGTTGAAGACCTCACTAAACACAAAATGGATTCTGAGCAGATATGGATAAGTGATGAGGCAGTTGAAACTGTTAATAATGCCAAACTTAATAAACAACACATTTGTGCTGTTGGCACGACTGTTATGCGGACACTAGAAAGTTCAGTGTCGACTAATGGAATGTTAAAACCTTATGAGGGCTGGACAAATAAGTTTATTTTCCCTCCTTACGATTTTACAGTTGCCGATAGTATGATATCAAATTTTCATCTTCCACTTTCGACTCTTCTTATGATGGTTGCCGCATTTGCGGGTTACGATAAACTTATGAACGCTTATAAAGTAGCTATAAAGGAAAAGTACAGATTTGGTACTTATGGTGATGCAATGCTTATTGTTGACTAGATATATATTCTATAAATAATGAGAAAGGCCGGAATTACCGGCCTTTCTCATTAATCAGGTATGCAAACTACTTTTTAACTCGTTCGTAATAAGACTTATCACGGGTATCAATCCGAATTATATCACCTTGATTAATAAAAAGTGGTACCATAATAGTGGCACCGGTCTCGACTATTGCCTGTTTAAGGGCAGTTGAGGATGCAGTGTTCCCACGATCACCTGATTCAGTATAGGTTATCTCCAATTCTATGAATGGTGGAAACTCTACAGTTAAAGGTGTTTCAGTATCTGCGTGGTACATTATCTCAAGCGTCATGCCTTCTTTCATAAGATCCGAATTATCAACAAGTTCCGTTCCAATTGAAACCTGTTCGAAAGATTCAGAATTCATAAAGTTAAAACCTAATTCATCTTTATAGAGGAACTGATAAGGTCTGCGTTCAATACGTACCGTGTTAATCTTTGTGCCTACTGAAAAGGTATTATCGATAACCTTGCCTGTTTTAAGATTCTTGAGTTTTGTCCGGACGAATGCTGGCCCTTTACCGGGCTTGACATGTTGAAAGGTTACAATCTGAAATAACTGATCGTTAAATTCAATACACAGCCCGTTACGAATTTCTGCTGTTGTTGCCATTGGCTTTTGTATTTGTATTATTTATAAACTAATTTAAAACCTCTTAGAGAAATTTTTTGCAAATTTAGATAAAACGTTGAGAATTTTTTAAAAATCTTTTGACCTATTTTGTTCTATTTTTGGCATCTATTTATTTCGGATATGGCAGGACTATCTTCAACTTTTATGCTTTCTGTTACTGATTGGACGCTCATTGCTATTTGTGCTATGCTAATTGGTATGTCTAAAACGGGTGTTCCGGGTGTTTCGATGATTGTTGTACCCACACTTGCAATAATTTTTGGGGGTAAACAATCAACTGGCATTCTATTACCAATCTTGATTTTTGCTGACATTTTTGCAGTTGCCTATTATCATCGGCATGCAAACTGGAAACATCTTGTCAGAGCTCTTCCATGGGCATTAGCTGGTCTGCTTTTGGCCCTTTGGATAGGAAACCAGGTCAACGATCAACAATTTAAGCGTATGATTGGCATAATCGTCTTTGTTAGTATCGCTTTGATGATCTGGAAAGATTATGGTTACATGAAAAATGAATTTACTCCTGATCAATGGTGGTTTGCTGCGTTGCTTGGAATTACAGGTGGATTTGCTACAATGATAGGCAATGTGGCCGGGCCGATTTTTGCGATTTACCTTTTAGCAATGCACTTGGAAAAAAACAGTTACATTGGAACTACAGCCTGGTTTTTTTTCATTGTCAATCTCTCGAAATTTCCACTTCAGGCACTTGTATGGAATAATATCAGCCTTAATACTTTGAAAATTGATTTAATTGTTTTTCCTGCAATTGCATTAGGGGCCTGGCTGGGTATATTTGCTGTACAGCGCATCCCGGAAGCAACCTATAAATGGCTTGTAATTGTTATTACGGTTATATCTGCCTTCCTGGTTTTCATTTAACTATTCAACAAGGTAATACTCCATGTTTATATATTACTGAATTACTTTAATTTAAGGTTATGGTTTACTTTTTTCCTGGTTATATAGAGGCGGGATTTGCATAAAATATTGTAACTTTAACCCCTGTGGCATTTAATTATTTGGATCGGTAACTACGATTTAATTAATTTATTTAAGGCAAATTTTATAAATATTTTAGAACGATGATATTCAGTAGAAAATTAAACACTCTGATTGCGTTTGGTAGTATTGTAATGATCATGCTATTTTACTTTTCATGTAAATTAATGCCTAAGACATTAAAAGTAACGGACTGTATTCTGATCCGGGTGGAAAAAGGGAATGTCTATGAACCTATTGTAGCCACCGGGACAGTTGAGTCTGAAAATGAAGTTTTGGTACGTTGCCCATATACGAGTATCTTAAAGAAGATTTTTAAGGAACCCGGAAGTCATGTCCGGAAGGGAGATGCGATACTCATGATGGATGATGAAGCGATTCGGGAGGAGATCGATAAAATAAAGGATCAGCTTGATTTGAAGCGAAATAGTTTGGAAAAGAATAAACTGAGTGAATCTAGTACAAATGTAGATCTGAATTATAGCGAAGAAGTAAAGAAGCTGAATATTAGTTCCCTTAAAACCAGACTCGCTGATGAAATCCAACTACTTGATGTTGGCGGTATTTCTCCTTCAAAAATTGAGAAGACTAAAGAGGAGATAGCCTTAGCAGAGAAGGATCTGGCAATGTTAAAACAAAAAAATTCAATACGTCTTAAACAATTGAATGCTGAAGAACAGGGATTAAATCTGGGAATACGAATACAGGAGAAGGAGTTAGCGGACAAATTGAATACGCTCAACGAGATGCGTGTAGTCGCTCCTTCTGATGGAATCATTCTTTCTATTTCGACTAAGGTTGGAGAGAAAGTTAATGCCGATAATGTCCTGATACGAATGTCAGATTTATCTACCTTTAAAATATCAGGATCAGTTGAGGATAAAGTGGCAGAATTTATAAAGACGGGTAGAAAAGTATATGCAATTATTGATTCTGAGCGTTTGCCTGGTCAGATTGGAAATGTTACACCTGTTATTGAGAATAATAAAATTCTGTTTAATGTGCATCTTGAACAGAAGAATCATCCTAAACTCATCCCAAATCAGAAAATATCCCTTTGGATTGTGAAGATGGAGTCTGACTCAACATTAATATTTAATAATCTTAATATTTTTGAGAAAGAGTCTCCAGCCATTGTCTATGTTCTAAAGAAGGGTGAGGCAATCCGGCACGAGATAACTACCGGTCTGAAAAATGCCGATCATATTCAGGTTTTATCCGGTCTTGCCGAGGGAGATACTATAATCATTCCGAAAAAGGGATTATCCGCTTTCAGGAATGCGAATAATGTCTTAATTAATTACTAGGAAAAATGCCATCGAAGAGAAGGATCTTAATTCAATTAGTATTGAGTTCATTTTTATTTTGGAGTACTGCTTTCAGTCAGGAGTCGAATTCAACTCAGGAAACTCCTAAATTTAAGTATAATCTTACACTTCGTAATGTAGTAGATCTTGCAATTGATCAGTCTTCCGCTGTAAAGTATGTGCAAAATACAAACGTGAATTATTTTTGGAGATGGAGGAATTTTCAAAAAACGTTCCTTCCTAATTTGGTAGTTTCCGGTACGTTACCAAATTTTAACCAATCTACAGTTCCGGTTACCCAGCCAGATGGAAGTATCGAATTTAAAGAAGTATCTAACCTGATGGCCTCTGCTAACCTCTCGCTAAATCAGTCTATACCCCTTACCGGAACCTATATTTACGCTTCAACTTCTGCGAGCAGGGTTCAGGATTACTATAAAAAACAAACAAATTTTTCAGGGAATCCAATTTCATTCGGTTTTTACCAACCTATATTCGCATATAACTGGATGAAATGGTCTAAAAAGACTGAACCAATGATTTATAATGAGTCACAAAAGAATTTTGTTCAGTCAATCGAAGGCATTGCCTATAACGCAACCTTGCGTTTTTTTAATTACCTACGAATTCAGACCGATTTTAAGCTTGCCGAGAGTGCTCTGAAAAATAGTAATGATAACCTTAGAATTGCAAAGACTAAACAAAAACTAGGGCAAATTTCTGAAAATGATTTTTCAAGGATTGAATTGTCTGTATTAAATGCTCAAAAAGCCTTAAACTCTGCCGGAATGCAGTTAAAAAACTCTGATTTTGAACTTAAATCGTATGTTGGGATAGACCAGAATCAGGAGATTGAATTGCAAATGCCACTCAATATTACATTATTTGATATTGACTCAAAAAAGGCTCTTAAGGAGGCAAAGGAGAATCGTCCTGAAGCTGTGAATTTTGAACGTCGGTTGATTAATTCAGAACGTGATCTCACGGCAGCTAAACGAGCAAATGGATTGGCTGCTACCTTATCTGGCAGCTACGGACTTTCCAATAGTGGTGATTATTTAACTAAGATTTATCATGATCCCAATCGTTCGCAAGTTTTGCAGTTGACACTTAGTATCCCTATATTGGATTGGGGGAGAGCAGCCTCAGCTGTTAAAATGGCTGAATCTCAGCGTGATCTGGCACAGTTTGATGTGCAAAAAGCTAAAGAAGATTTTGACAGGAGTGTTATAGTTCAGGTTGAACAGTTTAGCCTTCTAAAAGGACAGTTAATCACTGCAAAGGAAGCTGACAGGGTTGCAGAAAACGGTTATAAGATTGCACTTAAGAAATTTCAGAACGGTGAGATTAGCATCACTGATCTAAATATAGCACTAGCGGAACGAGAATCTGCAAAACGCGATTATATAGGTTCTCTTTCAACTTATTGGCTGGCATACTATAACTTAAGAATACTTACTCTTTATGATTTTGAAACCGATCAAAAAATCAGATATGGAAATCCTATGCTTGCCAAAGCGAAGGAAAAATGAATATAGGGTATGGTATCGGTTATTTGGATTGCCATAATTGCTTTAAATAAATTTTTTATGACGCGAAATATTCATTTTTTAATTTCTATTTTGATTTTAGGGGCTATTTCAGGTTGTAATAGCTCCAAACCAAAAAAATCGTTAGAGAATTTAAAAGCTGCGTTTATTAGTGAATCAGCGATGACCGAGAAGTATGAAAAATACGCTCAGGCCGCAACACTTCAAGGCCTGGATACCCTTGCACGTCTTTTTATTGCGGTCTCAAAATCTGAACGAATTCATGCAGTGAACCATGGAAAGGTAATTGAAAAATTTGGTGAGGAGGCAGGAGTTTTATCAGGTAGTATTTTTGAAATAAAAACGAGCATCGAGAATCTGAATGAAGCAGTCAAAAGTGAAACTCTGGATATGCAAAAAGTCTATCAGGGTTATATTCGCAACGCGGAGCAAGAGAAAGCTCCTGAAATTGCAAAGACATTTACCTGGGCTTGGAATTGTGAAAAAAAGCATTTGCGATATTTTAAACTTGCCTCTTTGTCACTCTCCAAAGGAAACCAGAAGGGAGTTCCATTCAATTGGTATATTTGCTCGACTTGCGGGAATTTGTATAGTTCATCCGATTTAAAGGATAAATGCGAATTTTGTCTTACCGGTCAGGATAAGTTTATTGGATATATTAACGTAAAAGAATAAACTTTGAAAAGCCGGTCGACAAAAATTTTGCCGCCGGCTTTTTCAATAGGTCAGGTAATTAACTGAGTCCTAGACGGGCTAAATCAGCACCCAGGTTATATCCCCGAAATTTAAGTTTAGAGTGCTTTTACAACTGCCAAAGCTGCTTCATAATCTGGTTCATTGGTTACTTCAGGTACATATTCGGCATACTGTACAGTGCCTGCTTTGTCAATAATGACAGTTCCACGTGCAAGCAAACGGAGTTCCTTGATTACAAAGCCATATTTTTCGCCAAAATCCAGGTCTTTATGGTCTGAGATTGTTTTAATGTTTTCGAGCCCTTCGGCTGCACAAAAGCGACTTTGTGCAAAAGGAAGATCACATGACACAGAAAGGACTACAACGTCCTTAAGTTGATTGGCTTCAGCGTTAAACCTTCTGTTCTGGGCGGCGCAGACACTGGTGTCAATGGAAGGATATACTGCAATAATTACTATCTTTCCTTCAAAATCCGATAGCTTGACAGGGGAAAGACCGGCACCGACAGCAATAAAGTCGGGAGCTTTATCACCAACTTTAACCTCATTACCCAATAGGGTGAGTGGATTGCCTGCAAAAGTCACTTTTACTGAACTCTCTTTCATTTTTCTGATTTTTAATGATATTCAAATATATTTACTCTTTTTCTTTTACCAAGGCCTCTTTAAAGCTTTGGAGTATATTTATAACAGTTTTTATTATTGTCTTTGAATTTTTTGAAACAATATTTGTAACTCCGTATTGAACAAATACACCGAGTAAACGGCGAAATGCGTTATCAGAGTTTCGAATTATTAAAATCTTTGAGAGATACCCGGTTAAAACACCTGTCAATGTTTCGATTAGTGGCTCTTTCAATTCCGAAACAGTGAGTAAATCGTCGAATATTTTACGAATAAGATTAATTGGCTTAAGGCTCTCGTATGTCGCAGCAAACTGTTTTATAAGTAACTGCTCTTCTGCAAGTTGACGATTTTCAAGTGAAACTATTGCTCTTCTAAGGCTATTTACTGAAGTTATCCTCGGCATGTATGGAAGAATAAATTAACAGAAGTGTTAAGAATAAAATTGTCATTTATCTGACAGATCCTCTTCTGGAAAATCATCTTCCTTAAGAAGTTCTGTTATAATTGAATTACTTACCGGTTGTTTTATCCAGCGATTACGAAATATATATACAAGAATTCCAATAACCCCATAAAATCCGGACAGAATAATAAATCCCATCCAGATTTTATGGAGAATTTCTCCTATTAACAGAGCAATTGCAATGTTTAAATTGATAAATACCAATGCAAATAAGACCAGAATTACGAAGCCTGATACAACTTTGGATATTAATTCAGCACCCTTGTCTGTGGCCTTTAATTTAAATAGTCTGAGGGAGGTCTTTGTATAAGCCTTACCTCTATCTATTAACAACTCAACTGGAGTAACTTTTTCTTCCATGTATCAACAAATTGCATATAAGCTTCGAAATTCTGATTTTAACAATCAATACTAGCTATCGGAATGTACCTCTGAAGTATCTTTAACAGTCACCTCCTTAGCATCCTTTAGAGCCGTTTCGAATTTTTCAGTTACCTCTGATAGAAAATTCTTCAAAGTTTCTTCCAGGTCAGATACCAGATCCTTACCCTTTTGGCTAACTTTTTTCCGTGTCTCACATCCTTTGTCAGGAGCAAAAAGAACCCCTAACAAGGCTCCGGCAGTCACTCCTGCCAAAACACCCAACAAAACTTTTCCTGTGCTCATAACTTAAACTTTTTTAATTGTTAATTATTACCAGGGTAATGAATTATAATGGGAATTAATAAGTCATTATTACCTGAAATAATACACATATCAAATATACAAAATATTATGGCGTATTTTCGAAATCATAAATTAAAAGTCGGAATATTTCTGATATTAATTATATCTATTTATTAATTTTTCATGTTGTACAACACATATTGTTAAAAAATAATACAAGTAATAAATACTTTTATAAATTTGCTGAAACAAATCAACTATCAATGGAAGGAGAAAAGGCCATATCATTACTCGCAGAGCTCTACAAACAATATCCTAAGCACTATGTTGCAGTAGATTGTTCAATTTTTGGGTATGAAGATGGAGAACTTAAATTGTTGCTTTATCCAAGAGGATTTGAACCGGCACAAGGTAAATGGTCATTAATGGGTGGTTTTGTGCAGGAAAACGAGTCCATGGAAGAGGCAGCAAGGCGCGTGCTGCTTCAGACTACTGGATTAAAAGATATATTTTTAGAACAGGCAACTGCCTTTTCAAAACCAGACAGAGACCCGGGAGCGAGAGTGATCAGCATGACTTTCGTGGCGCTTATACGGATTGATATTCATGATAAAGATCTTGTTAGGGAAAGTGGCGCTCACTGGTGGCCTGTGACTAAATTGCCTGCATTGATCTTTGATCATTCCGAAATCGTAACAAACGGATTGGCACTATTGCAGCAAAAGGCAAGTATTGATTTGATCGGTAAAGAGTTATTACCTGATATGTTTACATTGATGCAACTTAGAAATCTCTATGAAGCAATTTTTCAAAAAACTTTTGACCCGGGGAATTTCAGGAAAAAAGTTCTCTCACTTGATATTCTGGAACGGCTTAGCGTAAAGAACACAAAGGAATCCAAAAAGGGAGCTTTTTACTACAAATTTAAATCAGGTGATTATGGATTGCGCAGCGAAAGAATTGTCAAATTTCCTTAATCTTAATATTAAGAGTAAATTTGACTTTATTAAATAAGAAATTAACAACAACAATTAATTAATCAATTATGGACAACGCATCTTTTAAAGAGTTTGAAGTCTGGTTTGTTACAGGAGCACAGTTGCTGTATGGAGGTGATGCCGTCGTTAAGGTTGACGCACACTCCAATGAAATGGTAAAAGGGTTAAACGAATCTGGCAATTTGCCTGTAAAAGTTGTCTATAAAGGGACAGCTAATTCGTCATCCGAAATTGCTGAAATTATGCGTTCCGCAAATGGAGATACCAAATGTATTGGATTAATCACCTGGATGCATACTTTCTCTCCTGCTAAAATGTGGATTCATGGTTTGATGGATTATAAAAAACCTTTATTGCATCTTCATACGCAGTTTAATGAGCAAATTCCATGGTCCGAAATTGACATGGACTTTATGAACCTGAATCAATCTGCTCATGGCGACCGGGAATTTGGGTTTATTACGAGCCGTTTAAGAAAACCACGTAAAATAGTTGTCGGTTATTGGAAAGACAAATCCACTCACAAAAAACTCGCTTCCTGGATGCGTGTTTGTGCAGGTTGGGCTGATTCCCAAAATATGCGAATTATCCGATTCGGCGACAACATGAACAATGTGGCAGTAACTGACGGAGACAAGGTTGAGGCTGAAATTCGTCTGGGCTACCACGTTGACAATGCTCCAATCGCGAAGCTCGTACCTTATGTTGAAGCTGTTACAGATCCTGAAATTGACGAATTAGTTACTGAATACGAGAACCTTTACGATTTTGCCGATGATTGTAAAAGAGGTGCTGAAAAACACATTACTGTTCGACATGCAGCTGCTCAGGAGATTGGGTTACGCAGATTTCTGAAAGATAAAGGCGCAACTGCTTTTACTACCAGTTTCAACGAATTGGAAGGAATGTCTCAATTGATGGGGTTTGCTTCACAGCGACTCATGACTGAAGGTTATGGTTTTGGTGCTGAAGGCGACTGGAAGACAGCTGCTCTTACCCGTACTATGTGGGTAATGGCTCAGGGACTACCTGGCGGATGTTCATTCCTTGAAGATTATGTATTGAACTTCGACGGACCAAGCAGCTCTATTCTTCAATCCCACATGCTTGAAATCAACCCTGAAATTGCGGCAAATAAACCCCGTGTCGAAGTTCATTTCTTAGGAATTGGTGATGCAGGTGTTTGTGCCCGATTAATATTCCAGGCGCACGAGGGTGAAGGTATTGCAGCAACTATTGTTGATATGGGTAACCGCTTTCGAATGATTGTAAATGAAGTTGAGGTATTAAAACCGGAAGCATTACCTAAATTGCCGGTTGCATGTGCCTTGTGGAAACCGATGCCTGACCTTGAGATAGGTGCAGGTGCCTGGATCACTGCAGGTGGAACTCATCACTCTAGCTTCTCCTTCTCTGTGACCACAGAAATGTTGGAAGATTACGCCGAAATCGCGGATATCGAATTGTTGATTATCGATAAAGAGACCAAAATCAGGGATTTCAAACAAACTATACGGAATAATGAAGTATATTATTTATTGAATAAAGCATTGAGGTAATTTAAAATATATTGAAACTAACTAATTGAATTATGAATTGGAACTCACATGAATTTATTTGGCTTGATTGGACAATTATAGCAGTCGGGATTTTGGCTGTAGTATGGGCTGTATGGCGTTCAATCCAAAAGCACAACCGCTTGCAACAAGGTGCTGATAGTGAAGATTACCTGTTTGGCAAAGGGGAACCATGGTACATTATTGGCGCAGCTATCTTTGCGGCAAACATAGGGTCTGAACATCTGGTAGGCCTTGCCGGTACAGGTGCAAAGTCGGGTGTTGCCATGGCGCACTGGGAAATGCACGGTTGGATGATCCTGATTTTGGGATGGCTATTTGTACCCTTTTATCAACTGATGAACAATAAGTTGGGGAAGATTATCACTATGCCTGATTTCCTCAAAAACCGCTACACACCTCGTACCGGTTCGTGGCTTTCTATCATTACACTTATTGCCTACGTGCTGACTAAAGTGAGTGTAACGGCTTTTACCGGTGGGATCTTCATGGAGAGTCTTCTTGGCTTGCCTTTCTGGTATGGAGCTATCGGATTGATCGTCTTAACGGGTATCTTTACCGTTCTGGGGGGTATGAAGGGTGTGATGACCTTGTCAGCAATTCAAACGCCCATACTTATCATTGGTTCATTCCTTGTTCTTTTCTTAGGTTTGTCAGCACTAGGCGGTGGCAGCGTTGTTGATGGATGGACTGCAATGATAGACTACACCAAATCACTAAATGTAGGAGCAAACGGTGTTGCATACGGAACAAACCACTTGTTCCACTTCGAAACGGGCAACCCGCTATATGATGAATATCCTGGTGTTTGGGTGTTTTTGGGAGCATCAATCATTGGCCTTTGGTATTGGGCTACCGACCAGCATATAGTTCAACGTGTACTCGGACAGCGAAAAGGGGAGTCCAGCGACGTAGTGATGATGCGTGCACGCAGAGGCACTATCGCTGCAGGTTATTTCAAATTATTGCCAGTATTTATGTTCCTGATACCAGGTATGGTAGCTGCTGCACTTGCATCACGGCCCGGAAGCGGATTTACCTTGGAAAATCCTGATACCGCCTTTGGTTCAATGGTTAAATTCGTATTGCCCGCCGGTGTGAAAGGAATCGTAACTATCGGTTTTATATCGGCATTAGTCGCTTCATTGGCAGCATTTTTCAATTCATGTGCTACTCTTTATACCGAAGACTTTTACAAGCCGATGTTCAAAGGTAAGAGCGAGGCTAAATATGTTTTAGTAGGCCGGATTGCAACCGTTGTTGTAGTGATACTTGGAATTATATGGATACCTATCATGATGAGTCTTGGCAGCCTTTACGACTATATACAAGGTATTCAATCGTTGCTAGCTCCTTCGATGGTTGCGGTATTCGTAATGGGAATTTTTTCCAAAAGAATTACTCCCAAGGCAGGTGAAGCAGGGATGATCGTGGGCTTTCTGATTGGAATGACTCGCTTACTGACCAACATCTTTACAAATACAGGTAAAAATGTAATGACAGGCGGGTACTGGGAATCCACAAGTTGGTTTTGGCATACCAACTGGCTTATCTTTGAGGTGTGGTTGCTCGTCTTCATCATGGTAATGATGGTTATTGTTTCGTTGTTCACGCCAAAACCTACTGCTCAGCAGATTGAGTTCATCACCTTCACAGGTGATTACAAAAGTCTTGTCAGGAATAGTTGGAACAAGTGGGATATCATTGCTTCGTTGGGTGTCGTTTTAGCTTGTATATTTTTCTACATCTATTTCTGGTAATTCAAATTTAATTATTTTGCCATGTTATCCGATTTAAAAGAGCTGGTTTTTAGAGCAAATCTTGATATTGTAAAGTACAAACTTGTACTTTTTACCTGGGGGAATGCCAGTGGGATAGATCGTGAAAAGGGTTTGGTTGTGATAAAACCAAGTGGGGTCGGGTATGATCAGATGCGGGCTGACCAGATGGTTGTTGTGGACATGGATGGAAAGGTAGTGGAAGGTAAATTACTTCCGTCTTCAGATACATCAACACATTTGGCGCTATATAAAGCCTTTGCCCATATTGGTGGAGTTGTGCATACGCATTCAACTTTTGCCACTTCCTGGGCTCAGGCAGGTATGACTCTCCCGGTTATTGGCACAACCCATGCCGATTATTTTAGTGCAGGCATCCCTTGTACCCGCGACATGAATGAGGATGAGGTTAAAGGAGATTATGAACGGGAGACAGGTTCTGTAATTATCGAAAGATTTTTAAATCTTAATCCGAAGCATATCCCCGGTGTTCTGGTTAAAAATCATGGTCCATTTACCTGGGGAAATAGTCCGGATGAAGCAGTCCATAATAGTGTAGTACTTGAAGAAATTGCAAGAATGGCAACTATTTCATTCTCTGTGAATCCTAATCTGACTATGAATCCTTTGCTTACAGAAAAACATTTCAGCCGAAAACATGGAGCAAACGCTTACTACGGACAGAAATAAAAGGTTAATATATCACCATTGGTTTGACTAAACTAATGAAACTTAATTTTTAAAAATTTCATTCCTTTGTTTTATTATAAATTAAAATAGATTGGATTATGCAAACAAAAAAGTTTGTTATCGGGATCGATTATGGAACAGATTCAGTGAGAGCAGTCATCGTTAATGCTGCAAATGGAGATGAGGTAGCAACATGCGTAAAGGCTTATCCCCGTTGGGCTTCCGGGAAATTCAGTGATCCATCCAAAGATCAATACCGGCAGCACCCTCTAGACTATGTCGAATCGATGGAATTTGCTTTAAAAGAAGCTCTGAAGATTGCAGGTTCAGAAGTTGCAGCAAATATTGCAGGGATATCATTTGACACCACAGGGAGTACTCCCGTTCTTGTTGATGAAGCAGGTACTCCACTCGCTCTTAAACCCGGATTTGAAGAAAATCCAAATGCAATGTTTATCCTCTGGAAAGACCATACTTCGATTAAAGAGGCAAATGAAATTAATGAATTATCTAAGAAATGGGCAATTGACTATACTCAATATGAGGGTGGAATTTATTCTTCGGAGTGGGTTTGGGCAAAAATACTTCATGCCCTGAGGGCAGACGAGAATGTTCGTAATGCCTCCTACTCGTGGATCGAACATTGTGACTGGATGCCTGCTCTTCTAACAGGAACAACTTTACCTTCCCGGGTGCTTAGGAGCCGTTGCGCAGCGGGACATAAATCGATGTGGTTTGCCGGTTGGGACGGACTTCCATCTGAGGAATTCCTGACTGCTCTTGATCCTCTGCTAAGCGGCTATCGTAGCAGACTTTATGCTAATACATATACAAGTGATGTAAAAATTGGTACTTTAACATCGGAGTGGTCTGAACGTCTTGGTCTACCTGCAGATGTTTCAGTTGGTGTTGGTGGTTTTGACTGTCATTTCGGAGCTGTTGGTGGTGAAATCTCTCCCAATGTACTGGCCCGCTCCATTGGAACTTCGACATGCGATATCATGATTACTGCCTACGATGAGATCGGGGATCGGTTAATCCCGGGGATTTGCGGTCAGGTTGATGGGTCGGTTATCCCCGGCTATATTGGTCTTGAGGCCGGTCAGTCTGCTTTTGGTGATATTTATGCGTGGTTTAAAAAAGTCGTGGCGTGGCCAGTTGAACAGATCCTTGCAAAATCTACACTTATCGATGAGGAAACCCGTGAAAAACTAGTGGCGGAAACCCTTGACAGGATTATTCCTGAACTCTCGGTGGAAGCTATGTCGGTTCCTATTGAAGAATCAACAATTATTGCGGTTGACTGGATGAATGGCCGAAGAACGCCTGATGCCAATCAGGAAGTTACCGGATCAATTTCTGGTTTAAAACTGGGTTCATCCGCACCCCGGATCTTTAGGGCTCTCGTCGAAGCTACTGCCTTTGGTTCGAAGGCGATTGTAGACAGGTTTAAAATGGAAGGTGCTGATATAAAGGAAATAATTGGTCTCGGGGGTGTGGCAAAAAAATCTCCTTTTGTGATGCAAACTCTTGCTGACGTCTTGAATATGCCGATTAAGGTGGCCCGGACAGAACAGACTTGTGCCTTTGGGGCTGCGATGTTTGCATCCGTTGTTGCGGGAATATATCCTAAAGTTGAGGATGCACAAAAGTCAATGGGAAAGGGTTTTGAAACGACTTTCTTCCCAAATCCTGTGAATGTGGCAAAATACGAAGAAATCTACCTTAAGTATTTAAAACTAGGTGAATTTACGGAAAGGGAGTTGTAGCAAATTCACCTAAATAGAGTACGGATTTTTTTTAACAGATTTTTTTTTTTATATTTGGCCGTTGCCGTTTTTATGCAGTTCCAATTGAGTAAAATTCAATTGGAACTGTATACTTTATAGCCACTGACTTCAATAAGTTCAAAACAACTTTGTTCTTTTGGGAGTTTTAATGATCTCAGGAGAACAAAATCGGATAAAGGTCTGATTTCCTGAGTTAAATTCAATTTCTTAAAATTAAAATTATGGGCAGACCACCAACACGAGCAAAGGAATATAGAGATGGTTTTTATATTGAAGTTCGGAATAAAGGATCATTGACGGGAATAAAGATCATTCGTAAAACCAAGGATGAGATGATGCAGGCTATAAAGGAATATGAAAAAACCAAGGAAGTTATTATACTTGGAGAATCTAAAAACGGGAAGTGGACAAATAAGCCTGAGACAAACCAAAAGGCTGATATTATAGAGCACAATAGCTAGTTAAAACCAGAATAAAGATTATTCGCTGAACAAGTTTAAAGGTTAATGATGAACTTCTCCCTACTATTTATTACAAAACCGTTGAATCAGCTCATGCGTAATGCCCATGAGGAGTCGGGCATGAAAAGAGCACTTAGTGCCACAAATCTTACTACCCTTGGAATTGGTGCTATAATCGGGGCAGGAATATTTGTCCTTACCGGACAGGCAGCTGCTCAATATGCCGGACCTGCAATTGTAATTTCGTTTATTATCTCCGGGTTAGCATGTCTTTTTGCTGGTCTTTGCTATGCAGAATTTGCATCCATGATCCCCATATCAGGAAGTGCGTATACCTATGCCTATTCGACGCTTGGAGAGTTTATGGCATGGATCATCGGATGGGACCTTATTCTTGAATATTTGTTTGCTGCCTCAACAGTATCCGTTGGTTGGTCAGGATATGTCGTTAGTTTTCTGAAGGATTTTGGTATCTATATCCCTCCTCAGTTCACTGCAGCGTGGAATACAGTTCTTGTAGATATTCCTAATATTGGATGGAAACCTATTACCGATCAGCTTACGGCCAGTTTGACTTCATCTGGTATTGTTGTTGAGAATTTACCTCATATTACTGCTATATTAAACCTTCCGGCAATGTTTGTTGTGGCAGCTATTACAATTCTTCTTGTTATTGGAATCAAGGAATCTGCAGGATTCAACAATGTAATGGTCATGATCAAGGTTTTTGTGATCATATTATTTATAGGGATTGGGTATTTCTTCATCAATAAAGTAAACTGGCATCCATTTATTCCGGCCAATACGGGAGAATGGGGTCATTTTGGCTGGAGTGGAATACTTCGTGGCTCTGCAGTTATCTTTTTTGCGTACATAGGATTTGACGCTGTTTCTACGGCGGCACAGGAGGCTAAAAATCCACAACGCGATATGCCAATTGGAATATTAGGATCGTTGGGAATCTCAACCATTCTCTATATTCTTGTCGCTATTGTATTGACAGGTATTGTAAGCTATACCTTTCTGAATGTTGCTGATCCTATTGCCGTTGGTGTTGATGCAATGGGTAAAGGTCTTTTCTGGCTTCGTCCAATAATAAAAATTGCAGCTATAGCAGGTCTTAGCTCTGTAATTTTGGTGATGATGCTTGGTCAGCCACGTATTTTTTACGCCATGGCAAAAGATGGATTGCTCCCTTCACGTTTTGCCCGGATTCATCCCCGGTTTAAGACACCTTATTACAGTACGATAGTGACTGGCTCAGTAGCTTTGGTCTTCGCGGGAATTCTTCCTATTAATATTCTTGGTGAGCTTGTATCGATAGGCACTTTACTTGCATTCGCAATTGTTTGTATAGGGATAATATTCTTAAGGGTTAAAAGGCCGGAGCTTAAACGTCCGTTTAAAACCCCGTTTGTACCCGTAATTCCCATTCTAGGAGCATTAATCTGTCTGATTCAGATGTATTCCTTACCTTTGGATACTTGGCTTCGTCTCATAATCTGGATGGCAGTAGGCTTAATCATCTATTTTACTTATGGAGTACGCCATAGTTTAATACGTAAGGAAAAGTCCGGCAGACCTATCGAAAGCTAAATTCTTAGAATCTTTCATGTAACGGTTTATTATTTTTCCTTTTTTAACCTAATACCTGTACAATCATGAGAATTCTTCTTTTAGTTGGATTAATTCTTTCTGTGAACCTTTCGCATGGGAGCAATCCACCGATGATAAAACTCTATGAACCTGTTATCCGGAACATTATTACCGATAAATACGTTCCGGCATCTAATCAGGTGATATCCGGTTTTTTGGGATATAGGATGGATGTTAATCTCGAGAAAAGGCTATTACAAATAGATTCCACAACTATCTTGTCGGGATTTCGAAAACGGCCGGGTTCGCAGGTTTGGTTAGGTGAACACACAGGAAAATTTCTATTCTCTGCGGCAAACACAATTAAATACAGGGATGATGAACGTCTTAAAAAACTGGCGCATGGAATTGTATTGCCATATATTGCCTGCCAGTTGCCGGACGGATATCTTGGAACCTATCTTCCAAAAGATTACTGGACTGAGTGGGATGTGTGGGCACATAAATATGCAATTATCGGGTTACTTAGTTATTATTCGGTGACCGGATATGCACCAGCCTTGAATGCTGCCAAAAAAGCAGGAGATCTTATTTGCAATACATTTGGTGATGAGCCTGGAAAGCGGGACCTTATGACTGCCGGATGGCACGTAGGCCTGGCACCCGGTAGTATCCTTGAGCCCATGACCGATCTTTACAGGTACACGGGAGATAGGAAATATCTGGGATTTTGCGAATACATCCTTCGGGCCTTTGAGCATCCAAACGGACCTAAAATTATAAGTTCACTTGAAAAATACGGGCAGGTAACCAAAGTAGGAAATGGAAAAGCATATGAAATGCTTTCATGCTTTTTAGGCATTTTGAAATATTACAAGATTACAGGTGATGTCAGATATCTTAAAGCACTGGAAACGGCATGGACAGATATTTGTGAAAACCGGCTATATATTACAGGAACTTCAAGTGTTGAGGAGCATTTTCAGGAGGATGGTATCATGCCGGCCGAAAATCAAAATAACATGGGTGAAGGCTGTGTAACAACAACCTGGTTGCAATTCAACCTTCAGCTACTTCAGATTACAGGAGAACAAAAATATGCTGAAGAGCTGGAACGATCAATCTACAATCATCTTTTTGCAGCTGAAAATCCTCAAACCGGATGTGTAAGTTATTATACAGCGCTGCAAGGTTCAAAACCATATAAGTGTGATCAGGGTTTTTCCTGTTGTCTTTCAAGCATACCCCGCGGAATATCTCTTATTCCGGATCTGGTATGGGGAAAAATAAACGGAATATTTTCAATTCTTATGTTGGAATCAGGAGTTGTAAATGACACAATTCTAACCTATGATCATTCAAAAATTGCCATAAAAATTGAATCTTTAACCAATTTTCCAATTAAAGGACTTGTAGAGTATAAAATATCACCTTCAATGCCCAAAAAATTTGCGCTTAGTTTCAGAGTTCCTGAGTGGTCAAAAAACTATATTGCCACAATTGGGAAAGAAAGCTATTCCGGTAAACAAGGTCAACTATTAAGCATTACGAGAATGTGGAGGGCAAATGATGTGGTTAGGGTTACATTCGACATACCTTTTACTATTGTTGACGGAGGAAAGTCTTATCCTGGTAAGGTAGCAATTAAAAGAGGGCCCCAGGTACTGTCGGCTGATAAGGCTTTAAACCCGGAACCCGAATCATTTAAAGTCTTAAATTTCCTTTCTGCAAATCTTAAACCTACAGATGTCAGTAATACATTACCAGCAGACTGGAGCTGGAAACAGGCTTATTCTATTCCGATGGACATTGATAAAAGAGCAGGAAATATTATCCTTGTTCCGTTTAGCGAGGCCGGACAAAAGGGGAGCGAAATAGCGACATGGATTGAGGGGAAATAACTTTTTCGAATGTAACCTCATGGACGAGATGAGGTTACTATTTTACAATTAAGATCAGAATCTAAGGTAAAGGCCAATTCCATTTCGTGTGACTGCGATTTTTAAATCCTTACGATTGATTGAAGTGCCAGTAATTTCATGATTATACTGGTTTAATGCGCGTTCGATCTGATGATCTGAACTTAAGGCTATTGGAAATGCTAACACCACCATTCCGGCTCCATATAGTGCCGGCGTCCAGTCAATTTTTTTCCCTTCGAAAATATTTTCAAGAGGACTTGCAATAAAGGCTCCTCCGGCAAGAGCAAAAATATAGGAAACAAGACGGCTTGTCTTATATTTTCTGAAAGTTTTAAAGGCAGGCTCATTAGACTTAAGTAACTTTTTAAGGTCATCATTGCCGATTATTTTATCATGATATCTGTATTGATCCTTTGCACTGTTATAATATCCACCTTTAGATTTTAGTCGTACAATGGAATCTGAAAAGGCGAGGAATTGCAAATCTGTTTTTGCCATTTTAGATTCCGAAGTCTTTGCCTGGATAAAAAAAGTCCATAAAACCAGGACAGACACGATTAACAAATTCTTTTTCATCTTTTTCTGTCAATTAGGTTCATAATGAAATGAAATAAAACGCACAAATATCTATATTACCAGTATAATTATTTTCAGTCCTAAAAGGTTCAAATAAATTCTTACGCCGGAAGCTATATCATTTAATGTCTACCTTTGCGCCGTTTTAAGAATTTCCATATATGAGATTTTTTTTATTTCTATTCTTCATTTCTGCGGTTTGTTTTGATGGCCAGGCAGCAAACGAAAATCTTTTCGATGGTAAAATTTCCGGAAGAATTATCGATTCTTCTTCAAATCTCCCGATTGAATATGCTACAGTAGGTTTATTCCTGCAGGGGGATAACAAAGTCGTGAACGGAACGACTACCGATAACAGAGGTGTTTTCAAACTGAATAAAATCCCCAAAGGCACCTATAAATTGTCGATTAATTTTATTGGTTATGCTACGATTAATAAAACTAATCTCATTTTAAATTCGCAATATTCCAACATATCATTTGGAGACATCAAACTATCTGCTAAACAGAATATGTTAAAAGAAGTGACAATCACTAAAGAGAAATCCATTATTGAGAACAAAATTGATAAAACGGTTTACAATGCTGATAAGGATATTACTTCACAGAGTGGTGTAGCTGCTGATGTATTGAAGAAAGTGCCTCAAGTATCTATTGATGCAGACGGCAATGTTGAATTACAGGGAAATTCAAACATACGTTTCTTAATTAACGGAAAACCATCTGCCCTTTTTGGAAGCAATATAGCCGATGTCTTGCAATCCATTCCTTCAAATCAGATTCAGAGTATAGAAGTCATTACTAGTCCGGGTGCAAAATACGATGCGGAAGGGACTGGGGGTATTATAAATATCATTATGAAACGGAGTACCTCACAAGGATTTAATGGGAATCTCTCCTTATCAGTCGGTACCCGTTTGGAAAACGGATCATTCAATCTGAATATTCGAAAGGGTAAATTTGGCGTCAATGCTTTTTTTGGAGGGAATGCCCAGTTGAATTCAACTACAGTAAACCGGTTGAACCGTAAGACTATTGACCTGTCGGGTTCATCCCAATTGCTTCAGGATGGTACCGGTCAGTTTCGCCGTAGTGGCGACCAGTCAGGTGTTGGCTTTGACTGGGATATTAATGATCAGAATAACATTACGGGAACAGTTGGATATAATTATTTCGGAAATCATAATGCCGGATCTGCACATCGTCAAACAATCATGAACGACGCCGTCGGAAATCAGCTATCAGATATTACGGATGCTATTAATTCCAGAAACTATTTTCATTCACAAATTCTTGATTACAGCCTGAATTATAAAAAGAAGTTTAAAAAGAAAGACCAGGAATTTGAGCTATCATGGATCTCTTCGAATGCAAATAATTTTTCATATTACAGTCAGGCGCAAAAAGAATTGTCATCAGATGCAATATTAAACGGAACGTATGGAAACAATCCCGGATTTCAAAAGGAAACTAATATTGCAGCGAATTATACCCACCCACTTCGTAACGGTGCCATGATTGAAGCAGGAGCCAAGTTACAGTCAGATAATATAAACGGAACATCTGATGTCTATTTGATGAACGAAAAATCAGGTAATTATGATTTTAATGGGAGTCAGTCTTCTGTTTTAAATTACAAAAGAGAAATCTACGCTGGATATATTTCTGCTTCTTTCAAAATATTCAATTTTCTCGACATTAAGGCGGGTGTCCGAAACGAATATACAAGGTCTAAGGCTAATTTCACAAATTATAGTAATGTATCTATTGCACCATATAATACATTAATTCCTTCATTCGATATATCTTATACTTTAAAAAATAACCAAATAATTAAGGTTAGCTACACTCATCGTCTTCAACGTCCGGAATACCGTGATCTAAATCCATTTGTTAATTCCAGCGACCCAAAAAATATTACTTCCGGGAATCCAAATCTTAGACCTGAGGTAGGAAATAAGGTCGAATTTGGATACAACAAGAATTTTGAAAACGGAGCAACCATTAACACAACGCTGTTTTACAGAGGGAATATCGATGATATACAGTCCTATACAAGGTATTATCCTACCTTTGGATTAGGTGATTCAACTTATACTAATGTAGCTGTAAGTACGCGGCAGAATATTGGGCGGGAGGACAATTATGGTTTAAATATTTTTGCATCTATTCCAGCAATGAAGAATTTGACACTCCGGACCAATATTTCTTGTTTTGAAAGGTACATATTTACAGGTATTTCCTCCGTAGCCGATGTTCATGGATTTAGTTATCGCACAACAGTAAATGCTTCGTACCAATTAAACAGTACCCTGATTTTAGAATTATTCGGCAATTTTAATTCTAAGAGAATTAATGCTCAGGGTTCGATGCCATCTTTTACAACCTATAATTTTGCCTTTCGGAAACAACTATTTAAGAATGCAAGTATAGCCGTAACAGCCACAAATTTTTTTAATAAATATGTAAATCAGAGGACCAATCTCAAGGGAGATAATTTCAATTCACTCAATATTCGCGATTTGCCTTACCGCTCTTTCGGTATTAATTTTACTTATAAATTTGGGAGGTTAAAATTTAAGAAAGAAAAGGAAGCCGAAGATATAAATCTTACTGATCCGCCGGGGAATGAGAAATAGAATGTTAACCAGATAAATTATTAAACTAAAAAACAACCAAATGGGAAAAGAATCAGTTTCACCAATCGGACAAAGAGTCACATCGATCGACGTTTTTCGTGGTTTTACAATGTTTCTCCTAATTGGAGAGAGTACCCGGCTTTACGACCATATCAACTCAATGGAAGGTAGTTCAGTGATGCAATTTTTTGGGACTCAGCTTCATCATCACGAATGGCACGGATTAAACTTCTGGGACCTTATTCAACCTTTCTTTATGTTCATCGTTGGAGTAGCTATACCCTTTGCGGTTGCAAACCGATTGAGAAAGGGCGATTCCCAAAAACAAATTCTGCATCACGCAATCAAACGGTCATTTCTTTTACTGTTTTTAGGATGGGCATTATATTGCATCGAACCGGGAGAAATTGGATGGAGATTTCAGGATGTGCTCGCCCAATTATCGGTTACCTATATCGTGGCTTTTTTGATGATGAGAAAAAGCTTCCTGTTTCAGTTGATTCTAACACTTATTATTCTTCTTTTAACCGACCTCGCATACCGTTTCTTCCCGGTCGATGGATTTAATCATCCCTGGGAGGCCTACCATAATCTGGGAGCGTGGGTAAATATAAAGATTGAAGGTGTTGAAAAAACAAGTATCTGGGCATCACTAAATGCTATTCCAACCATTGCCCATACTGTATGGGGCGTTTTATTTGGACAGTTGCTCATTAGTGACAGACCTGTAAAGAAAAAGATTCAATACATGTTAACAGCAGGTGTCAGTGCCCTTTTAATCGGATTTTCTCTCGATTGGCTGGATATTACCCCTATTATTAAGAAGATTGCAACATCTTCATTTGTTTTTGCCAGCGGGGGCTGGGCTATTTTGGCTCTTTGTTTCTTCTACTGGATCATTGATGTAAAGAAGTTAATGACCCGCAGTTCAAACTTTTTTATTATTGTTGGAATGAATTGTATCTCTATCTATCTCTTTTTTGAGCTGGGAGGTGCGCAGTTTGTGAGCAAAATATTCAAACCTTTTACGAAAGTTCTTTTTGCATGGGGTGGAAATCTGACTATTGATACAATGACTAGTCTTCTTACATTGGCCGGATTATGGTATTTGTGTTACTGGTTATATAAGAACAGGATATTCATAAAAATCTAAAAGTGTTTTTTCCGGGTCGATTAAGTCGTAAAATAGAATCCTTGAAAGTATTACAGGAAAAAATGTCTGAAACACTGATTTTATAATTTCATTGAAGACTCCCGAACATTTAGACGACCATTCAACACAACCGTTTGAGGGACAAAGATTCCTTTTGATTCTATTTGATCTAATAATAAGCGGGCGGCAGTTCTCCCTATTTCCTTGGTAGGTTGCGCAACACTTGTCAATGGAGGATCCACTAATTGGGCCAGCTGGGATTCTGTAAACCCGACAAGTGCCACATCGCCCGGAATTTTGAGTCCATTTTTTTTAAGAATCTTCATTGCCCCAATGGCGGTAGGGTCGTTTACTGCAAAGATTGCATCAGGAATGTTATTGTTTTGAATCAGTTTTTCCATCTCTCTTTCACCGTCGCTGATCATCAATCCGGTTTCAATGATTGTATGTTGGTCAATGGCCAGTTTGTGCTTACGATGGGCATCAATAAACCCATTTTTCCGGTTTTGAGTAAATGTCAATCCGGCAGGGCCTGAAAAATGAAATATTTTTTTATACCCCTGATAAATAAGATGCTCTGTTGCAAAAAAGGCCCACTTATAGTCATCTATAACCACTTTATGCGTTTCCAGTTGGTTTGAAACCCTGTTAAACAATACCAACGGAAAACCCTGTGCGATCAGATTCTGATAATACTCAACATTCTTGGTTTCAAGTGACAGCGAAAGAATCAGTCCATCAACCATGTTATTTTCCATGGCTTTTACATTCTCAAGTTCATTGTTATACGATTCGTTAGATTGCATAATAAGTACCTGATATCCCTTTTTAAGAAAAACTTCCTGGATTCCAATTATTACTTCAGGAAAAAAGGGATTAATAAATTCCGGAACTACAACCCCAATCTGGTTGGAGCACTGTTTAAGCAGACGCTTTGCCATGGGATTTGGCGAATAGCCCATCTCTCTGGCGGTGTTTAAAATAAGCTCACGGGTTTCCTTTCTGATATCATACTTATCATTAAAAGCCCTGGAGATTGTAGATACAGAGCAATTTAATCTTTTAGCAACATCTTTTATTGTAATATGCTTCAAGGTAGTAAGTTTAGTATATTAGTTGAAACCGAGTTTTGGCAAAAATACTAAAATTATTTATTTTCCGGAAACGATTCCGGAAATTTAAAACGTTTCCGAAAACGTTTCCGGGAATAATAATTGACATTTAGTTTTAATAAGTTTAACACTTGGGTAACATTGTACCACGAAACATAACTGAACCAGATTGAATTTATGGCCACCCTTGATTATTTTGTAATAGGACTCTTCTCATTGCTGATCATATTCATCGGTCTTTCTTTTTCAAGAAAATCGGGCGGAGACATGCTCTCATTTTTTGCAGCTGGAGGGGCAGTGCCCTGGTGGATTAACAGCCTCTCCCTATTTATGGGTTTTGTATCGGCAAGTACTTTTGTCGTCTGGGGTTCGATTGCATATTCTTCGGGTTGGGTGGCCATTACAATACAGTGGGCCATGTCGGTAGCAGGCCTTGTTACCGGAATTTTCATAGCACCTAAATGGCATAAAACTAAATCCTTAACTGCTGCTGAATACATTTGTCAACGTCTGGGTATTCGTACTCAAAAGACCTACTCTTACATTTATCTGTCAATTATGGTCTTTTTAAAGGGAGTTTGTCTTTATGCTGTTGCAATCGTTCTTCAGGTTACTACAGGAGTTTCGCTCTATTGGTGGATTGGATTACTTGGATCTATCGTAATCCTTTATACCTCATTTGGCGGGTTATGGGCAGTTGTTGTTACCGACGTGCTTCAATTTATCATCCTTATCTCGGCTGGTCTTATTTTGCTCCCCTTATCGTTCGATAAAGTTGGAGGTATTTCAGGATTTGTAAACTCAATTCAATCCCAGCATATTGCCGACTTTTTTAAGCTTAGTGACAATAAGTATACGATTAGTTTTCTACTTGGGTTTTTATTCTACAACATCTTCTATTTAGGGGGGCAATGGAGTTTTATTCAGCGTTATACAAGTGTGGCCTCACCAAAGGAATCAAGAAAGGTAGGGATTTTATTCGGATTGTTTTATGTCATTAGTCCGGTAATCTGGATGTTGCCTCCGATGATTTACAGGGCCATCAATCCTGGCCTGAATGGTATCGAGAATGAGCAGGCTTATATGCAGATGTGTAAACTAGTACTGCCATCAGGGATGCTGGGACTGATTACCATCAGCCTCATCTTTGCGACAAACAGTTCTGTCCAGGGATTTCTTAATATTTCGGCAGGTGTAATTACAAATGATTTATTTAAGGTTTTCTATCCTCAATCTTCTGAAAAATTATTGATGCGAGTTGCCAGATATGCTACTTTCTTCATGGGGATTGTCGTGATTATTTTTGGAATGTTGGTTCCTTTAATGGGTGGTGCCACAAATGTAATACTTAGTGTAGCATCAATTACAGGTGGTGCCATGTATTTCCCGTTAATCTGGACGCTGTTTTCCAAAAGACAAAATAGTTATACAGTACTTGGAACAACCATAATTGCTCTAACTGCATTACTGGCATACAAATTTATCATACCGGCTATCACCCATGATTCTTTGTCCAGGGCAGCAGAAATGGTTATGGGTGTAGTTGTTCCAATATCAGTAATAACCTTCTTTGAAGCCTGGTTGTGGTTAAAAAATAGTCCGGCATCTGAATATGAAAATTATAAGCGATATTTATCTGAAAAACCCGATTCCAAAGTCTATTTATCTGAAAAATCTGTTGATTCTGAGAGCGAAAATAATTTTGGCAAACGGATGATTTCAATCGGAATCCTTTCTACAGGATTAATAATTAGCGGATTAGGGACCTTAGGCCATCATGGTAGTATCTATGTTTTGGGCATGGGTATTCTCCTTTTGTTTCTAGGTTACAAACTATATCCCAAACCTCCACTTTTACAAAAATAGTGACATGATAACACAAGATTTATCCCCAATGAAACGGGGGAATGCGATAGCTATGCTCAATTCTGACTTCGTCGTCGTTGGAGGCGGAATGGCAGGTACATGTGCGGCGATTACGGCAGCGCGCAACGGGATTAAGGTCATCCTTATTCAGGACAGGCCTGTGTTGGGAGGTAACGGATCAAGTGAAGTCAGACTTTGGGTACTCGGAGCCACCTCACATATGGGAAATAATAACAGATGGGCGCGTGAAGGTGGAGTTATTGATGAGATTCTGGTTGAAAATCTTTTCAGGAACAAGGAGGGCAATGCTGTAATTTTTGATACAATTCTGCTCGAAAAAGTGATTTGTGAACCAAATATCACCTTGCTTTTAAATACGATGGTTTTCGATTTGGAGAAAAAGGATGATTCTCATATTGAATCCCTCACTGCTTTCTGCAGTCAAAACTCGACGGAATATCAAATTAGCGCCCCTTTATTTTGTGATGCTTCAGGAGACGGGATTGTTGGATTTAAGGCAGGGGCATCATTCAGGATAGGAGCCGAAAGTAAATTTGAATTTGGTGAGGGATTTACACCATCAAAAGAGTTCGGGGAACTACTCGGTCATACCATCTATTTTTACAGCAAGGACACTGGGAAACCTGTGAAATATGTTGCACCATCCTATGCTTTAAAGGATGTCAGTAAGATTCCCAGATTCAGGAATATTAAAACAGGTGATCATGGGTGTAACTTCTGGTGGTTCGAATATGGAGGACGAAGAGACACTATTCACGATACAGAGGAGATCAAATGGGAATTGTGGAGTATAGTTTACGGTGTATGGGATTATATAAAGAATTCAGGAAAGTTCCCTGAATCAGAAAATCTCTCACTCGAATGGGTAGGAACGATCCCTGGGAAACGGGAAAGCAGAAGATTTGAAGGTCTATACATCCTTAAACAACAAGATATTGTTGATCAGACTCATTTTTATGATGCTGTTTCGTTTGGAGGTTGGGCAGTTGATTTACATCCGGCGGACGGAGTTTTCTCAGAGCTTCCAGCGTGTAATCAATATCATTCAAAGGGGATTTATGAAATTCCATACCGCTGTTTTATCAGTAAAGACATAACTAACCTGTTTATCGCTGGTCGCCTGATCAGTGCTTCGCATGTAGCCTTTGGATCTGCCAGAGTAATGGCAACTGCTGCTCATGGTGGACAGGCCGTGGGAATGGCTGCAGCAATGTGTTGCCAGCAAAATACGGAACCCTCAAGTCTTCTAAATCCCCAAAAAATCAAATTGCTTCAGCAGAGGTTAAATATCAGCGGTCAGAGTATACCTATGACGCAGATTAACCAGGAAGTTAATTTTGCTGCACTGGCTAATATTTCAGTATCCAGTGAGATGGTAATTGATCAGATTCCGTTTGACGGTGGATGGTTAAATCTTAACACTGGAGCCGGACAGGTCCTTCCATTGAAAAAAGATACGCCATATAGCTTTGAATTATTGGTTGATGCGCAAGTGCCAACAACGTTTAGTTCAGAACTGAGATGTAGTTCAAAGATCTTTAACTACACTCCGGAAGTTCTGATTGAAAAACAGGATGTCATACTCAAACAGGGGATTCAGAAGATTGTAATCACATTTACCACACCTTTGAACGAGGATCATTATGCGTTTTTAATTTTCAGTGCTAATCCCGATGTAAAAATCTGCACCAGTGAATTAAGGATTACGGGAGTCGTTTCAGTATTCAACAAGACCAACCCGGCTGTAAATAATTTTGGTAAGCAGGTACCACCCGAGGGAAGTGGTTTCGAGACCTTTGAATTCTGGTGTCCGGAAAGAAGACCAAATGGTCAGAATTTTGGGATGACCATTACACCAGCACTTCAATGTTATTCAAAGCATAATATAGTCAACGGATACACCCGTCCATACCTTAGCCCAAATGCATGGGTTGCGGACTTAAATGATCCGGCCCCTGTGATTCATTTCATTTGGGAAGGGCCAAAACTGATCAATTCGATTACCCTTTATTTTGATACAGATTTTGACCACCCAATGGAATCATCTCAAATGGGTCATCCCGAAGATGTAATCCCTTTTTGCGTACAGAGATACCGCATCTATAGCGGAGAAGAACTGATCCACGCGGAAACAGGGAATCACCAAACAATAAACCATATACAGTTTCCGAATCCTGTTGAAACTTCGGTTCTTCACATTGAAATGGAACATCCATCATCGGTGGTTCCATGTGCTCTCTTTGAAATATTTATTAATTAACAGGTTGAACAGCTAAATTTCGAATTATGAAAAGAATCATTTTAATTTTTTCTCTAATCCTCTCTTTTACGGCACTTTTTGCTCAACAAAGAGTTGTAACTGGCCGAGTGACCGATGAGAGTAAAGCTCCGGTTATTGGCGCGAGTGTGATAGTGCCGGGCACAACAATTGGAACTATTACCGATATAGATGGGAATTTCAAACTTCAGGTACCCAATACAGCTAAGAACCTTTTATTCTCGTTTGTTGGATTCGACTCTCAGGAGGTAGGAATATCAGGTAAGAGTTCAGTTGATGTCAAATTCCGGATGAGTTCTGTGGGATTGCAGGAGATTGTTACCGTAGGATATGGTACGCAAAAAAAGGTAAACCTCACCGGCTCAGTTGCTGCCTTAAAAGGTGATGCTCTCGCAGAAAGAAGCACCATTCAGACTTCTCAGGCGTTGGAAGGAATGGCTGCTGGTGTAACAGTCACTTCAAACAATGGAAAGCCGGGTAAAGAAGGGACAACAATACGCATCCGGGGAATTGGGACAATTAATGACAATAACCCTTTGGTTTTGGTTGACGGAGTTGCTTCTTCTGTGGATGCAGTAGATCCTAACGACATTGAAAACATCTCCATCCTGAAAGATGCTGCCTCGTCCTCAATTTACGGTTCACGAGCGGCCAATGGTGTAATTTTGATTACTACAAAACGGGGGAAAACGGAAAATGTCAGTGTAATCTATAAAGGTACTGTGGGTTTCACTACACCTTTAACTCTTCCAAAAAATGCTTCAGCATGGGATTACATGACACTTTATGATGAAGCTAATGGTAACGATTTACGCACTGATGCAGGTGTTGCAGGGGGCACTGTATATGGAGCTGACAAAATTAATGCCTGGAAAAATGCTACGGATCGTGATGCCTATCCCAACTCGGACATGATACGGGAAACCTACAAAAATAGTGCAGTTCAGACGATGCAATATGTGAGATTTTCCGGAGGTAATGATAAATTCAGATCAAATACTTCAATGAACTATACTATGCAGAATTCTAATCTGCCCAACACGGATTACAAGCGTTACGGTCTAAGGTCCAACAATAGCTACATAGTCAACAAATATGTTGAATTTGGCCTCGATTTATCAATTCAAAATACAAATATCAACGATGCAGCCCCTGGTACTGAAGTTGAAGGGATGCTCAGACAGCCTGCCATCTATCCGACACGCTTCTCAAATGGCGTTTGGGGATCGAGTTACGCGGGAACACCTCATGTTATGCAAACGATTTTTAATAAACTCAATATGAGATACGAACAATATCAGGAATCGATTGCCAAGCTCTATACTAAAATCACCCCAATCAAAGGAATGCAATTTGATTTTTCATATACCCCTCATATATCGACTGCTAATTACAAAGGGGTCACAAAGCAAACTTCCCTGTACGATTACAAGACAGGTGCAGTAATTTATAAACCGAGCGGCTTGGCAAGTATGTACGAAACAAGGGATATAACTAATGAGAATGACCTCAACGCTTTGGCTACTTATACTAAATCTATTGGAAAGCACGATATAGCAGTTTTGGCTGGTTACCAATACCTTACCAATAATTTCAATGAATTATACGGAACAAGGCAAGGGAACAATTTTCAGCAGTTTGAGGAGATTAACGCATATGATCCAACAGGACAAATTACCAATGGGTATTCGAACCAATGGGCTTTGCAATCTTACTTTGGGCGGTTGAACTACGCCTATGCCGGAAAGTACCTGATTGAAGCCAATGTCCGGTATGATGGATCTTCACGTTTTGCCGATGGTTACAAGTGGGGCCTTTTCCCATCCTTTTCAGGTGCATGGCGCTTCTCCTCGGAGGAATTCATGAATGATGTAAAGTGGTTAAACAATGGTAAGCTGCGTGCTTCGTGGGGTAAGCTGGGAAATCAATCCGGCCTGGGGTCCAATTATCCATTCGCTCTTACTGTCGCAACCAATCAATATACCGTTTTTGGCGGAGTACTGAATCCCGGATATGCCCCGCTTAACTTTGCCTTGAATAACATTACCTGGGAAGCAACCAAGATGACTGACTTTGGTACTGACTTATCATTCATTGGTGGCAAATTGGATGTCAGTTTTGACTGGTATAAGAAGGAAACTGACAAGATACTTCTCAATATGGCAATCCCGGGCGTTATGGGTTATGCCAACTCACCCAAGCAAAATGCAGGTTCGGTTGAAAACAAAGGTTATGATATAATCATTTCACACAACAATACGATCGGGAAAATCTATTACAAGGTTACTGGTATTTTTTCTGATGTAAAAAATAAGATCACAAATCTGGGTGGGTTGGCCCCACAGGTAAGTGGTACACATGTAAGGCAGGTAGGTTCGCCAATTGATGCCTTTTACGGCTTGCAGTCAGATGGTCTTTTCAGCTCATTCACCGAGGCTAGAGCTTATCCAGTCACCCAATTCGGAAAATTACAGGGAGGGGATATCCGTTATAAAGACATAGATGCAGATAAGAAAATAACAGGTAGTGACCGGGTTGTACTTGGTAATCCAATTCCCCGTTACACCTATTCGCTTGATCTCTATACTTCCTACAAAGGATTTGATTTTACTGTGTTTTTCCAGGGAGTAGGGAAACGCGATAGCTATGATTCCGGTTGGGATGCTTATCCGTTCCAGAATGCATCAACAGCACTTGTGCAGCATCTTAACCGATGGTCAGAAGCAAACCCCAATCCAAAGGCCGCCACTCCCCGTTTGTCAATAAACCAACAGTCAAACAATCTGCAACCATCTTCTTTTTGGATTATCAATGCCTCCTATTTACGTTTGAAAAATATTCAGCTGGGTTATACTTTACCGGTTCATTTGGTAAAAAAAGCCGGAATTGCAGGTGTGCGTTTCTTCGCTAACGGGAACAACGTTTTTACAGCAAGCAAAATGCCGGTCGGAATGGACCCTGAATCACCTGAAAGTACCAATAACTACGTGCCGCTGCTAGCGTCATACACTTTTGGGGTAGAAGTAAAATTTTAGTGAACTACATAAACGATTTTAATTGAAAAAAAATATGAAGAAGAATTTAATATATATCGTCTTAATGGTGTTTCTATTTGTTACAGGTTGTGACAAGGCGCTGGAACGCTATCCGCTTGATTCACCTTCAGCTGGCACTTTCTATACCAATGACACCGAAATCCAGGGAGGCGTGAATGCCTGTTATAATTTTATAGTCGCAGGGAACAACGGATATTTTGCTCCCGAATTCAGTTATGATGCGTTGGCAGAAACAGTATTTATACGTGGAGGCGGGTTTGCGCAGAATGTCATGATGTCTGTTCTTGATTTTAAAGAGGGTCAATTTAGAACCTTTTGGCTCAATATGTACCAGGGCATAGGACGTTGCAACCTAATGCTTCAAAAGATTGATGAAAACAAGAGTTCTCTGAGCGCTGACAAAATCAAACAATATCAGGGCGAAATTTATTTCCTCAGGGCCAATTATTACCTTCGCCTGACGAATATGTTTGGAGATGTGGTATATCTTGACAAACCTGTTACCTCCGTATCTGACGGAAAATCGGTGACCCGCACAGCCAGGGCCGACGTTTTGAAAAAAATCTATGCCGACTTTGATCAGTCCTATACGTTATTAACCGGTTCGACTGTAAAAACCCTGGGACGCGTAACTGCTGGTGCCGCAATGGCCTACAAGGCACGCGCTGCCCTCCAAAATAATGACTGGACTACAGCGGCTGCAGCAGCCAAAACGGTTATTGATTCCAAACAGTACAGTCTGATGCCCAAATATTCAACTTTATTTACCGAAGCCGTTTTAAACAGCTCTGCCAATACAGAACAGATTTTGACTAATTGCCACCTTTATTCCGCTGGTAATGCAACTGCATTTCCACAATTTACATCTGCCCGTTCTGTTTCCGGGGGATATACCACCATTGTTCCTACCCAGAACATGCTCGATTCTTACCAGTGTACGGATGGAATGGATATCAGTAAATCGCCTTTATACAACAAGGCAAAGCCTTATGATAACCGCGATCCGCGTTTGCGTTATTGTTTTGTCTTGCCGGGAGATATGTGGAACGGTTATGTTTATGAAACCCGAAAGGATAAACCACAGACTTTAAACGATCAGGGCGTGCTGGTAAAAAACCTGGATAGTTATACATCCACAGTGTATACCTCTTTTACAGGATACCTGGTACGCAAATATTATGATTTTAAGTATGTGAGTAAACTTACGCAATGCGAAACGCCTTTCATGCTGTGCCGCTATGCGGAAGTATTGTTAACCTATGCCGAAGCAAAAATAGAACTCAATCAGATCGATGCTGACTGTCTGAATGCAATAAATCTGGTGCGCGGAAGGGGAGATGTCAACATGCCTACTTTATCTTCAGCTTTAAGCCAGTCAGATATGAGAAATCTTGTCCGGTATGAGCGGAAAATCGAACTTTGGAACGAAAATCTGCGCTGGGATGACCTTCTTCGCTGGAAACGTGCTGAAGTGATCATGACAAGACCAATCTTTGGCAGACCGCTTTTGGGCGAATATAGCGTTTATCCTGCTGTAGCTTTTGACTCTTATGGAGATCCGGTTTACGATGAAACCAATTATGTGGGTTCTCCTTCCAGCGATTACAGGGTGTTGATAAGGACAAACTTCAACAAGAACCGTGATTATTTGTGGCCGATACCGGAAACAGAATTAAATCTCAACCCCGGGTTAAAACAAAATCCAGGCTGGTAAACCTATTTAATGAATAGATAGTTATAGTTTTATGAATTAGTTAGTTGATGACCGAAAGGCTGGTGTATTTAGCCAGCCTTTCCTATTAATCTTAAATTTATACATTTTCAGATCCGGATGCAACTACTACAATAGTATAAGACAATATTTTTTGAATCACAAAATTTTACATAAAAATCTCTTCTGACTGTACAAAATGAAACCAAAGCGCCGAATTCCAGTGATCACGATATCTTTATTGGCGTGCTGTTTCAGCTCCAATGAAGCTGTTAATAAAACAGTCCCTCCCGGAGAACTGGATATTCAGACAATGATCCAACCAGCTCCTCTAACAGCCAAATTCTTTAATGACACCTCCTATATTTGGTGCGGATCAATGGTTCAGTCACATCTTGATCATAAATATCATCTGTTTTATTCAAGATGGTCACGAAAATTGGGAATGGCAGCCTGGGCCACTCACTCCGAAGTTGCCCATGCAGACTCTGATTCACCGTTCGGGCCTTTTAAATTTAAAGATATTACATTGCCGTTTCGCGGAGCCAATTATTGGGATGGGATGGTAACCCATAATCCTACCATTCATTTTTATGATGGGAAATATTACCTTTATTACATGGGCAATTATGGTGATGGGAAAGTTACAAGTCCACAACTAAACTGGACTCACCGAAATCATCAGCGCATTGGAGTGGCAATCGCCGATGATCCGAATGGGCCTTGGCAAAGGTTCGACAAGCCGCTTATTGATGTTTCTCCCGATTCAACTGCCCAGGATGCTCAATTGGTTACAAATCCTTCGGTCACTCAAATGCCTGATGGTCGTTTCCTTATGGTTTATAAAGCCGTAGGGAAAAAAAGGCCGCAGCCTTTCGGAGGTCCTGTCGTTCACCTCACAGCAATTTCCAATCGACCGGACGGGCCTTTCGTGAAACAAAATAAACCCATTTTCACTGCTGAGAATGTAGATTTCCCGGCTGAAGATCCGTTTGTTTGGTTTCAGGATAATTGCTATTATGCCATAGTAAAAGATATGAAAGGGGCATTTACAACCGCAGGCCGCAGTCTTGTGCTTTTTTATTCGCTGGACGGTCTGGATTGGAAACTGGCCAAACATCCGCTGGTTTCAACCCTTAATCTCAAATGGGAAGATGGCACAACCAAAAAACTTGAAGCATTTGAACGGCCTCAACTGTTCTTCGGGAATGGGAAATTAGTTGCATTACTGTGTGCTGTAAATGAATCACTTGGGCACTCATACAATGTGCAGATACCGTTAAAACCGAAACTATGAAACATTTAACTCTGCTTATTTTATGCTTCGGCCTTTTATTATTTCCTAATGACTATAAAGCATTGGCTCAGACACCCGATTTGAGTCCTTACAACATTATTTGGACCTCTCAAAGCAAAAATTCTTCAGAGTCAATGCCTTGTGGTGGAGGCGACATCGGATTGAATGTCTGGGTCGAAAAAGGGGAGATATTGTTTTACCTCTCCCGAAGTGGTGCTTTCGATGAAAATAATGTATTCCCGAAGTTTGGCAGAGTTCGGATAAAGTTAATTCCCAATCCATTTGATGACAGTAATTTTCAACAGGAACTAAATCTTAAAAAAGGTTTTGTTGAAATTTCAGGAAAGAAAGATGGTCAGGGTTCAGTTGTGAAAATCTGGGTCGATGTTTTCCGTCCGGTAGTGCATGTAGAGACAAAAAGCCGCCAACCGGTTACTGTTGAGGCAACTTACGAAAATTGGCGAATCGCCGATCTGGAATGGACCAAACGTGATCAGACCAAAGCCAGTCTGGGATATCGGGACGCTCCGATGCATGCGGTAATTCGAAAAGATTCAATTGGATTTGAAGGGAATGAGGTGCTTTTTTATCACCGTAACCGGGATGAATCGCTTTTCGATATCACAGTACACCAACAGGGACTTGATCCTGTGAAGGATCATCTTTGGAATCCGCTCAAAAATCTGACTTTTGGGGGACTGATGGTTGGCGATAAATTGATTCCTGCCGGAATCACTTCAGGAAAATATGCCGATACCGAATTTTTAGGATGGAAGCTGCAAAGTGTTAAGCCGACCAGAAAAAGTCACCTGAAAGTGTTTTTGCACATCTTTAATACACCTTCTTTAGATACCTGGAAAAAGGAATTGGACGGAATTGTAAAAGAGGCTTCGGCAGCTCAAAATAGCGCTGGCTCTAAAACCCTTCTTTGGTGGAATGACTTTTGGAACAGAAGTTTTATTGTCATTAATCCGGACAAGCCGGATGCAAAATCTCCTGAATGGCAGGTGGGGCGTAATTACCAGCTTTTCCGCTATCAGCTGGGCTGCAATGCCCACGGTAACTATCCCACCAAGTTCAATGGCGGGATGTTTACATTTGATCCGGTCTATGTAGATAAAAATCTCCCTTTTACACCCGATCACAGGGATTGGGGAGGCGGAACGCATACCCAGCAAAACCAGCGGCTTGTCTATTTCCCGGTGTTCAAAAGCGGAGACTTTGACATGTTGCCTTCGCAACTCAATTTTTATCTGCGGGCACTACGAAATGCCGAAATCCGCACTGAATTTTACTGGGGTCACAAAGGACCATCCTTCAGCGAACAGCTCGAACAGTTTGGTCTGCCACTGGCCACCTCATATGGATGGAATCGTCCGGAATATTTTCCCAAGGGGATGGAATACAACTATTGGCTCGAATACCATTGGGATAGTCAGATGGAGTTCTGCCTGATGATGCTTGATGTGGAACGTTTTACCGGTGAGGACATCACCAAATACATTCCATACATCGAAAGTTGCCTGACATTTTTCGATGAGCATTACCGCATGGAAGCAAGATTACATGGAAGACAGGAGTTGGATGGCGAGGGACATCTGATCCTTTATCCAGGTACCGGAGCCGAAACCTACAAGATGGCCTACAATTCTACGTCAACCATAGCTGGCTTGCAAACCGTTTTAAACCGTTTGCTTGAACTACCTGATAAATATCTTTCAGTTGAGAAACGAAAACACTGGCAGGAGATGCTCAAAACTATTCCTCCCATTGCTTTCCGGGAGAAGGATGGGCATAAAACCATCTCGCCGGCGTGGACCTGGGCACGCATCAACAATCAGGAAATTCCACAGTTGTACCCGGTTTTTCCTTACGGAATGTATGGCATTGGCAAACCTGATCTGGATATTGCCATCAATACCTGGAAATACGGAACCGACATTCCCATTCAGAAAAACTATATCAGCTGGCATCAGGATGCGATTTTTTGTGCCAGGTTAGGATTAACAGTAGAGGCGGCAGCCATTACAATCAAAAAACTTCAGGACTCGGAAAGGCGATTTCCAACATTTTGGGGACCGGGACACGACTGGGTTCCCGACCATAACTGGGGTGGTTCAGGAATGATCGGACTTCAGGAAATGCTCATGCAAACCGATGGCAAAAAGATTTACCTATTTCCTGCCTGGCCAAAAAACTGGGATGTCTCTTTTAAACTGCACGCACCGTATCAGACTACCGTACAAGGTGTTTTGAAAAATGGGGAATTAGTTTCTTTGAAAGTATTACCTGATTGGCGAAAAAACGATGTTGAAGTAAGGTAATGGGTGTAAATTTACAGATATTAAAAAAATGAAACACTTCCTGCTGTTTGCTTTAGGCATTCTAATTCCAATAATACTTCGGGCACAATGTCCGGTACCAAAAGCCTACACTAATCCGGTTATTTCCGGATTTTTCCCCGACCCTTCGGTTGTGCGGGTTGGTGAAGATTATTATTGTGTCAATTCCACCTTTGAATACTTTCCGGCAATTGTAATTTCACACTCGAAAGATCTTGTGAACTGGAAGCAGATTGGACATGTGTTTTCGAAAAGCGAGGATCTGGATTTGAGACATTTCTTCGATGGAATGGGCATCTGGGCTCCCGATATTTCATATTACAAGGGTGAGTTTTATATCTTTTACTGCCTGGTTCAGCTGAGCAGAGACCGCAGCACCAACGTGCGCGGAAACTACATGATGAAATCGAAAAACATTCTTGGACCCTGGAGCAAGCCGGTGCAAATCACCAATTTTGGAAGCGACCCTTCCCATTTTGTGGATGATGACGGTGAGCATTACCTGTTGTTTGCCGCCGGAATCCCGACCGGGAACGGAACCAAAATTGTAAAACTTAACCGCGAATGCACTCAAATGATGGAAGAGCCCCGTTGGCTTGAAACCGAGGGTAAAAAGTTTGCACCCGAAGGTCCGCACATCCTGAAGAAAGACGGTTACTACTATTTCATCATGGCCGCATCATCCGGATTATTCGACGGTCACCACATGCTGATTGCCCGATCGAAATCAGTATACGGTCCGTTCGAAAATTCGCCTAATAATCCCTACCTTACACAGCGAGATCCAAATGCAATCAATTTTCACCAGGGACATGGAAAGATTTTCAATACCCAAAATGGCGAATGGTGGACCATGGTAATTTCACAACGCTGGATTCCGGGCGAAATACGAGGACAAAAACGCGGAATCAGTCAGCTTGGACGGGAAACTTCGCTCGAGCGCATCGCCTGGAGCGACGATGGGTGGCCGGTTGCCAACGGGGGCAAAGGTCCGCTGGATGCCAATATCCGACCGAATCTTCCATGGAGCCCTGTTTCCAATCCTTCGGGTGATGAGTTTTCAGATCTGCGACTGGGTATTCAGTGGGTATTTCGCCGCAATCCGGTTTACGAAAATTTCAGTCTGAGTGAGAAAACGGGTTCGCTGAGGATTTATACGGGGGATCTTGATATGGATACAATTTTAGGTCGAAATCTGATCGTGCAGCGTGAACGCTGGCTTCGTTTTACAGCGACCACTAAACTGACTTTTAACCCGGTTAGCAAAGAGCAGGCAGGAATCACGGGTTATTATGATACTAAAACATATGCCCGGCTGGGATTGCAGCATGCCGAAAACGGGAAACTTCAATTGTTCCTGGAAGAATGCAGATATGGAAAAAAAAAGGTTTTGAAAGTGACAGACGGTATCAATAATAACACCGTTTACCTGCGCATGAAGGTGGATAAGTTGCGTCGTGAATTCTTCTACAGTTTAGACAACACAACCTGGCTCGATGCCGGTGTAATTGCAGATGCGGCTTTCCTGAGCGATCAGGGTACTCCCAACTGGGGGTTTATGGGTATGACTACCGGAGTCTATTCTTTCAACCGGGGAACCGGGAAAAGGATAGCGGCAGATTTTGATTTTTTCAGGATAGAAACCTGCGATTATTAATTAAACAGACGTAATTATGAAACGAAAAGCACTATATCTAATCCTTTTTCTGACTATTCTTGCTTTTGCTGCCAATGCTCAAAAGCCGGAAACCCCAATCTGTGTAAGCGGTATTTACCCCACCCTGGCTAATTTTAATAACGAAGGCGAATGTGGAACAGGCGCTTTAGTGCCCTGGGCCGACCGTTTGTGGGTGATTACCTATGGCCCTCATTTGCCTTTTGGATCATCCGATAAATTGTATGAAATTACACCTAATTTGCAAAAGATTACAAGGCCGGAGAGCATTGGCGGAACACCAGCCAACCGAATGATTCATGAGGAAAGTAATCAGCTTTTTATCGGACCATATGCTATTGACTCAAGCCGAAATGTAAGGGTTATACCAATTAAAGATGCTCCAGGCCGGTTTACAGGAATTGCCAGAAGTCCGTCAAACCCAAAGAACAAAGTGATCATTGGCACAATGGAAGAGGGATTTTATGAGATTGATGTTCATTCCTTAGCCGTAAATACTTTATACAAAGATGGAAATCAACTGAGGCGCGAAGGAGCAAAAAGTTTTGAGAGCGATTTGTTAATAGGCGTTCATGGAAAAGGCACCTATACAGGACAAGGGGTACTTGTGTTTTCGAACAACGGCGAACAAGGGGAGAAAGCCCGGACCGATCCCCGGACCGAAGCAGGCTCGCTGTCAGAATGGGATGGGAAGAACTGGAAGCTGATTCGTCGGAATCAGTTTACCGAGGTAACCGGACCCGGAGGTATTTATGGGAATGAAAAGCCTGAAACGGATCCAATCTGGGTAACTGGCTGGGATTTTAAATCTGTTTTGCTAGGGGTGCGCGATCAGGGCAAATGGTCCTTTTACCGCTTGCCAAAAGCGAGTAATAGTTATGACGGCGCCCACGGATGGAATACGGAATGGCCACGTATCCGCAACATCGGGACGGGAAAAAATCCGGAATACCTGATGACGATGCACGGTATGTTCTGGCATTTCCCGCAAACATTCACTTCGTCGAATACTGCCGGAATTCGTCCACGTTCGTCGTACCTCAAAGTAATCGGCGATTTTACCCGTTGGAACGATCATTTGGTATTTGGTTGTGACGACGCTGCCCAAAGCGAATTTTTGAATAAACGTCTGGCAAAAGGTGGAATTGCAGGGCCCGGACAGTCGCAGTCAAACCTTTGGTTTACTGTAGTTAATCAGCCAGATAAAACAGGAACGACCGATGCTTCAGGCTCAGTATGGTTACAGGAAAATATAAAATCCGGAGCCGTTTCTGAACCATTTATGTTTGCCGGATGGAATAAAAGAACTGCATGGCTGAAAAATGAAGGGACTCAGGATGTTAATTTCACATTTGAAACAGATCGGAAAGGAAATAATCAATGGAGTAAACTACAAAGCGTGAAAGTTCCGCCGAATGGTTCCAGTCAGATTGGGTTTACAGATAAGGAAACCGGCGAATGGATCCGGGTTGTTGCAGACCGGGCTACAGCGGCTTCCGTTTCTTTTGTATATGCATCAAATAGGGAGCGGTCATCAACTGCAGATCAAATTTTCGGGGGAATTGCACCTCTGGAGTCCAAACAAAATAATGGAGGATTACTTTATTGTTTGGGAAATAACCGTCGTACACTTGGAATTTTGGCCAACAAAGGCGAAGGAAATAGCTCCACTGAAACGGGATATTACGAAATGGACGATCGGATGAATATCGTACCAAAAACAGACGACTCAACTGCTATGTTTATCCGGGAGAAAGTGGCTGTTCCTGCTCAGGTTGTCACTGCCGAACCCGGTTCTTATCTGATTGTTGACGATTCGAAGCGCCGTTGGAGATTACCTTTGGGCAGTGAACAATATGAAAAATTAATGGAAAAGCAAGCCCTACGCATTTGCCGCGAGGTCTCTACGGAACGCGACCTGTTCAATTGTGGCGGAACATTCTACGAATTGCCTGCCGAAAATGCCGATGGGTATGCTAAAATCCGTCCAATTTCGTCGCACAACTACAGGATAAACGACTATGCTTCGTATCGGGGAATGCTCGTTATGACTGGCATCGATGCATCGAAAGTGCCAAATAACCCACATATCTTTCAATCCGCTGATAAAAAATGCAATGTTTGGGCAGGAGCGATTGATGATTTGTGGAAGATGGGGAAACCTGTTGGTAAGGGAGGTCCATGGGTAAAGAGCAAGGTTGTGGCTAAAGTCCCATCCGACCCCTATTTGTTTGGATGTTACGACGAGCGCACCCTGGCTTTATCGCATACCTCCAATCATAGCGTTAAATTTACGGTAGAAGTAGACCCAACCGGTGACAATAACTGGGTTACTTATCGCACGTTTACCGTTAAAGCCAATGAAAAAGTCACCTTTAAATTTCCTGATAGTATTCAAGCACGATGGATTCGTTTCGTGTCGCACGAAAATACTGTGGCCACCGCATGGCTGGATTACAGGTAAGCAGTTTTTGTATATGCTTTCACAATTAAATATTTGATAAATTTGAAAATGAAACAAATTCTTCAAATTGCCTTAAAGGGGATTCTATTGCTTCTATTAATTCCGGCCTTTGATATCGCATTTGGGCAGAATCCGCTGTTCGTGGTCGATTCAACCTATTTGTCCAAACATGACATTGTTTATAAAACACCTGCGTACGAAGGGTTTGAAGGGTTTCCTGTCGGAAATGGGGATATGGGAGGTATGATTTGGAACACCAATAATGGGTTAGAAGTTCAGATCAACAAAAACGACCTGTTTGACCAGTCACATGAAGAATCCCGGGCAACTCTGCGGGGCGGGGCGCGTTTGAATATCGATCTTGGGGCTCCAGGATTTGAATGGACTTATCTGGATGAATTTGATGGACGTCTGTCTTTGAAAAATGCAGAGGTTCTGATGAATGCCAAGACCCCATTTATGGAAAACCGGATAAACTCCTGGTTAACACACGATAAAAACGTATGGTGTTTCAGTATCAGGAGTTCATGCTTCGATCATTTAAGAGATGGGACTAAAATACGTGTCTCGCTCGAACGTTGGGGCAGCAGGGCTTTCCCCGGATGGTACGGTTACTTCTCGAAAGATACCAAAAGCGGTCTTGGAAAGGCAAATTCAGTCATCTCAGGGAACGATCTGGTTTTGGAAGAGGCTTTTCAGGGACTTCGGTTTTCGGTTGCTTGCCGGATTCTGGGAGAAATAACTTCTCCTGAAATAATCAGTTCGAACCGGTTGGAGCTTAAAACGAAAGATAAAATACCCAATCACGACATCACTGTGATCGTTTCGATCGCCACTTCCAATGAATCTGAGAATCCAACACAGAAAGCTGTTGAATTACTTGATAATTTTGAAATACAAACAGTTCAGAAGGAAAAAGAAGCTCATCAACAGTGGTGGAGGAATTTTTGGAACGAGTCGTTTGTGCATTTAGAGAACGACTATATCGAAAACATCTACTACCTGCGCCGCTATCTTATGGGAAGTTCCTCGAGGGGGAGGTTTCCGGTCGTATTCAACGGTGGACTATGGACGTGGAATCACGATGTACGCAATTGGGTAACCCAACATCATTGGAATACCCAACAGCAATATTGGGGACTTTGCCCCCAGAACGATTGTGATCTGATGCTTCCATACCTCAATACCTACTTCAGGCTGATGTCTAAAGCAGAGGCACATGCTAAAAAAAGGGGAGCAGAAAATTCAATCCTTTGGAGCGAACCGCATGATTTTTTTGGAAGCATGACTTTCTGGGACCGTGGTGATATGCTTAACAACTTTACCCCTGCCTGCCAGATAGCAGGGTATTTCTGGGATTATTTCCAATTTACCTGCGATACTGCATTTCTAGCTAAGAAAGGCTATCCATTTATGAAAAAGGCGGCCGAATTTTATGTGCGGAAACTTCAATGGGACAGCCTGAAGAATGAATATTTCATTTTCCCTTCGCAACCCTACGAAAATCCGAGATCGAATAATCTGCGTAATCCGATCACAGACAGGAATGTAATCATTGCCAACTTTACAAATTGTATTAAAGCCGCCAACATCCTTCACACCGATAAGGGGAAGATTCGCCAATGGCAGGAAATTGTTGACCACCTGTGGCCGATTCCCTATCAGATTGTTCCAGACTTGGGAGAGGTTATTGCACATGCCTGGTATCCTGACGGATCAATTTTCCCAAAGGTTGAAGAGCGGGGGCCCTGGTTAAGTCACATGAGCGCCAGTACCTCATCGGTTTTTCCGGCCGGTTTGCTGGGGCTCGATGAACAAAATAACCGAGAATTCAATGCGATGACTACAATGATCAGCCATCGTCCTGCCCAGGTGAATGCGATATCTCCGGAACCAATCGTTGCCGCCCGTCTGGGAATGGGTAATGACGTATTTAAAATGATGCAGAACGGGATTCGCAGGCTGCAACATTTTCCGCAGGGACTTTTTTACAACATCGATCACTGGTATAATCTTTCGCTCTATATGGATTCGGTCAAAACTCCGGATATTACCACGCAGCGCGACTATATTTATGATGAGAGGGCTCACTACCCGAATAAGTTGCCTGCCAAACCATTCATTCAGTGTGGCCTTGAACCCATGAGTATTTACGGGGCTGCCGTCAACGAAATGTTACTCCAGAGCAACGAGGGTAAAATCAGGGTTTTCCCTGCCATACCTGATGGCTGGGAAACCAGCTTCAAACTTTTAGCTCGCGGAGCTTTTGTGGTTTCATCCGCCAGACAAAAAGAGGGTTTTATTCCTGGAATTTTCATCGAAAGCCTCAAAGGAAATGTTTGCCGGGTAGTTAATCCATGGCCAAATTCAGAAGTTACGGTTTTGGCCCTGGGAGAGAAAAGAGTTCGGGTTAGCCACCTCATCCGGGAAAAGGACGTGATCGTATTCAAAACCAATCCTCATCAGAATTATTTGATTGTGAAAAAAGGGATGGAGGCAATTACTGAACAGAAAATTTATAAAGGAATCCTTAACGATTCCCCAAAATCGTTTTTTGAGGCAACCCTGGGGAAAAATCGCAATTATTAAGAACACTAAATTCGTATAAAAAATCTTACGGTGAAAAAAATTATTCATTTAATCCTATTTCCGGTCATCCTCCTGATATTCGGACGGAGTAGAGTTGAAGCGAACGATTCGTTCAGCTCTTTCGAACGGGCCAAACTTCACCCGATCACCTGTGATCGTCCTGCCCCGGATTTTTTTGAAGGGGCGTTACTTGGCAATGGTGCAATGGGAGTGGTGGTTACCACGCGCCCTGATGCAATAGTGTGTTATTTCGGACACAACAACGTGTGGGATATCCGTATGGCAGAAAACAACAAGGAAAAAATCGGAACATTTAAAAGTGTGTTCAACAGGGTAAAAGCGATTTCTGATACGCTGAAATTACTAACAGATGATATCTGGTATCGTGAATACAGTGAAATGACTGCCGAAAATTACAGTAAGCCTTATCCTCGGCCTTTCCCTTGTGGTTCTGTCTTGCTGGGATTCGACCGCCGAAATGCTGAAATGATCGGACATCGGCTAGATATTTCCAACGGACTTTGCGAGGTGTTTATGGTCACCAAAGATCAGAAAAAAATAACCCTCCGGATATTCACCGATATGACCAGTGACCGGCTTTGGTTTAGCCTGGTCGATCAACTAGGCAATCAGTGCGAAAATGTATTTGATCGTATCCGCGTGATGCCCGATCCATCGACACCAAAGGAATTTCCGAAGACACAGGTTGAAGAAAACCTGGGCAAGGGTGTGATTGCATTTCGCCAGACATTGCCCTATTCCGAGCCTGAAAAATATAATTTATCAAAGGGACATCCAAAAGATAAGGCGTTTCGTCTGATTGCAGCCTTAAATTGTTCGCTTGAAAAAAAATCACGAATTAACTGGGATGGCAACAACGAGGTGATGACAACATTGGAAGCAGGTATCAAAAAGGGAATTGGATTTGTCGGTTGCGTTTCACTTGAAGAAGGGGCGAACAATATCGTGGCTTCCGAATTGCCTGAGGTTACTAATCCTGCAGCTGATCATTTTGGTTCATCACTGAAGGAAGCAAGAAAGATCTGGAAAGAATACTGGAGTAAATCCGGTGTATTACTGGACGATCAGTTTCTGGAACGGATGTGGTATCAGAATCTCTATTTTCTAAATTGTGCCACAAAAGACGGTGCAACAACCCCGGGCCTCTTTGCTAACTGGAGCTACGATAAAATCGGCACGGCATGGCACGGTGATTACCATATGAATTACAACACCCAACAGCCATTCTGGGTAACTTTTTCGAGCAATCATCTGGAGAAAAACCTACCCTATGTCAACCTGATCGAAAAGTTGATGCCTGTGAGCAAGCGTTGGGCAAATGAGTATTACGAGTTGCCTGGTGCCTATTTCCCTCACAGTGCTTATCCGATAGAAATGACAATGAATGCTTATCCGGTTCCGACCTGGGGATGGGAAATTGCTGAAACCCCCTGGGCAGTGCAGGGTTTATGGTGGCATTATTTGTATTCAGGAGATATAGAATTTCTTAAAAATAGGGCTTTCGAACCCATGAAAGCTGCTGTTGAATTTCTGGTTGCCTACATGAAACGACCTGAGGCGAGTGGCCCACAGTGGAAGGATAACAAATTCCACATTTTCCCAACTGTGCCTCCTGAATTGTATGGGCTTCGCCCGGGTTTCAAATACAATTACGATTGTAATGTTGATTTGTCGCTGACCAAATTTGTTTTTAGGGCGTATATCGAAGCTACCAGGGTATTGAGGCTTGAAAAATCGGAGAAAGCTTTATTGGATGAAATGAAAGTGATATTGTTACGCTTTCCGAATTATCCAACTGCTATTTCAAAAGAGCACGGAAAGGTGTTGGTTTCGGTTCCTGAAGAACACGATCAGGTGGTTTACAATGTTCCGAATTCACTTTTTACCGTGTTCCCGGGTGAAGATCATGGACTGAATTCTGACATGGAAACTAGTAAGATTTTAATAAATACATTTTTAAATCAGCAAAATGAAGGAGGCAACGATCTGGTATTTACCAATCTGCAGGCTGCCCGCATCGGTATGCTCGATTTGGAAAGGTTTAAACGACAGGTCAACTATTGTCTGTTGCCCAACGGAACCACTTCCGACAGGGTCATGCAGGTGCATGGCCGGTATAACGACACTACGCCTTACGGATACATGGATAAAATGGGGATCTGGTTTGAGAACTTCGCCCTTCCGGTGGTCGTTAATGAATGTTTGATGCAAAGTTACGATGGCACGATCCGACTGTTTCCTAACTGGCCGATGAATAAAGATGCAGAATTTCATCAGCTGCGTGCAGCGGGGGCTTTTCTGGTTTCTGCCTCACTTAAAAACGGACAAGCTAAAAATATTGAAATTACCAGTGAGGCCGGAGGAGTGCTGAAGATTATTTTGCCCTGGAAATCCGGAGGAAAAGTTACTGTCGGAACGAAACAGAAAATATTTGGCCCGAATGTGGCCGAAATACAAACGTACAAAGGGGACACAATCAAAATCGATCCCTGAGAAACGGTTCTACATAAATAATTGTTTCAGGAAACGTTTCCGAAAATAAAAACGTTTCCGAAAACGTTTCCGGAAATTATTTCGCTTACTATGTATTGTTTTGATGATTACGGTATTAAATTTAAGCAGTTAACAACCAAACAACTCATTTTTGAGACCTATTATGAGTAAAAAATTTCTTCTTTTTTGCCTGATAGCTTTTCTGGCAACCGTTTCCGTGGCACAAAACGTTAAAGGTTTGTCGCCTTCAAAACAAAGTGATCCCAGGATGCAATGGTGGAAAGACGCCAAGTTTGGCATGTTTATCCATTGGGGAATTTATTCGGTGCCGGCAGGTAAATGGGGTGATAAAACCAACTACGGCGAATGGATTATGCATCAGGCGAAAATTCCTAGATCGGAGTATTCAGCTTTGGCAAAACAATTCAATCCCATACAGTTTAACGCAGAGGATTGGGTAAAACTGGCGAAAGATGCGGGTCAGAAATACATCGTCATCACATCAAAACACCACGACGGATTCGCAATGTTTGGCTCTAAAGCTGATCCCTACAATATTGTCGATGCAACACCTTTCAAGAGAGATATCTTGAAAGAATTAGCAGATGCATGTCGTAAACAGGGGATGAAACTGGGATTCTATTATTCACAGGCACAGGACTGGTACCATCCGGGTGGTGCTGTGTCGGGTAATGTGGAGTGGGATCCAACTCATGTGGCCGATATGAATACCTATGTTGATCAGATTGCAGTTCCCCAGGTAAAAGAGATCCTTGCCAACTATGGGGATGTAGCGGTTTTGTGGTGGGATACGCCGACCAACATGACACCCGAAATGACAAGGAAACTTGCAGATCTGCTCAAACCTTACCCAAATATTATTACGAATAACCGCCTTGGAGCTGGAATGGGCGGAGACCTTGAAACTCCTGAACAATTTGTCCCGGCAACTGGTTTTCCCGGACGCAACTGGGAGGTGTGTATGACAATGAACGGTCACTGGGGTTACAATGCCTGGGACGATCGTTGGAAAAGCACAACCGACCTGCTTCAGAAATTGATAGACATCGTGAGTAAGGGTGGAAACTTCCTGCTGAATGTCGGACCTAATGCTTATGGTGTCGTTCCCGAAGTTTGCCAGCAGAACCTTCGGGAAATGGGAGAATGGCTGGCACAAAACGGGGAGGCTATCTACGGAACCACTGGCAGCCCGTTCCCTTATCTTTCATGGGGGCGTGCTACCCGAAAGGGACAGACGCTTTACCTGCACGTTTTTGACTGGCCCAAAGATCGCAGGCTGGTTGTTCCCCTCTCAAATAAAATTATTAAGGCATATTTACTGGCCGATGCTAAAACAAATCTTAAGATAACTGCTTCAAAAGACAAATCCATCCTTCAATTACCACCATATGCCCCTGATAAGGTCGCTTCGGTAATAGTGCTTGAATTCGCAGGAGAACCTATAATCCTGCCTATTCCATCTCAGGGAGCCAAAGTTGTTGCCTCCACAACAGGAGAAGGATCATCTGCCTATGCCACCAATGATGGCGACCCCAAATCAAAATGGCAGGCTGCCAAAGGTGAGAAATCGGCAACAGTTGAAATTGACCTTGGAAAACCAATCTCCATCCAATCAATTTCGTTGGTCGAACCATGGCATCCATGGAGCGGAATCCGTCAAAGTCATGAGCTTCAATATCTGGAAGGGACAAAATGGAGTACACTATTCAAGACTGAAACCGACGGAACGGGATTGACCAAAAACTTTCCCTCGGTTACGGCTCAGAAATTCAGATTACTGATCCAAAATGAGAAAGAAGCACCGGCATTACTGGAAATGCTATTGTTCAGGGCGGATTAAGAAAATGCATATCGGGAAAGGGAGGAATATAGAGAAATTATGAAGGTCATAAGATATATTGTTTTTATAGTATTAATGCTAAGATTCCCAGGGAACGGGTATTGTGAAAACCATTTTCTTATTGCAGGAACTTATTCACAGGGAATGTACGTTTTCAGGTTTAATTCTGATAATGGGAATCTGTCGCAGATCAGCACATTAAATCTTCATGGATCTCAGTACCTGGCCGTTTCAGCGAATCAAAAATATGTTTATGTCACCAATGATATAGGGGAGCATAAAGGAGGTGAACTCACTTCCCTCTCTTTTGATAAAACGAAAGGGAATCTAAGCATCATAAATGCTGTATCCACAGGCCCTGAACCTTGCTGTTTTGTTGATACCGGCAGAGACAATAAATGGGTTGTGGCGGGTAATTACAGGTCAGGAAATTTAACTATATTCAGAACTAATCCTGATGGCACTCTTCAACCTGGCATTCAAACAATAGACCACAACGAAATTAGCCTGAAAGGAGTTGTTCCTCATGTACATTGTACTCTTTTCTCACCAGACAATAAATATGTAATTGCAGCTGACCTTGGACTCGATAAGCTATTTAGCTATCCATTCTCAAAGAGTACTACAAAACCCCTTGACGAAACCAAAGTTGCTGTTTCGGAAACTCCCAAAGGATACGGGCCCAGGCATCTGGCTTTTCATCCCAACGGGAAATACCTCTATTTGATTTCAGAAAGGTCGGGCCATATTATCAGTTATAACTATAATGATGGAAAACTTATACAGTTTGAAGACCAGCTTTCAGACTCAACAAACCATAACGGCAATGGTGGTAGTGCAGATATCCATATTACTCCGGATGGAAAATTTCTGTATGTAACCCACCGGACAAAAGCAAATGATATCGTTGGTTATAAAATCACCGGATCAGGTAAATTAGTTGAGTTGTTTCATCAGTCAACCCTGGGAATTCAACCGCGCAATTTTGTGATTGATCCCGCAGGCTCATTCTTATTAGTAGCCAATGTGGATTCAGGAAATATTGTCGTCTTCCGAATCAATAATAAATCGGGATTCATCTCCTCAACGGGTAATACAGTTTCTGTTGAAAAACCTTTTTGTCTGAAAATGATAGAATAATATTAATAACCACTTTTATGTCAAAATTTTATTTTGTCACGTTATTGTTCTTTATGACAATCCAATTGTCAGCAAAGAAGCCTGGTCAGTTGTTGGTGGAGGCTGAAAGTTTTCTGAATGCGGGAGGTTGGGTGATTGATCAGCAATTTGTCGAGCAAATGGGCTCACCCTATTTGCTGGCTCATGGCATGGGAAAGCCGGTTGAGAATGCAAAAACAGAAGTCACATTTCCATTTACTGGAACGTATTATGTCTGGGTAAGGACAAAAAACTGGTTTCCCGGACCCTGGGATGCCCCCGGGCGTTTCAGCCTGCTTGTGAATGGAATCAAACTAGAAGCAATCTTAGGAACCGAAGAAGGATGGAAATGGCAATATGGCGGAATTGTCAAAATTGAAAACAAACAATCGATCATTGAATTACAGGATCTGACCGGATTCGAAGGACGTTGTGATGCAATCTATTTTAGCACTATAAAGTCTGAACCTCCCTCTGAATTAAATTTGCTCTCTGAATGGCGTAAAAAACTACTCAAAGAGCCGGTGAATCCGAAGATCACCTACCAATATGATGTGGTGATTGCAGGAGGTGGAATTGCCGGTTGTGCCGCGGCCATTGCAGCAGCAGAACAAGGCCTCAGTGTTGCTGTGGTGCACGACAGGCCTGTCCTTGGGGGAAATACGAGCAGTGAAATTCGTGTACATATGGAAGGGATTACCGGTTACTCTCATCGTATTTTGTCAATGATAAATTCGTCTGCCTGGATTAACGGATCACCAAATGCAAAATATGATGCTGCTAAACGTCACAAGAACATCGCCAAGTACACAAACATAACTTTATACCTGAGTTACAGGGCTTATGCGACTAAAAATTCGCATAATACTATAGTTTCTGTTGATGCCCGACACACTTCAACCGGGGAAACAAAACGATTTAAGGCTCCGGTATTTATTGATTGTACAGGAGACGGATGGATTGGTTACTGGGCAGGTGCCGAGTATATGTATGGTCGTGAAGACTCTACTAAATTCGGAGAAGGGTGGTCTAAATACGGTGATTTATGGAGTGGTTCAAAGAGCGACAACCGTGTCATGGGTGCATCGATACTTTGGAGGAGCAAAAAAGGGTTGACATCGTCCACATTCCCGAAAGTTCCCTGGGCCATGGATATCGCCAAATCAAACTCAGCAATAAACGGAACATGGGAATGGGAATATTCCGATAACAAATTGAACCAGATCGAAGATGCCGAGCAGATTCGGGATCATTTGCTCTGCGGTGTTTACGGCTCATTTTATAATGCAAAACAAGATACAATAAACAACAGTACCGAGTTAGAATGGGTAGGATATTTGACAGGAAAACGGGAATCCCGCAGATTAACAGGCGATTATATTTACACGTTTGAAGATGAAAAAACTGGTCGTAAATTTCCCGATGGGGTTTTGGTTGAAAAAAGAGCAGTTGATGTACACTTTCAACAAAATTTGAAGGAGAAAGATAAACCCGATTTTCTGTCAGAGGCAATGTTTTACAAGACAGGAAATTATTATATACCATTCCGGTCACTTTATTCGAGAAACATCAGCAATTTACTGATGGCAGGCAGGTGCTTTAGCTGTTCGCACATTGGATTGGGCGGACCACGGGTAATGAATACCACAGGTCAAATGGGTGTTGCAGTAGGTTATGCTGCCTCTCTGTGTAAAAAGTACAAAACTAATCCGCGTGGTGTTTACAAAGATCATATTGAAGAATTGCGTAAACTAATTCAGGTTACGGACTAATATGAAACATGCGGCAAAAATTTATGTCATTATATTATTTCTGGTTTACCTGTTAAACCAAATACACGTTTACGGGCAAAATGTTACCCGAACAGCACAGGATTTTAAGATGGTTCCTTTAGCAAATGCCAGGATAGCCTACTCTTTTCCCGGTCATGACATCAGTTTAAGTCCATCCTGGATAAAACAGCGTGAAGATTTGAATACCAGCTTCCTGTTAAGTCTGAACCCAGACAGGTTATTATACAATTTCAGGGTTAATGCAGGAATAGTATCCGATGCAAAACCACTTGAAGGATGGGAAAGCCCGGATTGTGGATTGCGGGGCCACTTTGTCGGACATTACCTCTCTGCCTGCGCCGGCATCATTGACAAAAACAGGGATACCTTGCTTGATAAACGGATTAAATACATGGTCAACGCACTTGGGGAATGTCAACAAAAACTGGGAGGTAAATACTTAAGCGCGTTTCCCGAATCTGAATTTGATACACTTGAAAGGAAATATAGCGGAGTCTGGGCACCTTACTATACCTATCACAAAATCATGCAGGGTTTGCTCGATGTCTATACACAAACAGGAAACCAAAAAGCTTACCAGATTGCCAAAAACATGGCGGACTATGTGAAATTCAGAATGGACAAATTGTCTGAAGCCGAAATTGAAAAAATCCTTTATTCAGCAGAAGCCAATCCAACCAATGAAGCCGGCGGAATGAACGAAGTTCTTCATAATCTTTTTGCTGTTTCCAAAGATCCGGCACACTTGAAACTGGCAACTGTTTTCGACCGTAAATGGTTCAGTCAACCATTGGCAGAACGGAAAGATATCCTTTCTGGTCTGCATTCCAATACACATATAATTTTGGTGAACGGATATGCGAGGCGGTATGAGAATACCCATGAGGTATATTATCATCATGCCGTGATCAACTTTTGGGATATGCTAATGGAACACCACTGTTATGTGAATGGCTCAAGCAGTGGACCACGACCGATAGCAACTACGCCGACCTCGCGAATTGCTGAACATTGGGGCGTTGCAGACCATTTAAATGCAACCCTTACTGGAGAAATCGCTGAATCGTGCGTCACCCACAATACTCAAAAATTGACAGCTACACTTTTCAGCTGGACTGCCGATCCTAAATATGCAGACGCCTATTTGAACACCTTTTACAATTCGGTGATGGCTTCTCAAAACAGTGAAGATGGTAAGGTCGTTTATCACCTGCCCCTCGGCTCACCCCGAAAAAAGACTTTCCTGAAAGAGAATGATTTCCGGTGCTGCAATGGAACCGGCATTGAAGCTTTTGCCAATCTGAATTCAAACATATATTTTCACAATCAGGAAACTTTATGGGTTAACCTTTTTATCCCTTCAAAAATAAACTGGATAGAAAAAGGGGTAATTATTGAACAACTCTCCAATTTCCCCGAAGAGTCCAGGTCACAATTCACAATTTCAACTCAAAAGTCAATCAGTTTTGCCTTAAAACTGCTAATCCCTTCATGGGCAAATACTCAAACAAAGATCCTTGTAAATGGTCGACCCTTTGAAACCAAAATCAAACCGGTATCCTATGTAACAATTAATAGAATATGGAATAACGGGGATAAAATAGAACTTGTTTTTTCCTGTGATTTCCACCTTCAGACTATGCCTGATAACAAAAATGTGATTGCACTTTTTTTTGGTCCTGTTCTGCTGGCCTTTGAAACTGAAAATGAATTGATTCTGAAAGGAAATCAGGAAGAAATTCTTCACTCAATCACCAAACAACCAAATGAATTTTCCTTTAGCCTGAAAAATAACGGTACGGTTTACAAATTAGTTCCATTTTACAAACTGACCAGAGCTTCTTATGGCGTTTATGCCACCATCCGAAATGACTTTTAAAAGGATTTATGAATGAAAATGATAGCTCAAATAGCTTTATTGCTGATAATCTCCACCCATCTTAAGTCACAATGCCTTTCTCCAAAGGCATATACAAATCCGGTCATCACTGGATTTTTTCCTGACCCTTCCGTGGTGCGCACAGGTGTCGATTATTTTTGTGTAAACTCTACATTTGAATACTTTCCGGGGATCATAATCTCTCATTCTAAAGATCTTGTTAACTGGAAACAGATTGGTCATGTCTTTACGAAGAGAGAAGACCTTGACCTAACAAATTATTATGACGGAATGGGGGTCTGGGCACCTGATATTTCATTCTGGAATGGAGAATTCTATATCTTTTAATGTATCGTACAGTTGAAAAACGACCGAAGTGTGAATGTTCGTGGAAATTATATGGTGAAGTCGAAAAATATTTTCGGACCCTGGAGCAAACCAGTTCAGCTAACTGATAACGGCAACAACCCTTCTCATTTTGTGGATACAGACGGACAACATTATATGCTTTTTGCAGCAGGGATTCCGACAGGAAACAGTACGAAGATTGTGAAACTGAATAATGAATGCACAAAAATCGTTGAAGGCCCGTTCTGGATGGAAACAGAAGGCAAAAAAGCGGCTCCGGAGGGTCCCCACCTCTTAAAAAAAGATGGTTATTACTATCTGATTATGGCCGCATCAGGCGGATTATTTTCAGGTCATCATATGTTAATTTCCCGATCAAAGGAGATTTACGGACCCTATGAGAATTCACCAAACAATCCATACCTGACACAACACGATCCAAATGCTGTAAATTTTCACCAGGGACATGGAAAAATCTTCAATATTCAAAATAACGAATGGTGGACAATGGTTATTTCTCAACGATGGTTGCCAGGTCAGATAAAAGGAGTCAAAAGAGGAATTAGTCCGCTTGGACGCGAAACTTCATTGGAGAAAATCACCTGGACCGAAGACGGATTGCCTGTTGCAAATGGGGGGAAAGGGCCGTTAGATGCCAATATTGGTCCTAATCTGCCATGGACCCCTGTTCTAAATCCTTCAACTGATGAATTCTCCGGAAAACAAATTCCTGCAGATTTTGACTTTTTCAGAATTGAAACTGATGATTAGCAATTGACCAATAAACAAATGACTAAGATTAAATACACTCTTTTTATCTTTATTCTGATCCACCAAAGTCTGATGGCACAAGATAACCTGTTGTTTTTATTGGCAGGCCAAAGTAATGCAGTAGGACAAGGTGATTCGGTTACCAGCCTGAAATGTAAGCCAAACACATCCTTCGAGTTTGACGCATCAGCCAATCATTTTTTCCCGCTAAAAGATCCGGCAGGAAATCCCTGGAAGTTGTTTCAGCGTGCCGGGAGCGGAAGTGTTGCCCCTCCATTTGCCAAACGATTGAACGAACTTACCGGAAAGCAAATCTATATGGTAACAGCTGCCCGGGGGGGCGCTTCCTGTAGCATGAAAGCGGAAATGTCTGATTATAACACTTGGGATTCATCAGGGAAATTGTTTGCAATGGCAGTTGAAAAAGCAAAAATGGCCGAAGCCAGGTCAGGGATCAACTTGTCTGGTATTATTTGGATGCAGGGTGAGCGCGATGCGAACGCTATTCTGAATGGACAGATGACTGGTATCGAATTTCAGAAATCACTTGAGAACCTTATTAATCGGTTCCGGAAGGAATTTGGAAGGAAACTGCCCTTTTACATTGTTCAGACTGCATATCAGCAGGATAAAGGACCTGCAGGCTGCGATGCAGTAAGAGCTGCACAGGTTGCTGTGGCTATAAAGATGAAGCGGGTTTACATTGCTTATGGCGAAACAGGCGATTTTGCCCGACGCAAATGGTTCAAGGATATCGTTCACTATAACCAGGAGGCATTGAACGATATTGGCACGAGGACTGCTGAATATGCGCATTCAAAACTTAAAAAATAAATAATGAAGAAAATATTCGTGACGGCTTCAATCTTTTTTTGCATCAGTTTCCTGTTACTGGAAACGACTACCGGAATTTCGCAGTCAAAAGATTGGGCAGACAGTTTAAATATCGGGGCTATGGTTCAGCCTGTTCCACTCACAAATAAGTTTATCGATCCCGGCTACTACGTCTGGTGCGGATCAGTCGCGAAAGGTGACAACGGGAAGTATTACATGCTCTATTCACGTTGGCCGCTAAAAGATGGATTTTATTCCTGGCCGGTAACTTCAGAAATTGCAGTGGCAGTTTCTGATAGACCTGCAGGACCGTTCAAACATCAGAAGGTAGCGCTTCCTGCCCGTGGAACCCAATTCTGGGATAGTTCTGCCACGCACAATCCGGCTGTCATAAAGCATAACGGAAAATATTACCTCTACTACATGGGAACCAGTTCAAATGCTGAAATTAAGCAACCAGTACCGGCTAATGGAAACTGGTGGCATTACCGAAACAGTCAGCGTATTGGAGTAGCTGTTGCTGATGATCCTGCTGGTGAATGGAAACGTCTGGATCATCCGGTTTTAAGTATCAGCCCTGATTCAACAGCTTACGATGCACTCATGGTTTCCAATCCTGCCGCAGCTTTCGATGATAAAGGGCGTGTGATTCTCCTTTACAAACAGGTCTGCAAAAATGGGAAGATCAATGGAGGGCAGGTTCGTTTTGGTGTGGCTTTCGCTGATTCGCCGTTTGGGCCGTTTGTGAAACACGATAAGCCCATTTTTGAGGCCAGCGATGGCGCCAAAGAATGGATGGTGGCCGAAGATCCATTTGTCTGGTTTCAAAAAGGGACCTACCTCGCCATTGTGCGCGACGTGGTGGGCAAGTTTACCGGAGATAGTGGCGCTTTTGCCCTTATGGTCTCAAAAAACGGCTACAACTGGCAACCAGCCAATCATCCGAAAGTGATTGGAAGTACCTTTTACTGGGAAGGAGGAGTTGCCAGTGTTTCGAAACTTGAACGACCTTGTCTCTATATTGAAAACGGAGTTCCTATATATTTATATGGCGCTACGCGCGCAGACAAGAATGAGAGCATGTCTTATAATGTGGCAGTACCTTTGAAAACTATGGAGGAAAATGCCGGCAGCCTGGATTTCACGAAACTCATTCCCGAAAATCCAAAAAAACACATTTTCTCGATGCCCGGCTACAACGTTTGGTGCAATGGGGTAGTGAAAGGCGATGACGGAAAATACCACATGTTCTTTTCAAGATGGCCAAAATCGAGAGGACATGAGGCCTGGGCCACACATTCAGAAGTTGCCCATGCAGTTTCTGATCGTCTTTTTGGACCCTATCATTTCTCAGATGTCTGTCTGCCTGCCCGCGGAAATCAATATTGGGATGGTGAAATGACCCATAATCCGCACATTATTAAGAATAATAATAAATACTATTTGTATTACACAGGAAACAAGGGGAGCGGATACTGGAAAACCACTGCCGACACTGTAAAACCAAAGATGACTAATCCCGAATGGTGGATAAACAGGAATTTTCAGCGGATTGGTGTTGCTGTTGCTGAAACTCCTTTTGGTCCCTGGAAACGATTTGACAAACCCTTAATAGACATTTCACTTGGTCGAAGGACTACCGGAGTTCCAACCGTTTTTAAGCGTCCTGACGGGAAATTCTCGCTGGCCTACAAATCGGTTATGGAAAAAGAGGGCTTCAAGGGAGGTGCAGTAAAACATTACATATCACTTTCCGATTCTGCACTCGGACCATTTAAAGACTATGACAAGCCATTTATCACCTCACCCAAATCCGACTTTCCGATTGACGACCATGTGGAGTGGTTTCAGGATGGAAAATATTACTGCATCGCCAAAGATCATGGTGATATGATTACCGAGCACGGTATTTCACTTTTGCTGTTTGAATCACCAAACGGACTGGATTGGAACTTGTCACCCAACTCGCTGGTGCATAAGTTCAGTATTACCTTCAAGGATGGCGAACACATGGATTTCGACAGGTTTGAAATGCCAAAGGTCTATATTGAAAAGGGGAAAGTTGTTGCTTTGTTTCTGGCTGCAAAACCCAAAGGCAAGGAAAATTCATTTTCGGTGGTATTGCCGGTTGATTACAAATAATTTTTAGGAAATGAGGAAGAAAATATATTTAGCAGGTATGCTTTTGGGATGCGTCACATTACTTACCGGAAAGCCTGTAGACAATGATCTCAAAATTTGGTTCACCAAACCAGCCTCGAAATGGCTGGAAGCCCTTCCTGTCGGTAATGGCAGCCTGGGCGGTATGATTTTCGGAGGAATAGAGCAGGAGCACATCCAGTTCAACGAAGAGAGCCTGGTTACAGGAACTAACAATACTGTAGGGTATTACCAGCCTTTTGGTGATCTGTTTATTGATTTCCCTTTACCGAAACCTGAAAACTATAACCGGTCACTCGATTTAACCGAAGGAATTCATAATGTCAGCTTTACTTTAAATGGTGTAAACTACCAGCGGGAGTGTTTCACAAGTTATCCCGACAGGGCATTGGTTATGCATCTCTCTGCTAACAAGTCAGGCAAGATTTCCGGGAAAATCAGGTTGACAGATGCTCATCAGGCGGTCATCTCAGTTTCGGGAAATAAAATAATTGCAAGTGGCAAGCTAACTGAAAACCAGATGGAATATGAATCTCAATTGCTGGTACTTAACCAGGGTGGCAGTTTAACTAGTGATTCAACAGGCATCAGAATAAAGGATGCAAATCAGGTAACTGTCCTGTTGACAGCTGGTACCTCGTTTCTGAATGATTATCGCAAGGAATTTAAATATGAAAATCCTCATTACAAATTGGAAACAATTCTAGCCAATGCTTCCAAAAGATCTTATTCGCAAATTCGTCAAAGGCATGTTGAGGATTATCAGGAGTTATTCAGCCGCGTTAGTCTTAACTTTGGAAAGGCACCTAAACAACCAACGAATGTTCGATTGAAAGACTACAATCAAGGCGCAAAAGATCCGGCCCTTGAAGCTTTGCTTTTTCAGTACGGTCGGTATCTTCTAATTAGTTCTTCACGTCCCGGAAGTCTGCCAGCCAATCTTCAGGGAATCTGGAATAACGAATACAAGCCAGCCTGGTACTCACAGTACACTACCAACATCAATATTGAAATGAACTACTGGCCGGCTGAACCAACTGCGTTGCCTGAGTGTCATATGCCCTTGTTCGACTGGATTGAGAATTTTGCTGCAGTTCAGAAAAAATCATCCGATCCGAAGCTTCAGGCAAAAAGGGGCTGGATCTGCTACAGTACAAATAACAGCATGGGAGGCCCTTCGACATGGGGAATCCATCGCCCGGGAAGTGCGTGGCTGAGCCAGCATTTCTGGGAACATTATGCATTTGGTGGAGATAAGGTATTCCTGAAAAACAGGGCATACCCAATGCTCAAAGATGTAGCAGGTTATTGGGAAGACCATCTTATTGAAAGTAATGATGGCAAACTGATCACCCCTGATGGCTGGTCACCCGAGCATGGGCCCGGAAATATAGAAGGCGACAAAACACCCTATCCAGGAGTGTCATATGATCAACAGATTGTTTATGATCTTTTTAGCAATTGTATTGAAGCTTCGGAAGACCTGAACGAAGATGCCGGTTATCGAATGAAACTTAATGAAAAGCGATATCGTTTGCTCGGTCCGCAGATCGGGAAATGGGGACAATTACAGGAATGGATGGAAGATGTTGATTTAAAGGATGATCACCATCGTCACAATTCACATCTGTTTGCAGTTCACCCTGGAAGACAGATCAGCCCGCTTACAACTCCTAAATGGGCCACAGCTGCATTAGTCTCACTTAGTGCGCGTGGTGATACAGGTACAGGTTGGAGTACCGCATGGAAGATCAATCTGTTTGCAAGGCTAGGGCAGGGAAATCGTTCATACGCTATGATCCTGAAATTATTTCATCTGTCAATCCTTGAAAATTTGTTCGATTCCTGCCCTCCTTTCCAGATAGACGGGAACTTTGGATACACAGCCGGAGTCGCAGAGATGTTACTTCAAAGTCATATCAAGGAAGGGAAGCTTTATGTTTTACAGCTTATACCTGCTTTGCCTGACGCATGGGCTAACGGCGAAGTTAAGGGATTAAGAGCACGGGGCGGTTTTGTCGTGGATATAGCCTGGAAAGAAGGTAAGCTGCAATCATGTAAAATCAGATCCTTACTTGGCAACGATTTAAAGGTCAATTATAAAGGCAAAAATTTTTCTGCAACAACAATATCGGGTGAAGTGGTTAGCCTGAATAGTGAAGTTTCAGTCGACAAATGACAACTTAATTATACAACAATATCAATACAAAGAAATGAAACACAAATTTGGACTTCTCCTGGTTATATCGACAATGTTCTTGTGGTTAAATGGTCAAGACACCCCAAAACTTCCGCCCGGTTTCCCCGACCGTTCCCCCAAAATGGATATACTTCCCGGGTTTAAGAATCCACCCAAAGGTTATGGCGAAGTATCTTTTTACTGGTGGTTAGGCGATACGCTAACCAAAGAACGTATTCTGACACAGCTCGATCAGTTGAAAGACAAAAACATTACGGGGCTGCAAATTAACTATTGCCATACTGACAAAGGTGGGGCGACGTATGGCCTTACCTACCCAAGTCAGCCGGGGCTTTTTAGTGATAAATGGTGGGAATTGTTTCAGTGGTTTTTGAAAGAGGCAAAAAAAAGAGATATGTCCGTCAGTTTGAGTGATTATACGCTTGGTGCTGCCGGCCAAGGCTGGTTTGTAGATGAGATGCTGCAAGAGAATCCTGGTCTTCATGGTACCAAATTGGAATCTAAACAGTTTGATGCTGCAGGAAACCAGGAATTAAAAGTTATTGTACCTGCAAATATCCTATCTGCTAAAGCCTTTCAAAACCTCGATGGAATATTGCAGGTAGACAATTTTATTGACCTTCTGCCCATGATAAATAATGGAGCACTAATCTGTAAAGTCCCGAGTGGGAAATGGAATGTTTTACTGATTTTTAAGAATGAAGTGAAAACCTCTTTTGATCCTATGAATCCGATGAGTGGTCCCAAGGTTGCAGAGAAGTTCTACCAGCGTTTTGAAGACCATTGTCCGGGAGAAGCCGGTAAAGGATTAAATTTCTTCTTCTCTGACGAGTTACAGTTCGGGATCAGGGGTTTTCTCTGGAATGATCATTTTGCCTCGGAGTTTAAAAAGCGAAAAGGCTATGACATCATACCAGAATTATCACATCTTTTTGCTGACCTGGGTCCAAGATCCTACAAAGTCAAGCTCGATTACAACGATGTTGTAGTAGCTCTTTCCGAAGATGGTTTTTTCAAGCCCGTTTATAACTGGCACAACAGCCGCGGAATGCTCTTTGGATGTGATCATGGAGGTCGGGGCAGGGATGTCACCGAATTTGGCGATTATTTTCGCACTCAACGCTGGATGTCGGGCCCCGGCTGTGACCAGCCGGGATTGGGCAAAGACATTGTAAAGGCAAAGGTGGCGAGTTCGATCGCACACCTTTACGAACGTCCAAGAACTTGGCTGGAAGGTTACTACGGCAGTGGATGGGGTACGAGTAGTGAAGAGCTTGCAGATGCCACCTTTACCGATTTTGCTATGGGGCATAATTTACTCAGTCTGCACGGGTTGTATTATTCAACCCATGGCAGCTGGTGGGAATGGGCTGCACCCGACAATCACTGGCGCCAGCCATATTGGGAAAATATGGGGAGCTTTTTGAAATGTACTGAACGTCTAAGCTATGTTTTATCGCAGGGACGTCACTGCTGTGATGTGGCTATGATTTATCCTGTTGCACCAACTGAAGCGAATCTCAAAGGAAAAGAATCAACCGAAATAGCATTCTCAATTGCCAAAGACATATATCCTTCTGGAATAGATTTTGATTTTATGGACTTTGAATCATTGAACCGATGTCAAATAAATAATAAGGAATTGAATGTCAGCGGAGAGAAATATAAAATATTGATTTTGCCTTCATTATCGGCAGTACGCTATTCTACAATTGAAAAAGCGCTCGAATTATTCCGTTCCGGAGGTATTGTTCTGGCAGTTGGTTCACTTCCGGAAGTCAGTGACAGGATTGGTGGAAACGACGAAAAATTGCAGTCTATGGTCATGGAAATGTTCGGAACAACTTATGCCGGAAAGCATGATACAACAAAAACCTATTCACAGAAAAGTAAATCGGGGGGAACCGGCATGTACTTCCACAATCCTTTAGATGTAAAGAATACAATTGCCAATTTGATACAGAACGACTTCAGGGTTTTATCGGGAAACCAGGCATCAAGCATAATGCACCGCAAAGTGGGAAACCGCGATCTCTATTTTGTTTATGGAATTCCAAAAGGTACCCCATGTTTTTTCAGAGCTTTGGGAAAGGTTGAACTATGGAACCCCTGGGATGGCTCAACTTCTACATTAAAAGTCGCCTCAACCTCAACCAGCGGAACAATAATCAACCTTCCGCTGGAAAAAACCGAACCTCAGCTGATTATTTTCAGTCCCGGGAAACCTGAAATAGAAAAATCACAGACTTCTTCAATAGAAAAAACAGAAACACTGATCCTCGATAAAAACTGGGAATTTGAGCTGAAACCAACCCTCAATAACAAATATGGTGATTATCGCTTACCTGCTTTTGATGGCAAATTGGGAGTGGAGATCTGGAAAATCAAGTTTGCTGACGAAACCTCTCCAAACAATGAATTTCAAATTCCAGAGTATAACGACAGCAATTGGACAACGGCATCTGTTTCCTATGGTCCGCAATTCTGGAAACTTGGTCCTGTTCCGGCAAGTGCTGATTCTGCTGCAATTGAAGCGAAAATAGCTTCACTCGTTCAGGTAGATAGGAACCAACCTATTGAAATAAATGGAACAAAATATTTCTGGAATCCTTATGAGTTTTCATGGCGCTGGGGGCTGAAGGATGATGCAGGACATCAGGGTTACCACGGAATGAAAGGTCAGGTCAACAATGAGCTGATTTCTTTGGGAGCTATTGATAAATCTCAAAAGAGTAAGCCAGTTTATAAGCTAAATACAGAAAAAGAAGGATCAGTTTATTACCTGTGGACAACGGTTTCATCACCAAAGCAAACGCATGCGAAAATCATAAATGCGGGATTATTGCCGGTAAAGGTCTATGTCAATCATAATCAGCTTGCAAGCAATCAAAAATCGGTTGATTTAAATTTGGGCAACAATCCACTTTTGTTGAAATACAACAACATAGGAAGAGGTTATTTTCTTTTCCAAACGAGTGAGGCTAACGATATATGGACTCAATCCGTTCCATTGGCTTCAAAGTGGTACCTCAATCCAAACATTCTTCCATTCAACTGCAATCCACAGGCGAAAGAGCGTTTCGGATGGTATCGTTTTCTTTCACCTCCCGGAGTTCATACGATGGAAATCCAATCAATTACAAAGCCAGAAGTTTGGATTTCAGGAGTAAAAATATCCTGCCTCGAAAATCCTGTACCCGAACGGTTCGCCGATAAAAATACTCCGGTTTGGAACTTTGTTTTCACCGACACTGTAATGACATCCTCCAAAGTTGCGATTAGAATTGCACAGAAACCAGGATTTTATGAAGGAGCAGCTATTTCTGAACCTATTGTATTTGAATGTGGTAAGGGGAAAATAGAGGTGGGTGACCTTGCAGAAATCGAATCTTTAAAAACCTATTCCGGTGGAATGTGGTATCGCCAAACTATGAAATTAACCGATGATCAGGCAAATGCAAAGATCATTACAATCGACTTAGGAAAAGTTGTTTCTTCAGCAGAGGTTCTTATCAATGGAAAATCGGCTGGCACGAAAGTGAGTTCACCCTGGAGATTCGATCTCTCCGGTAATTTACATCCAGGGAACAACCGGATTGAAATATTGGTTTACAACACACTTGGCAACCACTATCTGACGACTCCTTCACAGTATATCGGCAGGATAAACTCGGGATTGATGGGGCCGGTAAAAATTGAATTCCATTCAAAGTAAAATTATAGAATAACAAAACACACATAATATGAAGTATACAAATTATTGCCTGGTATATATCTTCACTATTTGCTTTAGTGGATTTGTTAATGCGCAAACGAAGGAGGCTGATCAGGTTTATAAACCTTTTGTCAATCAAACCGGATATAACATTGGCGAGTCGAAACGATTTGTTTGCTATGGAGCTAAGGACGGTTCTCCTTTTAAAATTGTGGACAATAAGACCAATCAGATTGTATTCGAAGGGAGAATACTCAACAACCAGGGCTGGTTTACAGAATTAAACCCGATTACCGCTGGAGATGAATATGTGATTGAGGTGGAAGGCCACGGCAAATCAGTTCCGTTCTGGATTGCCGACCATTTAATGGAAAAGGTTTCCTCGAAACTTGCTTACGATTTTTTTACCGATGTTCGGGGTTATGAAGATCTGGACAATTATGATATGTCGAAAGTTTATGGTGGTGGCCCTTCGCGTGATGGTGGCGCGTACGGTCTTGAAGCGGTGTTTGAAGTTTTGCAATATGCCAGCAATCCTGCTTTATTCGACAATTGGAAATCAGAATCAGGCAATAAAAAGATGCCTGACCTTATTTCATTGATCCTGTGGCATGCCGAATTCGCTTACAAATACGTCGCTTACAATGGCCCAACAGGATACCGGCATGGCACACTTGGATATGAAGGACAACCACGTATGAATTACGATTATTGGAATACGCTTGATCAATTGGCAGCTGTTTGTGCGGCTTATCACTCCTTTCTGAAACCATACCTATCGGAAGAAAAATATCAGAAATATCGGAAAGTTTGTCTCGATAACTGGGAAAAATATGATCGGCATAAAGTAGTACGCTACTGGACTTATAGCTCAAAATGGGTAGATTCCGGATTTCAGGAATTCAACGAAATGGGTAATGCTTTTGGACAGTCAGTTTTCAGTAATCTGTTTATGTATTTAAGTGAAAAAAATGAAAAAGATGGTCAGACTGAGAAATTTCTGAAATATGCACAGGAAAGCGCCAAAGATATCATAACCAACTGGGATTTCAGCAACCCGCGACATATGTGGTGGATACGCAATGCCGAGCATATAACACCCCAGGCTTTGGCCTGGTTTTTATTGGTTGCTCCCGATAAAGCTCCGGTGGGAACCAAAGAGAAACTGGTTTCCTGGGCTATTCATATGAAACAAAAAACAAATAACTTCTGGAAATACCGTATGCACAGCGAAACTGAATGGGCCCATCCTAAAACCAAGGAGCTTGGTGGTGCCCCGGCTTTAGGTGGCTCCATGTTTGCTGTAGCCTACCTGCTCAATGATACGGAATTGCGCAACCTGGGCTGGGCCCAGGTTGATTTTGTATTTGGTGTAAATCCTGTTGGCGCCCATTTAAGCAACAAGAGTGACGAACGGGTAAGAAACGGAGGATATTGGGAAGGTGTCGAAGAGGGTTGGCCCCAAGGACATCCCGATGGTTATGGAAGGCTCGGACCAGTTCGGGGTACACTTGACGGAACTCCTTTGGATAGTCAATTCCCGATTGCAAAACAAGTCGAGAAGATTATTGGTGAGAATAACGGACAGGTGTTTGGCAAAAATGCATATGCCACAGAAGGGTGGTGCATTTCAAACCGTGGCTGGGAAGCGACGGTGACCTTCTGCACACTCGGTAGTCAGCAGGTAAAGCTGTTTGATGCAAATTACAGGAACGAAATCACACAAGCTAAATCTGGACAGACTATTACTGTTGAATTGAAAGCAGCGCTGAATCAGGACTGGTCCAAAACCGACAAAGGATGGGTGGAAATACGCAATGGGAAAGAGGCTTTAAGAAAACTTGAAGTGGTTGAGACCGGACCCAATACCGGAATTTTCACAGCGAAATATGAGCTTCCAAAATATAAAAGTTGCAAAGAAACAGAAATATCGTATGGTTATCTGGGATTTGAAAAGAGAGTTATTATTAGCTATGACATTAAATAATGACCTGTTAATTATTCCTATAAAATTATTGACAATTTGAAGGGCATTTTATCCTGCTTTTTTGGATTTCATTCCATGTGGTGACGGGATGTTTTAAAACATTTTTTGAGAGCGCAAACCTTTGCGGAATGGTTTGCGCTCTTTTGTATCATTTAATTTGTCGATTAAAATAAATTTTTTGTCTTTCTTTGTTGAAAGTCGTCTATGTTTCGACAATATAATAGCACAAAAGGTGGGTAAAACCTATTAACGTTAAACTGAACCCTAACAATCAAAAACCAGGCACAAGGATCAAAATTGAAAAACAACAACTGAATAAATGTTCCATTATGATTTATACAAAATAATGGGATAAAAACAGAGTTGAATTGACATGAGAAAATATAAGACAATAGAATTTAGAATTTTAGTTATTCTTTGTGTATATTTTGCACTAGCACAAAATATTTTAGCTGCGAAATTTTATAGCATCAATTCTTTGTATGGAATTTCGATGCGGGAGATGAACTCTGTGTGCCAGGATGAAAATGGATTTATTTGGGCCTCCTCAAAAGCTGGAATTTTACGGCTATCAAAAGATGCTTATCATATTTATCAACTTCCATACGAAACTACTGACTTTTATAGAGTAAGGCTAATTTATAAGGACTTCAAACTTATTGCTTATACCAACAATGGCCAGGTCTTTTGCTATAATCCGGTATTCGACAAGTTTGAACTCATACTAAGCCTTCATCTCACTTTGTTGGATGTGCTTATTGACGATAATGGCATTTTTTGGATCTCTACGTCATTGGGATTGCATAAATACAAGTCAGGAAAACTTTCCTCAGCTTTTGAATATTCATCGAATAGATATTCAATAAGTTGGCACGATCCGGAAAATATAATTATCGCAAAGCAGGATGGAATTTGGCTTTTTAATATCAATTCTTTTGAAAAAAAGCATATTTATGAAAATGTGAATTTAAAGACAGTGGATTTTTCCTCGCTTTATTATGACAAGGAGCAGAATAACCTTTGGCTTGGAACAATGTCTGAGGGATTGTTCCTGTACAATTTCAGAAATGGAACATGTTCCAATAAGCTAAAATCAGTTTTACCCGAACAGCCTATTCTGGCGATTAAACAGAATAGTGATTCTACATGTTTAATTGGAATTGATGGTCAGGGTATTTGGGAACTTGGCAAGAGAGATCAAAAGATACTTAATATTTTTAAAGAAAGTTTGGATACCCCATTTTCTCTGCATGGGAATGGAGTCTATGACCTGTTTTGTGATAATACCAGAAAAGTCTGGGTTTGCACTTACAGTGGGGGGCTGTCGTTTCTTGATCAGGCTTCTCCTATAGTTAATCAAATTGTTCATCTTCCAAATAATACCAATTCATTAATAAATAACGATGTAAATAGCATAATTGAAGATCACTGGGGTAAATTGTGGTTTGCCACAAATAATGGAATTTGTAGTTGGGATTTAGCTACCAATAAGTGGAGCAGATTTTACAATGATAATGAGAGACAAGCCCAGGTTTTTCTTCCACTTTGTGAAGATAACCAGGGGAGAATATGGGCGGGTACTTATTCTTCGGGATTATATTTATTGGACAGTAGAACCGGCAAAGAGTTGGCTCATTATACTAAAAACGGAAAAGGGTCACCTTTGAATAATGATTTTATTTTTAATATACTTAAAGATAGGAGTGGGGATATTTGGTTAGGAAGTGTTGGTGGTTCGGTTGTTTGCTATTTGTCCAGGGAAGACAGATTTCGTGCATATTCTCCTCAAGTTATAGGATGCTTTGCTCAATTAACAGATAACCTGATACTTTTAGGATGCAGCGACGGATTGAAGCAATTAAACAAACAAACAGGTGAAATCAGACAATTAGTCGCAGGTTTGCTGGTTCGTGACATTTTGGTAAATGGGGAAGAAATATGGATTTGCACCTCCGGAGATGGATTAATCAGGTTTAATTCAAAGAGCGGCGATACAGAAAAGTTTACAACAAAGATTGGATTACCCTCTAATTTTATAAATAGCATAATCAATGCAAATGGTTATTTATGGTTAGGAACAGAAAATGGATTATGCAGGTTTAATCCACAGAATAAAAATGTACTTGCTTATTCATCAACATATGCTCATTCAAAGACTTCGTTTAATAGCAGTTCACATATTAGACTAAAGAATGGTCAGATTGCAATGGGAACAAATAATGGTGCAATAACTTTTGATCCAAATATGATCGATGCACCTTCGACTAAAGGGAAAATATTTCTGCAGGATTTGTCGGTTGCGGGTCGTTCTATCAGAGAAATCCCATCATTTAATCTGAAAAGTCCCATAGATAGTTTACAGGAAATTAATATAAAGTATTTTCAAAATACGATCAGTCTGGACCTTGTTTCGTTGGGTCTCACTCACGGCTCAAGATTCTCCTGGAAAATGGAAGGATTTGACAAGCAATGGAATCAACCGACCGGAAACAATATTATAACTTATACGAACATTCCAAGCGGACACTTTACATTAAAAATAAGACTCTTTGATAGTTCATTGAACAACATATTAGCCGAACGATCCATAAAAATAACTTCAACACCTCCATTTTGGCGTACAGGATGGTTTTTAATACTCATAATAATTGCTATTTCCGGAATCATCTTTCTGTATTTTCTATACTATATAAACCGGTTGAAACAAAAACATACCGAAGAAAAGGTCCGGTTTTTTACGAATACGGCACACGATATACGAACTTCGCTGACGTTAATCAAAGCTCCTGTCGAGGAATTGAACAAAGAAAAAAACTTAACCGATTCAGGAAAGTACTATTTGAATTTGGCTATTGACCAGGCTAAACAACTGACCTCTGTTGTTACCCAATTAATGGATTTTCAGAAGGTTGATATTAGTAAGGAACATCTTTTGCTGTCGATGACAGATGTTGTGAAACTTGTCTTAAACCGTACAATCATACTGGCTTCCTATGCCAGTAATAAGAATATCGAACTCGTGTATGTGGCTGATCGTGAGTCTTACATGACGGCTGTAGATGAGTCAAAAATGGAGAAAATCATTGATAACCTAATATCAAATGCCATTAAATATTCGCATAATAATAGTCAAATCCAGATTGGTCTCCGGTGTAATGAAAAAAAATGGGTGGTTGAGGTAAAAGACTTTGGAATTGGCATCAGCAAAAAAGCTCAGAAACAGTTATTTAAAGAGTTTTACAGAGGTGAGAATGCAATTAATTCAAAAGTTGTTGGCTCTGGAATCGGACTCTTATTGGTTAAAAACTACGTAACCATGCATAGTGGGAACATCAGTTGCAGCAGTCAGGAAAATGTCGGATCAACATTTCAGGTTGTAATTCCATTTAAATCAATATCAGGGAAGTCAGAACCATTGAATGCCCCTTCTGAAATACAAATGATATCAAACCAATTACATAAGGTTTCTCAACGATGGGAATCTGAAACGGAGATTCAAACTTCAAAAGAGATGAAGGTATTGATTGTTGAAGATAATGACGATCTGTTGACTTTCATGAAGACTTCCCTCAGGAATGATTTTAAGGTATATACTGCCGTCGACGGAGAATTTGCCTGGGATTTTATTTCAAAGCATATTCCTGATTTGGTTGTATCTGATATCATGATGCCAAATATGGATGGTTTTGAATTGTGCAAAAAGATGAAATCAACTTACGAAACCTCACATATCCCAATTGTTTTACTCACAGCCCTAACTGAAAAAACTGATCAGTTACATGGTTTGGGACTGGGTGCAGACGATTATTTGACAAAACCTTTCGACATGACTCTTTTGATTCAACGAATCAAATCAATTATTCGCAATCGTGAGGTTATCAGGGAAAAAGCACTGAAGATAATAAAAGGCGATCCAAACGAACATATTCTGACAAACGAACACAATGATAAATTTGTAAGAAAAATGCTGGAAGTTGCCATGGCAAATATTTCTAATTCCGAATTTGACAAGGAAGAATTCGCTTCAGCAATGAATGTAAGTTCTTCTCTGCTTTATAAAAAAATTAAATCGCTTACTGACCAATCACCAAGTGATTTTATCAAAATGATCAGGCTAAATCACTCGGTGGAATTGCTGCAGTCCGGAAAATATACGGTTACTGAGGTAAGTGAACTTTGTGGATTTACCAGTTTGACATATTTCGGTATCGTATTCAGAAAACAATTCGGTAAATCACCATCTGAAATTATAGAATAAGCAATCAGGAGCCGCTAAGTCTACCGATATAAAAAGTCATCTGCTCATTTAGTTCCATTAAAAATCTGGAGGCATTTTACCTCTTTTATATTTTAACCGGATATAGAAGTGACCGGTGTCGACTTATACCTGTTGTAATGATGGATTCTTTCCTGTTTTTTCTGAATGTAACTTTACGTTCTACTATTGAAGGATCCAATTTTAGCCATTGGCAAAATTGTGGTTGCTAAATTCCAAACAGGATCTTACCTTAATCCGGAAATATGCATTAATTCATAATTATCTGATTCAGGATAATTGAGATATATTACTGTAATTAAGTTATTTAAGTGTAATTATTCAGAGAACTGGAGATTCAGATTTATTCAATATATAGAATCAATTAGCTATAATATAGAGCCCGCTCATAACAGACGTTATACTTTTACGACATAAATTAACTAACGAAAATTGAGTTTACACAGAGATTAGTATTTGTAAGTCCATTGACAGGCAGGTTGCCCATGTCAGGTCTTTGTGGAAAAACAATCGCATTTTAAGAATTCAAAAAATACAGAGTAAAGAATTGGTCATCCGGGAACAGATTGGTCATAGGTTCTTTCGAAAACTGGTAACTTTTATAATTAATTAAACCCAAAGAAAATATGAAAAAGAATAAAGGTCCCTCGTAGTCTGATTAACCAGAAACTGGCTTTGTCGGAAAAGAATAGCCGATATTGCCGAAAACTTACTTATTAATTAATAAAAAATTTAAATGTATGAAAAAAAACAAATTTTTACAGGTTGCATTCTTTTTGCTTCCTATGTTGCTATTTTCACTTTGGAGTTTTGGGCAGTCTATCAAGGTGCAGGGTTCCGTAACTGATGAAAGTGGAAGTCCTGTACCTGGAGTGACCGTAGTTATTAAGGGAACGACGGTTGGTATTGTTACAGATATGAATGGTAAATATCAAATTGAAGCTACAGGTAAGTCAACCTTATCTTTTTCATTTGTCGGGTACAAAACACAGGAGATTCCAGTTGCTAATAAAAAAGAGATCAATGTTAAACTCTTTGCAATGAATTTGCAGGTAGATGAAGTTGTTGTTGTTGGTTATGGTACACAAAAGAAGAGCGATATTTCAGGTGCCGTTGTTGCAGTTAATACTCAGGATATGATGAAAAGGACACCTACGAACATTTTACAAGGGATGAAAGGTCAGGCTGCAGGTGTAGTGATTTCAGCACAAGACGGTTCTCCGGATGCAAACAGCTCTATTCAAATCCGCGGAGTTGCAACAATTAATGGTGACACCAAACCGCTTTATGTAATTGATGGTGTAGTGGTGGGTAAAGATGCCAATTTTCTTAACCCAAGTGATGTTGAAAGTATTGAAATTCTGAAAGATGCTTCTGCAACGGCTATTTATGGTTCAGCTGGTGCCAATGGTGTTATTATGGTTACTACCAAACATGGTTCGATAGGCGCTGCACATATTACTTTTACGGCCGACTATGGTGTCCAAAATCTGGCTGCAAGATTGGACGTTGGTGATGTAGACCAGTTTGCGAAGAATATTCGTCAGGCCCGTATAAACGATGGTACTAATCTGGCTAATCCGATTTTTTCTGCTCAATATGACGGTAAAAGAAAGAACATTGACTGGCAAAAGGAAATGACACGTTCTGCCGCCCTTAGACAGCAATATACAGTTTCTGCTCAGGGTGGTAGTGAAAAAACCCAGCAATTCTTCTCATTAAGTTATTTGAATCATGATGGTATTGTGATCAATTCGAATGCCAAACGTATAACAGCTCGTGCAAGTGTAGTAAGCAAAGTAGCTGATTTCCTGGAAATTGGTGGAGACATTAATTTTATTCATAGTGAATCGAAAGGCAACAATGCCGGTTTCGGTAATAATGGGAATCTTTCTTCTATCCGCGACTGGGCTTTCCTCTGTCCTACAATGGATTATGTAGACCCTTCCACAGGTGCCCTTGTAAGTCCGAACGTTAGAAACGCGAATGGAACTTTTGGTACTCCTGTTCAGGGTAATATAGGTTCTTTTGATGGAAATCTGGGAAGTAATTATGTTGCAGAACAAATGGAACAGACCGGTATATCCAAACATAACCAAACCATAATCAGCGCATATGCCAATATTAAATTGTTTAAAGGGTTAACTTTTAAAACAGTAGGATCCTACAATTTTTCTGCTGATAACTATTATAACTTCTATGGCAATAAGAAACGTTACATGCCAGACGGCGTAACACAGGTTCCATTGTTTAATTACGATTCCAAGTATTATTTGCAAATCAATAATAGTAACTATAACACAATTCAGCTTGAGAGTTATTTAACGTACAACTTGAAGAGTGATATTCACAATCTGACTTTAATGGCGGGTAATTCAGTGAGCAGGGAGTTCGGAAACTGGAGTAATGCCGCCGGTAATGATTTCCCCGGCGATAACATCCGTGCTATTGCATTGACCAATCTTCCTACTGCAAGATCGGGTGATGGCGCTTATAACTTAGAAATCCATACGTTGTCTTATTTTGGTCGTGCACAATATAGTTTGAAGGACCGTTATATTCTTACGAGTACGATTCGTCGCGATGGTTCTTCCAGATTTGGTGTGGATAACACATGGGGTACCTTCCCATCAGCAGCCGCTGCATGGCGCATTTCAGAAGAGAATTTCATGAAAGGTAATCCAATTATCAATAATTTGAAACTTCGCTTAGGTTGGGGGCAAACAGGAAACTCAGGTAATCAAAATAGTGATCAGGCAACAGCCGCATTATCTTCAGCTAATATTCAGTACAATTATTATCCGCAGAATGGAGTTTTAGGCGCTGGTTCATCATCAAAAATTCCTGTTGTTGGGACTGTTAGAACCTTAGCTGATACTAAGTTGAAATGGGAGACCAATGAACAAAAGAACATCGGTATTGATCTTGGGATATTGAACAATAGTTTGAATATTACCGTGGATTATTTCACCCGTTCCTCAAAAGATTTGTTGAATTGGTTAAATATTCGTCCATCATCGGGTTACGATAAAGTTTACACGAACTTAGGAGGAATTGATAATAAGGGGATTGAATTCAGTCTAAATTATAAGAAGCAGATTAATAAGGATTGGAATTTTGGCGCCACTGTAACAGGATCGAGCGTGAAAAACAAGATTTCAAATATTGGAAATGATATATTCTTTGAAAACACAGGTGCGACCGGCGATGGTTCTAACGTAGGTGCGGTAGGTGCTCCATCAGGGACTCACTGGAACAGTCACTCGATCATGCGTGAAGGATATGCCGTAGGCTCTTTCTATGGTTATAAAGTAGACCATATTTACAAAAATCAGGCAGAGATTGATGCTGCCAATGCTGCTGCTATAGCTGCCGGTCACCCAGGCGGATTCAATAATGGATCAAAAACCGTTGCAGGTGATTATAAGTATAAAGATTTGAATGGTGATGGTTTCATTGATGAAAAGGATATGACTATCTTAGGTAATGGTTTCCCTAAATTAAACTATGGTTTAAACATCACTGCTTCCTATAAGAACTGGGATTTTATGATTTACGGATACGGAGTTTATGGCGCACAAATCTATTCTTACTCTGCCATGACCCTAACCGACATGTTTCCCAGCGATAACGGTACAACACCCAACCTTTTGAAGGAGGTTGCCAAAAATGCCTGGACTCCTGAAAATCTGAACGGAACTTATGCCAGATTGTCATTCCTCGATTTGAATTACAATAGCCGAGGTTCTGATGCCTGGCTTAAAAAAGGTGATTACTTCAAAATCAGCAATATTCAGGTTGGTTATACTATTGAAAAGAAGTTGTTGAAGGTCGTTCGCCTCGAAAGTGCACGCATTAGTGCTTCTGTTCAAAACTTACTCACGATCTCCTCATATAATAAATATGGTGACCCTGAGGTAGGACAAGGAAGTGTACTCTATACTGGATTGGATACCGGACGTTATCCTATGCCGCGTGTTTTTTCCCTGGGCCTGAACATTCAATTCTAATTCTTTCACATAAATACAACGAATATTATGAAAAAATTATTAAGAATATTATATTATTCACTCGCCGGTGTTTTATTCCTGACAGGAATGAGCTCCTGTAATGATAAAAAGTTTTTAAAGGTGGACCAGTATAGTCTGTTGGCTGCTGATCAGATGTTTAAAACAGCGGATCAAGCCAAGGGTGGTCTTGTTGGTTGCTATACAATGATGCTTCCGGATAATACTGACGGAGACTGGGGTATTAAACCGAATTTGTTTATCGGCGGCCATCCTACAATGGATACTCAGGCAACAGGCTGGGATAAAGACTGGAACCAGCAAAACTGGACTCCAGGCAGCCCTGAATTGCTCGGGGGATGGAAACATGCCTATAATGCAATTACGCGTTGCAACGATTTCCTTGCCGGTCTTGAAGCTGCAGATAATGCCATCATTAATGCTGATTTAAAAAAATCGCTTGACGGTCAGGCCCGGGGCATTCGCGCTTTCTTTTATATGTGGCTTGCAAAAGCGTTCGGTCGTGTGCCGATGCTGGCAACAGGAGAAAATTACATTAACACTCCGGCTAAAGCCCGTGCTAAGGATTTTGCAGAAATGTGGGATTTCATCATTGCAGACTTGAAAGTCGCAGCTGATGAACTTCAATGGGACCCATTAAATGGTGAGTATGGACGTATTACCAAAGGTTTTGCTCTTTCATATTTAGGAGAAGCTTATATGTGGAAAGCATACCGTGTTCCTGCCGAAGCTACTGCAGACTACGGATTAGCAAAGACCGCTTTTGAACAGGTTATTGCCAGCGGTAAATACGAATTAAATAAATCGTTCACCACGTTGTGGGATCCGGGTGCTGTCTGGACAAAAGAATGTATTTGGGAAGAGGTTCTTGACGAAGGTTCGCAATGGAATCAGTGGTCTAATCTGTCGAATGCCCACAACTGGATGGTACAGTTTGTTGCTTGTGGCTCTCTCGGTGGATGGGGTACCTTATACCTCTCCTGGGAATGGTGGAGTTCCTATGAACCAGGTGACAAACGTCGTGAGGCCTCTGGTGTTACAGGCGCTATAAGGAATATTGATCCTGCGTGGAAATCAACCACAAACTATGGATACCATCCTTATTTACAGCAAAGTCTTACAGTTCCTGATAGTATAGATACGCATTACCACTTTTCAAATAGTGGTGAATATGCTCCTTCCATCTGGACGAATAAATACTGGCGTTCAACCCGTTCAAACTATCAGGCCCCATGGGGTTCTCAACAGATATATTATAAACGTTATGCCAATGTTTTATTGGACTATGCAGAATGCTTGTTTAATTTGAATGGTGAAGGTGATGCAACAGCCTGGGGCCTTATTGCTAAAATTCGTGATCGTGCCTGGGGTAATCTGGAAGTTGGTAATTCTGCTCCTCTAACATCAATTTATCTACCTTATTATCAACAACTTACTACTTTCTTTAATGGCAATGGCTCTAATCCTCCAATGGTATCGCCTACTACTTATCCTCTTCCATTCAATTCTACTCCTGTCGTTGTTCCTGATGCTCAGACTTACTATACTCAGTTAAAATCCACTAAAGGTTTTACATCTCCTGTATGGTTAGTTGCCTTAGGGCAGGAACGTCGCAGGGAGTTTAATGCTGAATGGTGTCTTGCTCAGGATTTAATCCGTTCTGGTTTTATTCAGGACCATATTACGCACAATTATCCTAAAGGCGTAGGTTATCCAGCCAATAACCCTTTGGTAAGGGATGACTATCACACTTATCGTACTTATGATTTCAATCTGTTAAAGATGGATATGCCAATTCCAACAGACGAAATATTGAAAAACCCATTGTGTGATCAAAATGCTGCTTACAAATAATGGAATGAAATCAATTTGCATTTTTAGGAATGTAAGCTAATCCTGGCATTGCAGAAGTAAAGGGGGAATAGCATTGTGCTTTCCCCCTTTCTCTTTGAAATCAAATGCACATGAATAAATGGACCGAAATGAATTATTTTAAAAGCAGCATTAATTTATTACTAGTCTTTTGGTTTCTATCCATTGGGGAATACTCAAGTAGGGGACAAAATCTAAAGGATACAAAAAAGCACCCACAGAAATCGCTCCATCATCAAGGTGCTTACCGGAATCTGTTTCTCGAATCAGGGTACAGTCAAGCTGAGATTGATAAAAAGGTTGAAAAGGCCTATTTTGAATTATTTGAGGGTCCAAACCACGTTTATTTTGAGGTAGGCGATTCGATGGCTTACGTTTCTGACATCAAAAACCACGATGCCCGTACCGAAGGCCTTTCATATGGGATGATGATTGCCGTCCAGTTTAATAAGAAAGAGGTTTTCGACCGGATATGGCGATTTTCGAAAAAATACCTTCAACATCAGGAGGGTCCTGGAAAAGGGTATTTTGCCTGGAGTATCAATCCAAAAACGATGAAGAAGAACTCTGAGGGAAGTGCTTCTGATGGAGAGCTTTACTACATTACAAGCCTGTTGTTTGCATCGAATCGCTGGGGTAATTACACCGGGATTGATTATTATGCCGAAGCACGAAATATTCTGGACGAAATGTGGAAAAAGGATGGCACGGGGAACATATGTAATCTGATAAACACCAATGCCAAACAAATCTCCTTTGTACCTGAAGGTGATGGTTATAAATGGACAGACCCGTCTTATCATTTACCTGCATTTTATGAGATTTGGGCTGAATATGCCAAAGATGGCCATGAACAATTTTACAGAGATTGCGCAGATACTTCCCGTGTGTTCTTGCATAGGGCATGTCATCCTATAACAGGTCTTAATGCCGACTATACTGAATTTAGCGGAAAGCCACACCCTACACCCTGGATGCCATCTGCTTTTCGTTATGATTCGTGGAGAGTACCCATGAATATAGCAATGGATTATGTTTGGTATGGGAAAGATAAATTCTGGCAGGAAGACTATGCCAAACGTTTTCAGGGATTCATAAGATCAAAAGGTATTCACTCCTTTGAAGATCAGTTTAATCTTGACGGATCAACGCCCGAAACCATTCTTCAGGCTGGAGGGTTTAAAAAATTGAGACATTCATTAGGATTGTTGGCTACTTCAACTTCAACTTCTATTATTTGCAAAAATGAAAAAAGTCTCGACTTTATAAATGCAATATGGGATGCAAAGCTTGAACCTTACGAAGATGGCTACTTTGATCCGTATTATGATGGATTAATGTATCTGTTCAGTTTGATGCATTTAAGCGGTAAATATCAAATTATCACGCCTCAAGACAATTTTCAAACCAGGCAATAATCACATAAAGATGAAACAGCTTATAGTTGTGTTTTGTATTTGCTTATTATACAGTCATATCGCGTTCTCACAAAATCGGGTTACCCCAGCATTGTCAGGTTTTGATATTGTTCGCGAAGGAATCCCGCATGGGAAAATCGATACGGTTTCGTATCATTCGAGGACAGTTGGAACAAACCGAAAAGCACTGGTATATACGCCTCCTGGCTATTCAAAAAATACTAAATACCCGGTGTTCTATTTGCTGCATGGTATTGGCGGCGACGAGAAGGAGTGGCTCAATGGAGGGCAACCTCAGGTAATGCTGGATAACCTGTATGCTGAAAATAAGATCGAACCTATGATTGTGGTGATGCCGAATGGCAGAGCAATGAAAGATGACCGGGCTACGGGAAATATCATGGCTCCCGATAAGGTACAGGCATTTGCCACTTTTGAGCAGGATTTATTGAATGACCTGATTCCATTTGTTGAAAATACATATTCTGTAATCAATGACAGGGAGCACCGCGCTATTGCTGGTTTATCGATGGGTGGAGGGCAATCGCTTAATTTTGGCTTAGGCAATCTGAATAAATTCGCATGGGTGGGTGGATTTTCTTCAGCCCCAAACACAAAAAAGGCTGAAGAACTTGTTCCTGATCCTGAAAAAACAAAACAACAGTTAAAACTTCTCTGGATTTCATGTGGTGATAAAGACGGTTTGATCGGATTTAGCCAACGCACACATAATTATCTGGTAACCAAGAACGTTCCGCATATTTACTATGTTGATCATGGCTATCACGATTTTAAAGTCTGGAAGAACAGTTTGTTTATGTTCTCTCAATTGATCTTCAAGCCGGTTGAGGCTGCAACTTACGCTCAAATTAGCAATGTTGGAAGACCCGCCGAATCCAATATCCGTTCGGCCAAATATCCCTCGATATTACCTGATGGACGTGCCGAATTTCGGATAAAAGCTCCTGAGGCACAAAAAGTTCAGCTTGATTTGGGTAAAAAGTACGATATGGTGAAAAACGCGGAAGGTTTTTGGGAAACATACACCGATTCGTTAAGTGAAGGATTTCATTACTATTCTATAATCATCGACGGTGTTGCTGTTGCCGATCCTTCCAGCGAATCGTTTTATGGTATGGGCCGCATGGCCAGCGGGATTGAAGTCCCGTTTAAAGGAGATGGATATTACGAAATCAAAAATGTTCCTCATGGTGACATCCGCATTAAACGCTATTATTCGAACATCACGAATAGCTGGCGCCATTTTTACTTGTACACTCCTCCGGGATACGACCAAAATACGAACCAAAAATACCCCGTACTTTATATTTTACATGGCGGCGGTGAAGACCAGCGAGGCTGGGCCACCCAAGGTAAAACTGATCTTATTCTCGACAACCTGATTGCAGCGAAAAAAGCGGTGCCAATGATCGTGGTTATGGTTGACGGGAATCTCCCTTTAAATGGTTTTGGATTGGAAACATTGACTGTTTTTGAAAAAGAATTAAAACAAAGTGTCATCCCTTTTGTGGAACAAAATTACCGAATAAAAACCGAGGCGAATTCACGGGCTTTGGCAGGCTTGTCAATGGGAGGTATTCAGACACTTTATACAGGAGTTAAAAATACCGATCAATTTTCTTACCTGGGAGTGTTCAGCTCAGGATGGATTCAACCTATGCAGAGGGATATTGCTGATTCGCAATACGAGTTTATGAAAAACTCAACTGACAAGATCAACCAAAATTTGAAACTGTTATGGATATCACAGGGAGGTAAGGAGGACATCGCCTGGAAAAACTGCCAATCGATGCTTGCTATATTCGATGAAATGAAGATTAAATACGTTTACAATGAATACCCGGGAGGCCACTCCTGGCCGGTCTGGAGGAACAACCTGTACAATTTTGCACAACTGTTATTTAAATAAAACCTAGCAATGAAACAACTAACCAAACCGCTACTTTTCATTGTTCTTTTGACTTGTACACTTGTTGCCAGGCCACAAAACAAGCCGAATCAAGCCACCATATGTAATCCGATGAACCTGAGTTACAGGTTTTGTCCTGATGCACCCTCGCGCCGGGAAGCAGCGGATCCTACAATGGTTACTTTCAAAGGCGAATACTACCTTTTTGCTTCAAAATCGGGTGGGTATTTTCATTCTACTGATTTAATCGGCTGGGATTTAATTACAACCAGAGACCTTCCTTTAGAAGACTATGCTCCAACTGTGGTGGTTATGAACGACACACTGTATTTCATGGCTTCTAAAAATGATCCTCCGCTGATTATCTATAAAACTGCCTACCCAAAATCAGGGAAATGGGAAATTGCCAACCCTTCATTTCCGATTGGGATGACCGATCCCGATTTATTTGTTGACAATGACGGACGTTTATACTTCTACTATGGTTGTTCAAATGTAAATCCAATTTACGCGGTTGAACTGAATACTAAAACACTGAATCCAATTGGGAAATCGGTTGCTGTGATTAGCAGTGACAAAAAAAACTACGGATGGGAAAGGTCAGGCGATTATAACGAAGTTGGCAAAAATCCCTGGATTGAGGGGGCATGGATGACCAAACACAATGGTAAATACTACCTTCAATATGCCGGTCCGGGAACTGAATTTAAAAGCTATGGCGATGGTGTATACGTTGCAGATCATCCTCTTGGTCCGTTTACGCTGGCGGCTCATAATCCATTTTCTTATAAGCCGGAGGGCTTTGTCACTGGCGCCGGACACAGCAGTACTTTTCAAGATAAATATGGAAACTATTGGCACATCTCGACTATGACCATCTCGCAAAAACATATGTTCGAAAGGCGTCTGGGATTGTTTCCAACTTTTTTCGACGATGATGGTGTAATGTATGCCTACACTGGTTTTGGAGATTTTCCGTTTAATATTCCAACAAAAAATATTTCCGATCCTTGTGAGTTATTCCCTGGCTGGATGTTGCTCTCGTACAACAAACCAGTTGAAGTTTCTTCAGAGCTGCCGAATCATCCAAAGAATTTTGCAACAAATGAAGATATCCGAACCTACTGGAGTGCAAAGACAGGTGAAAAGGGCGAATGGATCAGCATGGATTTACAGAAACAAAGCACCATAAATGCTATTCAGATTAACTATGCCGAAAACGGGACCAGCATCAGGGGTCGTCATCCAGACATTTTCTACCAATACCTGCTTGAATATTCAAATGATGGCAAAACATGGAATACATTGGCCGACAAAACCGGGAATCAAACTGATGTTCCGCACGATTACATTGAGTTGCCAAAACCAGTAAAAGGACGCTTTATAAAGCTAACCAATTACAGGGTTCCCGATGGCACTTTTGCTATTGCCGGTCTGCGTGTCTTTGGAATTGGGAGTGGAAAAGCTCCTTCAGAAGTCAAATATTTTAGATTGAAGCGTTCGGAAGCCGACCGTTGCGTGGTGGATTTAAGCTGGACAAAAATACCGGGTGCTGTTGGGTACAACATTCGTTATGGAACCAGTAAGGACAAACTCTTCCAAAATTATCAGGTGCTTGGAACTAATTCTTTAACCATCAGAAGTTTAAATGCACTGCAGAGGTATTACTTTACTATAGATGCTTTTAACGAGAATGGCATTGTGAAGGGAAAACACATCATCGAACTAAGCGAACCATCGTATTAGCCATGAAAAAAGCAATTAAAGTTAGGCTGATCCAATTAAGCCCATTCAACACTAAGAAACTGCTGCTTTTATTGGCCGTTTGTGTTACTTTCATCAGTATTTCGCTCCCAAATCCTGCACTTGGCCAGCTTCTAAAACTCAATGATCTGGAGTATTTCGAAAAACAAGGTGTTAATATTATGGTTTATAGTGACCAGTACAATGGTATGTTTTTCGACGAAAAAACTGCCGGAATTGAAATCATTCATCACGGTGTACGAACCGCAACAGGTGGAGCTGTCAGGCTGCAAAACACTCCGGAACAATGGGATTTGGTTCCTTCGCTCATCAACCGAAAAGTGGATCGTGCAACCAGCACCATCAGCGTTGAATTGAGTTATAAAGCCTATAATTTTAATTCAGTAATTACTGTTTCCTCAAAAGATAACGGATTGGAAATTAGCGTATTTATAGATAAACCACTTCCCAGACAGCTTGAAGGGGTTGCAGGGTTTAACCTTGAATTTTTACCTTCTGCATACTTTGAAAAGAGCTATTTTGTGGATGGGAAACCGGAAAATTTTCCGAGGTACCCAGCCAGTAATACCAGGATTGAACCGATCAGCAAAAAAATACCTCAATTTGCCGGACATACCACTTTTGATGATCGGGGCAGAGGAGAATTTATTGTTCCTTATCCAGTAGTCTCAGGTAAAACAATTGTTCTGGCACCTGAAGATCCTGAACAAATGGTAAAAATTCAGTCAGTTGATGCTGATCTGATGTTATTTGATGGACGTAACCTTGCCCAGAACGGATGGTACGTGGTCCGAAGTTTGATTCCGGCAAATAAAACCGGTAAAGTGCTGACGTGGTACATCGAACCCAATGCTATTCCAAATTGGATTAGGAAGCCGGTCATTGGATTTTCCCAGGTAGGTTATATTCCAGGTCAGGAAAAAGTTGCTGTTATAGAATTGGATCAGCATGATAAACCATTAGCCAAAGCATCAGTATATCAGGTGACGACAGAGGGTAAAATTGTTGAGAAATTTAAAGGGGATATAAAAGTTTGGGGAAAATACCTGAGATATAATTATGCCAGGTTTGACTTTAGTTGCGTAAAAGAAGCCGGGGTTTATTTTATTCAGTACGGCGATCAAAAAACAAATACTTTTTCAATCGGACCGAATGTTTACGATGAAGTTTGGCATCCGACCCTGGATGTTTGGTTTCCGGTTCAAATGGACCACATGGAAGTAAACGAAGCTTACCGGGTATGGCATGGTGCTCCATTTCTGGATGATTGCCTTCAGGCACCAATTAATCACCAGCATTTTGACGGGTATGTGCAGGGACCTACTACCGATACAAAATACAAATCGTTGGAACGTATTCCCGGAATGGCTATTGGCGGATGGTTCGATGCAGGAGATTTCGATATTCAGACTGGCTCTCATAACAGCGTTATTTCAAGTTTTGTGGATACCTGGGAGAGTTTCAAAACTGACCGGGATGAAACCTGCATTGACCAGAAAACCCGTTACGTCGATATTCATCGGCCCGATGGAAAACCGGATATTCTGCAGCAGATTGAACATGGCACCTTAAATCTGGTTGCACAATGCGAAAATATTGGCCATCCTGTGCGTGGTATTGTGGTTCCTAATCTGCACCAGTACCATCATCTTGGCGATGCAATCAATGAAACCGATAATCTTTCATACAATCCAAATCTTAAACCTTACGAAACAAATGGGTTATCAAGCGGAACGCTGGATGACCGCTGGGCATTTACGAACCGGTTGACATTCCTTGATTATCAGACTGCCGCAGCGATGGCTGAAGCCAGTCGCGCACTGCGAGGATACAACATCGAGCTTTCAGATAAAAGTTTAGCATGTGCTAAGAAGCTGTTTGAAGAAGCTGATGCAGCAACTAAGATTCCTAAAGAAAATGAAGATCCGTTTATGAAAATGATGAGCCAAGGCGCCGATTTGAATCCAGCAATTCAATTATATATCACCACGAAAGAACAGAAATATGCCGACAGATTCCTGGAACAAGTATGGCCAATGCTCGATAGGATGAGTATCCGGAAAGGGCCAAATTCTGGTTATTTCGCCGGGTTTGGCGGTCGTGGCAACCTGATTCAAGCACTAATGGCAGTTCCGTATATGGATGGTGCATATAAAACAAAACTCAGAGACTACATCCTTAAATACAAGGAATCCATTGACCTTAATAAAAAGGAAAATCCTTACGGAGTTCCTATGTCAATCAGGGGCTGGGGTGGAACATCGAATGTAATTAATTGGGCAATAACCAATTATTATGCGCACAAGGCTTTCCCTGATATTATTGGCAAAGAATATGTTTTTCAGGGACTCAATTATATTTACGGTTGTCATCCTTATTCCAATCTGTCATTTGTAAATGCCGTTGGCGCTCACTCCAAGAAAGCTGCCTATGGAAATAACCGCGCCGATTTCGCAACCATTGCCGGTGGTGTCGTTCCCGGCCTGATCTTGTTGAGCCCTGACTACCTTGAAAATAAAGATGACTGGCCATTCTTGTGGGGCGAAAATGAATGCATCATCGACGGAGGGGCCTGGTATATCTTTCTGGCCAATGCCGTTCAGGATTTGGTGAAAGAAGCGAATTAGTAAATATAAAATTAGTTATGAAGAATTTTAAATCATTGATATTCGTTTTAACTCTTATTGGAGTAATTAATCTCTCAGCTCAGAATCCAATTGTTCGCAACCAGTTTTCAGCAGACCCGACAGCAAGGGTATTCAATGGCAAATTGTATGTATTCCCCTCGCACGATATTGCTGTTCCTCCAAATACAAACTTACGAAAGGACTGGTTTTGCATGGCTGATTATCATGTGTTTACTTCTGAAAACCTGACAGACTGGACGGACCATGGGGTTATTGTCAGCCAGAATAAGGTGAAATGGGTCGATTCAACCTCTTACAGCATGTGGGCTCCCGATTGCATTGAACGTAACGGAAAGTATTACTTCTATTTTCCGGCGAATAAAAATATAGCCGATGCTAATGGACGCAAAGGTTTTGGTATAGGCGTCGCAATTGCCGACAAACCGGAAGGGCCTTACTTTCCGCAGCCTGAGCCAATAAAAGGGGTGAGTGGTATCGATCCCAACGTGTTTATAGATAAAGATGGACAGGCTTATTTGTACTGGGCTATGGGAAATATCGTTGTGGCAAAATTGAAAGACAACATGACTGAACTGGCCTCAGAGCCTACGATAATAGCAAATCTTCCTCAGAAAGGATTGAAAGAAGGCCCATTTTTGTTTGAGCGTAATGGAATATATTACCTGACTTTCCCACACGTAGAAAATAAAATCGAGCGGCTCGAATATGCGATTAGCGATAATCCAATGGGACCTTTCAAAATGGCTGGAGTTGTAATGGACGAGTCGCCCATGAACTGCTGGACCAATCATCAATCGTTCGTTCAGTTTAAAGGTCAGTGGTATCTGTTTTATCATCAGAATGCCTATTCCCCAAAATTCGATAAAAACCGGTCAATTTGTGCAGATAGTCTTTTCTTTAATTCTGATGGGACAATTCGGAAAGTTACACCAACCTTGCGTGGTGTTGGCCTGACAAAAGCAACAAATAAAATTAAAATTGACCGTTACAGCAGTAAAAGCGATACCGGTTCATCAGGGGCATTTCTGGATTCTCTCAATACCTTTAATGGTTGGAAAACGGTACTTAACGGCAAAGATGCCTGGGTAAAATACAACGCGGTCGATTTTGGGAAGGAACAATTGAAATCAGTAGAGGTCAAAGCATTTTCTGAAAAAGGGAGCTCTTTACAAATCCGGCTCGATAATGTCGACGGACCAGTGATTGTTGAAGTTAACGTTCCGATAGGTGCAGCCTGGAATAGCGTGGAAGCAAAACTAACAAAACTCCTTACCGGAGTTCATAACCTGGTTGTCATGCTCAAGGATGGGAATTCTATTGATATTGAATGGATTAAGTTTCAATAATTCATGCAGCGAACCCATAAATATTCTGAAAAATTATTTTAATAAAATCTTTGAGTTCTCATAAATTATTAACCTATGAAAATCACACAAAAAATTTCAGTATTTGAGAAAATTGGTTACAGCTTGGGCGATCTGGCTGCCAACCTGGTATTCCAGACCTTAATTACCTATTTAGCTTTTTTCTATACTGATATTTATGGCCTTAAAAGCGCCGATGCTTCTATTATAATGCTTGGTGTTGGATTGACAGCAGCTTTTATATTTAATCCGATCATTGGAATATTGGCAGACCGGACTAATTCGAAATGGGGAAAGTTCAGACCCTGGATACTCTACACAGCTATACCCTTGGGTGTTGTTGCACTTCTTACATTTTCAACTCCAAATTTCCCGTACAAGGGAAAACTCATATATGCCGTTGCTACCTATTCACTTTTGTTGATGTTGTATGCATCAAGTAACTTACCTTACTCGGCTTTAAGTGGGGTCATCACAGGGGATATGGGAGAGCGGAATAGTATTTCGTCCTTCCGTTTTGTTGCAGTTATGGTTGCCCAGTTTTTTGTACAGGTGTTTATGCTGCCCATTATTATATATGCTGGTCACGGGGATAAGGCAGTTGGAATTGAATCTGTAATGACATGGATGACTATTGTTGGCACAATTATGTTACTTATCACATTTTTAACTACTAAGGAGCGTGTTGTTCCAAAACAAGATCAAAAATCATCAATAAAAGAAGATCTTTCTGACCTGGTACACAATAGACCCTGGCTAATCATGCTTAGTCTGACCATTTTGGTGTTTATTACCCTTGCAATGAAAGGTGGTTCTTATGTATACTATTTTAATAATTATGTGGATAAAGTTGCTTTGGCTAAATTTATTAGTCCTGTAATTGCTGGATTATCCGATTTAGGTATTAATTTCTTTGGATCTGATCCGGTGGCAGCGGGTTTCGGGTTATTCAATGCAGGAGGTATTATCTTCATGATTGCAGGAATTTCATTTTCAAAAAAGCTCGCAGATAGATATGGTAAGCGGGATGTTTATAAGTATGGATTACTTGCTGCTACCATATTTATCCTGATTTTTATCTTTTTTAAACGGGACAATGTGCTCCTGATGTTTGTCTCCCAGATTCTGCATGGATTTTTTTATGGAATTACAATTCCAGTTCTGTGGGCTATGATTGCTGATGTTGCTGATTATTCGGAGGTGAATACAAACCGCAGAGCTACCGGAATCATCTTTTCTGCAATGATGGTCGGACTTAAAGCCGGACTCTCGATAGGAGGTGCCTTAGTTACCTGGATTTTAAGTTTGCACGGTTACATTGCAAGGGAAGGTATTGTTGCCGGGCAAGAAATCATTCAGCCAGATTCTGTTTCAGACGGAGCCAGGTTACTCGTTAGTATATACCCATCAATTCCATTCTTCGTAGGTATTGGTCTGCTTTATTTCTATGTAATTGATAAGAAAATGGAAGTAAGGATTGAAGAAGAATTGAAAACACGAAGGAAGTGAAAGATCATAGTAAAAAAGTAACAAAAAAGAATAGACAAATGAAAATCGAACTTATTTCTGCAGTTACGGTGATTGTTTTGCTGGCTACTTTACATAGCATGGCACAAAAGTCATTGGGTGAAGCTACTAAAGGTGAATTTCTTTTTGGTGTTGCCGTCAATATGAATCAGGTTAAGGGGATTAACCCTATCGAAACGGAATTGATTTCGAAAGAATTCAGTGCAATTGTACCGGAAAACTGCATGAAACCACAGCCTATTCATCCGAAAAAAAACAGGTATTACTGGAAAGATGCCGACAAACTGGTTACGTTTGGAGAGAAAAACAACCAGGCTATAACGGGTCACTGTCTCATCTGGCATTCTCAGATAGGTAAATGGTTCTTCATAGATGCTGATGGAAAAGATGTTTCTCCTGAGGAGTTGAAAGAAAGGATGCGCCAGCATATTTCTAAAGTTGTTGGCCGTTATAAGGGGAGGATAAAGGGCTGGGATGTTGTTAACGAAGCTTTTGAAGATGATGGCTCATATCGTAAAAGCAAATTCTACCAGATTCTGGGTAAGGATTTCATCAAATATGCCTTTCAGTTTGCTCATGAAGCTGATCCAAATGCAGAATTGTACTACAACGATTACAATGTTGAAACTCCTTCAAAGTGCGATGCGATCGTAGAATTAGTAAAAGATCTCAGGACTGCAGGATGCCGCATTGATGCTGTTGGATCGCAGTCGCACATGCATATGAATTTACCTACGCTTGATTCCACAGAAGCCAGCTTCAAAAAATTAAGGGATGCGGGGATTCATATCCTTATAACAGAATGGGATATTTCCATTCTTCCAAGTCCATATGAGGGTGCAAATGTTTCTGCCAATTTCAATTACTCCAAAGAAATGGATCCTTACCGCGATGGAGTGCCGGATGTTATTCAACAGAAATGGAATAAACGTATACTGGATATGTTTGGGCTTTTCCTGAAATACAGGGATGTGGTTGATCGTGTGACTGTTTGGGGATTGACTGATAACTCAACATGGCTAAATAATTTCCCGATCCATGGGAGAAAAGATTATCCAATGCTTTTCGACCGAAATAATCAACGCAAACCTGTAGTTGATGAGATGATTAAACTCGCAGAAAAATTCAAATGATGCAAAAGTCAAGGTATTTAATTGAGGATGATTTCATGGCCGACCCTGCTGTTCATGTCTTCGAAGGGAAACTTTATATCTATCCTTCCCATGACCGCGAATCGGGTATTCCGGAGAATGATAACGGCGATCATTTTGATATGAATGATTACCATGTTTTCTCTGCATCAGATATCGAAAACGAACCATTGACTGACCACGGCGTTGTGCTTAAGGTTGGTGATATTCCGTGGGCCGGACGCCAGTTGTGGGATTGTGATGTGGCATTTAAAGACGGTAAATACTATATGTATTTTTCGTTAAAAGACAAGAATGATATATTTCGATTGGGCGTCGCTGTTTCCAATAGTCCAGAAGGCCCGTTCATTCCTAAGCCTGATCCTGTTAGAGGAAGTTACAGCATCGACCCTGCCGTATTTAAAGATAATGATGGAACTCATTATATATATTTCGGAGGTTTATGGGGTGGACAGTTGCAACGTTACAAAGACAACAAAGCACTTGAAAACGCCTTTTTGCCTTCCGGTGATGAGTTGGCCTTACGATCAAGGGTAGTCCGTTTGTCGGAGGATATGCTTGATTTTGCTGAGGAACCAAGACCTGTTGTCATCCTGAATCAGGATGGTACAATGATGAAGGCAGGACAGGAAAACCGTTTCTTCGAAGCTTCGTGGATGCACATTTACAACGGTAAATACTATTTTTCATATTCTACAGGTGACACTCATTTATTGTGTTATGCTACAGGAGATAATCTTTACGGACCATTTACCTATCAGGGTGTGATTCTGACTCCTGTTGTCGGTTGGACGACTCATCATGCTATCACTGAATTTAATGGGAAATGGTATTTGTTTTTTCATGACTGTGTACCCTCAGGAGGAAGAACATGGCTGCGTAGCCTTAAAGTAATCAAACTTGATTACAACGAAGATGGAACAATTCAAACAATTAATGGAAATGAAAACCAGATTTAAGTATAAATTGCTTTTTGTCTATTTGTTACTGGCTTGTATGACCTGCTATTCAACGGCTCAAGGTATCAAATCCAAGGTAGTTCAAAATCCCATTCTTCCAGGCTTTTATCCCGACCCGAGTATCTGCCGGGTTGGACCTGATTATTACCTTGTTAACTCTTCGTTTGCGTACTTTCCGGGAGTGCCAATTTTTCATAGTACTGATTTGGTACACTGGAAACAAATCGGTCATGTTTTGAATCGGCCTTCGCAGTTAAACATTACAAACCAAGGTATTTCAAAAGGAATATTTGCTCCGACAATCCGTTACAATAATGGTGTCTTTTATATGGTGACGACTTTTGTTGAAGGAAATGGGAATTTCTTTGTTACTGCCAAAAATCCTGCTGGCCCATGGTCCGATCCGATCTTGCTTCCTGAAATCGATGGTATTGATCCGTCATTCTTTTTTGATGAGAACGGGAAAGTATACATTTTAAACAATGGGTCTTCTCCTGAAAATAAGCCACTTTACGAAGGACACAGGGCCATTTGGCTCCAGGAATTTGACCTCAAAACACAAAGGCTGGTTGGCGAGCGAAAAATTGTTATTAATGGTGGAACCGATCTTGCAAAGAAACCAATCTGGATTGAAGGCCCGCACATATACCAAAACAAGGGCTATTATTTTCTTATGGCAGCCGAAGGTGGAACAGGAGAGAATCACTCGGAGGTTATTTTTCGCAGCAAAACAATTTGGGGACCTTACGAAGTTTATACCGGAAACCCAATACTGACTCAGCGTGATTTAGCTGTAGATCGTCTAAATCCTATTATTTGCTCTGGCCATGCTGATTTGGTTCAGACTATACATGGTGATTGGATGGCTGTCTTTCTTGCATGTCAACCCTATATTGGAAATTATTATAATACTGGTCGCCAGACTTTTTTTCTTCCGGTTGACTGGAGCAGCGAATGGCCGGTAATCCTTTCAAGAGGGGAAGCAATTCCTTTGGAAGTTAAATCTCAATTAACAGCAAATTCATCAGAAAAGACTTTTTCAGAATATTCGGCCAACTGGCGTGATGACTTTAACAGGCGTGAATTATTACCGGATTGGAATTTCATCCGCACTCCAAAGGAGAAGTGGTATCAGCTTAAAAATAACAATTTGATTCTTAAGGCCAGGCCAGTTAGTATCTCAGAAAAAGCGAATCCGTCATTTATTGGGCACCGTCAGCAACATAGCAATTGCGAAATGTCCACTGCCGTTAAGCTGGAAATCGGGAAAGAATTGGAAGCGGGGTTAGTTGCTTTTCAAAATGAAAAATACTACTACAAGTTTGTTATTCGACAAGCAAAAGGAAGCTACTTGCTCTCACTCTCTTCTGCTTCAGGCGAAATTCAAATCGACAAACTAAAGGATTATAACGGAGAGCCTTTTGTATATTTACGAATTGAGGCAAAGGGCAGTGACTACAGCTTCAAATATAGTTTTAACAACGAAGTTTGGTCGCCTTTTGGAAAATTGCAGGATGGGAAATACCTCAGCACGGATATTGCAGGAGGTTTCGTTGGCACTTATTTTGGGTTGTACGCTTATGCGCAAACCCCGGCAAGCGCTACTTTTGATTGGGCAACTTATAAAGCGTTGACACCAAAAGATTAATTAAATTTGAATTTTCATACAGAATCAATACATCCAATAACCACAAAAATGGATTCAAAAATCTGCTTTCTGGCATTAGCTTTATGTATAAGTATAGGATCAAATTCTCAGATATTGCCAAGGATTCCAGCCAATTACAATACGATCTGGACCAGCCAAAGCAAAAATTCTTCTGAATCGATGCCTTGTGGAGGTGGTGATATTGGCTTGAATGTGTGGGTAGAAAACAACGAATTGCTTTTCTATATCGGTAAATCGGATGCCTTTGACGAAAACAATGGATTGGATAAATTAGGTCGTGTACGGATTAAGTTCTCGCCAAATCCCTTTGGTGAAAAGGGTTTTAAACAAGAACTGGATCTAAACAGCGGATTTGTAAAAATTTCCGGAGTAAATGGCGAAACTGCAATCGAAGCAATTCTATGGGTCGATGTATTTAGACCGGTCATCCATTTGGAAATCAATTCTACAAAACCGGTTTCAGCCGAAGCTACCTATGAAAGCTGGCGCAGGGCTGATTTCAAGCTTCGACCTGGAGAAAATTTCCAGAATTCATACAAATTTGCCCCTTTCGATACCACATATACACGAAAAGATATCATGGTTTTCGAAGGAAACAATGTCCTGTTTTATCATAGGAATAAAGATTATACAGTCTTCGATGATAATGTTAAACTTCAGGGTCTGGATGGGGTTAAAGATAAGTTGTTTAACCCTTTAAAAAATAATACATTTGGTGGATTTATGCAGTTCAGCAACTCAATTGCTGACGGAATTAAAGATGGAAAATACGTTGATACCAATTATTCAGGCTGGAAACTAATCAGCAAATCACCTTCACGAAAACAGGATTTGACGATTTATTTGTATACCCAACAAACCAACACCATTGAAGAATGGCAATCAGGTTTAAAAAAGGTTATGCAGGATGCCATTGATAATAAAAAAACAGCCAAAGCAAAAACTCTCGACTGGTGGAACCAATACTGGAACAGAAGTTACATTCAAATTCAACCGGATAAAGCTTCAGGTAATAGCCCTGAATGGCAGGTAGGCCGAAATTACCAGCTGTTCCGCTATATGCTGGGCTGTAATGCATTTGGAAGTTCTCCAACCAAATTTAATGGCGGATTGTTTACTTACGATCCTGAATTTACAGACGCCAATAAGAAATTTACTCCCGATTTCCGCAATTGGTGTGGTGGAACCATGACTGCTCAAAACCAGCGGCTTGTTTACTTTCCAATGCTCAAAACCGGTGACTTCGACTTGATGAAACCGCAGTTCGATTTCTACATGAAGGCCTTGCGGAATGCCGAAATCAGAACTGAAGTTGCCTGGGGACACAAAGGTGCCAGCTTCACCGAACAGATGGAGAATTATGGTCTTCCAAATCCATCAGAATATGGATGGAAGCGTCCAGAGGGCTACGACAAAGGGATGGAATACAATGCATGGCTTGAATATCTGTGGGATACCTCACTCGAATTTTGTTATATGATTCTGGAAACGAATCGCTACGCAAGGAAGGATATTTCGGAATATATGCCTTTGATCAAAAGCTGTCTTACCTTTTTTAATGAACACTATCAGTATCTTTCCAAACAACGAGGATCAAACATACTCGATGGTGATGGTAAATTGATTCTTTATCCTGGATCAGGTGCTGAAACTTATAAAATGGCATATAATTCAAGTTCAACCATAGCTGCATTGCAAACCGTCATAAAAGGTATGCTTGCATTGCCTTCCGGCTATCTTTCGACTGACAAGCGAAAGGATTGGGAAACAATGCTAAACCGAATTCCTCCAATTCCTTACCGGCAAATTAATGGTAATACATGTATTTCTCCGGCAATCACATGGGAACGGATACAGAATAGCGAATCGCCCCAATTATACCCTGTTTTTCCCTGGCATATCTTCGGGGTTGGGAAATCTGATCTGGACATTGCACTAAACACCTGGAAATATGATCCCAAGGTGATTGAATTTCGTAGCTCAATGGGATGGAAACAGGATAATATCTGGGCTGCCGATTTAGGTTTAACTACAGAAGCTGCTGATCTGTGTATAAAAAAACTTCAGGATTCCGGAAGACGCTTCCCTGCTTTCTGGGGACCTGGATTTGACTGGACTCCAGACCATAACTGGGGTGGAAGCGGAATGATTGGCCTTCAGGAAATGTTGATGCAAACCTCTGATAACCGCATAATCCTTTTCCCTGCGTGGCCTAAAAACTGGGATGTGTCGTTTAAAATGTGTGCTCCAAAAAATACCACAGTTGAATGCATTTTTAAAAAGGGCATAATAGAAAGCCTTAAAGTTCTCCCGCAGGAGAGGATGAAGGATGTGATTGTATTTTCAGAATAGTTCTAAAGTATTTACTATAAAATAATGAAAATCAATAATATAATACAACTGATCTAAAATCAAATTTATAGCTTTGCTGCAATATAATGTTTAAAACTATGTACATGATTCGAACTGTCCGCTTCGCTCCTAATAAATAATTTTTATATGAAAAGAATAATTGTATCTCTTTTATTTTTAATCACTGCGATTGCCGCAAAATCGCAGGATGCAAAGTTTAATAACATATTGTATGGTGTCGCTTATTACCACGAATATATGCCTTACGAGCGACTGGAGAAAGATGTTCAGATGATGGAAGATGCCGGGATTAATGTTGTCCGAATGGGCGAATCTACATGGAGTCTATTTGAACCGAATGACGGTGTTTTTGAATTCTCCTGGCTCGATAGGGTAGTTGACCGTATGGAGAAAGCCGGAATTAAAGTTATTATTGGAACACCCACCTATTCCATTCCGGCATGGATGGCGAAGAAACATCCCGAAATTCTTGCAGTTCGCCTCGATGGCTCAGTCAATTCTTACGGAATAAGGCAGAATACAGACCTGACCAATCCAACCTATTTGTTTTATTGTGAACGCATCATCAGGAAGGTAGCCGAACATTATGCCAAACATCCTTCTGTTATTGGTTTCCAGGTTGACAATGAGACCTCGACCTATGGTGCGGCAAATTCCGATATGCAGGGTAATTTTGTCGATTACCTGAAAAACAAATATAAAACTGTCGATTCGCTGAATAGAACCTGGGGTTTGCAATATTGGGGAATGACATTAAATGATTGGGATGAATTTCCATCACGGCAGGGTACACGTAATCCCTGCTACAAATTGGAATGGGACAGGTTTGTTATGAAAGTTCCGGCCGATTTTATCAAATGGCAGGCTTCGATTGTAAACGAATACAAACGAAAAGACCAGTTTGTAACACATGATTTTATGCCCTGGCTCACAAGCATCGATCAGTGTTCTGCCAGTAAATCATTGGATATTATGTCATTAAACATTTACCATGACACACAGGATAAAGTTAAAGGTGAAGACGTAATCTGGGCGGACGATGTTTATAGAAGTTTGAAGAAAACCAACTTTCTAATTACAGAAACTAACGCACAGGCTATAGGTTGGGACGCCAAAGGACAATATCCTCCATTTGACGGGCAGCCCAGGCTATTTGTTTATTCACACCTTGCTTCGGGTGCCAACATGGTCGAATACTGGCATTGGCACTCGATTCACTATGGTCAGGAAACCTACTGGAAGGGAGTTTTAGGTCATGATTTGGAGCCTAACCGGTTTTATAACGAGGTTAGCAAAATAGCCCATGAACTCAAAGAAATTGGGCCAAAACTGGTGAACCTGAAAATTAAAAACAAAGTAGCTATCCTTTATAGCCGCGATTCGGATGTTGGAATGGGCTATCTACCTATAAAAGATGGCAACGTTTATAGCGATGTTATGCGTCAGATGCACCGGGCTGCTTTTCGTCAGAACATCGGTATTGATTTTGTTTTTGCCGACAATCCTGATTTTACCGGTTACGAATTGCTACTGGTGCCCCCATTGTATATTGCAAGCAATGCCTTATTAACGAAAATCTCCGATTTTGTAAAACAGGGAGGCCATGTGATAATGTCGGTGAAAAGCGGGTTTTGTGATGAAAACAGCGCAGTGCGGCATGAAAAGGCACCCGGTCCATTGCGTGAGCCAGCAGGATTCTATTATCAGGAATTTTCATCTGTTAACGAAATGTCTCTGAGCAACGATCCGTTTAAGGTAGGCGTCGAAAACAACAAAGTATCGAACTGGGTAGAATTTATTATTCCTGAAAATGCCAAAACCATTGCGAGTTATGATGATCAGTTTTTTGGAAAATATCCGGCAATAACAGAAAACAAATTTGGAAATGGAAGTTTTATCTACGAAGGGTGCCTGGTAAACGATGAAATTCAGTCGGCTATCATAACTAAAAAAGCGGAGGATTTAGGACTTATTTCAAAAGAAAATAGAGCCCGGTATCCCGTTATAATCAAATCAGGAACCAATGACAAAGGGAAAGCCATTCATTATTACCTAAATTATTCTAACAAGTCATTAAATGTTGTGTACAATTTTAATTCAGGCACAAATTTATTTACGAAAAGAGCAATGAACAATGGCGAAAATATTAATCTCAATCCATGGGATGTTGCAATTGTTGAAGAATAATAGAAAATATAAATGATGGAAAATTTCAAATCTAAATTATCACTAATTGTATTAATGTTTCTTTCCGGAAGCCTGGTTCTTAAGTCTCAAACACTTAATCTCTGGTATAAAACACCGGCAGAATATTTTATAAATGCTTTACCGGTAGGAAATGGTCGCCTGGCGGCAATGGTTTACGGTCGTCCGGCAGAAGAATTGATTCATCTGAACGAGGAATCCTTATGGTCTGGAGGGCCAGTCAATTTGAACCCCAATCCGGATTCTCCCAAATATTTAGTGCCACTTCGGAAAGCATTAGATGAAAACAATTACGAATTAGCTGAACAATTGAGTATGAAGATGCAAGGATATTTCACCCATTCGTATGCCCCGCTGGGTGACTTGCTCATCCATCAAAAATTTGAAGGAGAGCCAAGTAATTATTTTCGTGACCTGAATCTTGAATCAGCCATCAGCACAACGCGATTTTCAGCCGGCGGAGTGGACTATGTCCGCGAGGTATTTGTTTCTTACCCTGACCAGGTAATTGTAATGCATTTGACCTCTTCCGTCAAAGGAAAACTTAATTTTTCGGCAGGGGCACAATCCCTGCTTCCTGCAAGGCTAAAAAACGAGAATAACGAAATTGTACTTGATGGCCGGGTGCCTTCCCATGCCGATCCTACCTATACCAAAACATCTGAGATGCCCGTGCAATATGGCGACTCCTGCAAAGGAATGCGCTTCCAGCTGCGGGTTAAGGTATTGCATAACGATGGCAGGACACTGGCTTATAATAGTGGGATTGAGGTTCATGATGCCACTGATGTTACACTGGTCCTTTCGGCAGCAACCAGTTTTAACGGGTACGATAAATGCCCGGTTTCTGATGGACGCGATGAGAAAACATTGGCTAAAGGTTATCTTGTAAAACTGGGTAATAAATCGTATGTAGAAATTAAAAAAGATCATATCAGCGATTTCTCGGGATATTTTAACAGGTTAAAATTTAACCTTGCGTCAAATCCGGAGGCAGAGAAATTACCAACCGACGAAAGATTGCAAAAGTACCAAAGCACCAAAAGCGACCAACCGCTTGAAGTATTATTGTACCAATATGGCAGGTATTTGTTAATATCAAGTTCCAGACCCGGGGGCATACCAGCCAATTTACAAGGGAAATGGAGCGTTGATGTTCGCCCGCCCTGGAGTTGTAACTACACGACAAACATAAATGTCGAAATGAATTACTGGGCTGCTGAAAAAACAGGTTTGGGCGATATGGCTGAACCTCTGATGCAACAAGTGGTGAATATGTCGAAAACGGGTATAGAAATGGCAAAGAATTTTTATAATATGCCGGGTTGGGCTGCAGGACATAATTCAGATATCTGGGCTACGGTAAATCCTGTGGGGAATGCAGGTAGCCCGGGCTTTAACCCTCAATGGTCAAATTGGATAATGGCTGGTCCGTGGTTGTGCCAGAATGTATGGGACAAATATGCCTTCGATGGCGATAAACAATTCCTCAAAACAACCGCTTACCCGGTAATGAAAGGCGCAGCAGAATTTTGTTTAGCATGGCTGGTTGACGATGGCAAGGGACATTTAATTTCTTCTCCATCAACATCGCCCGAAAATCGTTTTATTGGAGAAGATGGTAAAGCCTGGGCGGTCAGTAAAGGCGCCACGGCCGATTTGGCACTGATTCGTAATCTGTTTGAAAACGTCATTAGTGCATCAACAGATTTGGGAATTGATAATGATTTCAGACTAAAAATATTGGAAGCAAAAAACAAGATCCTTCCTTATCAGATAGGCAAAAAAGGAAATTTACAGGAATGGATGAGAGATTACGATGATAGTGAACCTCAGCACCGGCATATTTCGCACCTCATTTGCCTGCATCCCGGTCATGATATCTCAGCCAATGCAACACCCGAATTGTTTAATGCATGCAAGAAAACACTTGAAATTCGCGGTGATGGCGGCACTGGTTGGTCGCGTGTGTGGAAAGTAGCGATGTGGGCGCGTTTGCTCGATGGGAATCATGCCTATAAACTCATGCAAAACGATATGGAATTTACAAACGAGCGTGGATTTAGTGAAACAGGTGGTACCTATGCCAACCTCTTTAATGCCTGTCCACCTTTCCAGATCGATGGTAACTATGGTATTGTGGAAGGAATTTCGGAAATGCTGTTGCAAAGCCATTTGGGTGAAATTCATTTGTTGCCGGCTCTGCCTGATGCCTGGCAGGAAGGCTCCGTCAGCGGATTACGGGCCCGTGGGGGATATACTGTTACAATGGCCTGGAATAAAGGTAAACTTACCTCAGCCACCATTACTTCTTACCACGACGGTGAATGTAAACTTCGTACCAATTATCCTGTGAAAATCAAAGGAGTGAAAGCAAAAAGCACCGTTCAAACCAGTCCTGTTGGAAAAACCTGGCTCTATAACTTTCCTGTAAAACCCGGGATAGCTTTTGAGGTGGTCAAAGAATGATTTGGAATCTTATAAAATATTCGCTCGATTCTGTAACCTGGGATTTCCGCACCGGTCTACTCCATAATATTTTCCCTGTTAGCGAGTTAAAGGAACCTTCAGGAAAGTGCAAAATAACGTTGATTGCTTTTGCACCAATCTCGGCAAACGGCAAAATTCGTTCACGTGCGCTTGTTTATGGGCTATTACTTCAAAATCCTAACCAAACCGGAAAACCCCTTGAACTGATGCTGCCGATTAGCGACTCAGGTAAAAGCCTTGTAAAAGTGAACGGACAAATTCTGAAGATTTGGCAAAAGGTTGATTACCTTGAAGGTCCGGCGGCCAGTTTCAAAACCGAAGTTCCGGCAAACGGGTCGGTTGAAATTGAGATATTGAATTAAACTGAACTAATAAACTGCATATTATGAGATATATAAAAGTAAAGGGATTATTCTTGCTCCTGATCGTTCTGGTTTCGGAAGCTGGTTTTGCCCAAAAGAGCCAAACCGACTTTAATTCGCTGAAAACCTTCGGCACCATGGGCAAGCAACAGTCGGTACTGAAACCAAACGTGGAAGCGGAATTGTTCAGTTATTCCGGGAAAGGCAGCCTGACACACATGTGGTTTGGCGGAGCTTTCAAAGGTTACGGACAAACCCGTATTCGTATTTATGTGGATGGAGAAGCCATTCCCGACATTGATATGGAACTTTTGCTGGGGCATGGAATTGGTTTCAACGACGAATCTGCCCCGTGGGGAATTGCACGTATGGGCAATACTGGTGGGAACAGTGGAATTTACAATACCTACCGGATTCCTTTTGGCAAAAGCATTCGGGTAACTGCACAATTGGCTGACGGTGCTGACACTGGACAACCCTTTTGGTGGATTATCCGTGGAACAGAAAACTTGCCCGTCGAAATTGCAGGGGTTCGCTTGCCCGACAATGCCCGACTTAAACTTTACAAGCTTGAAAAATATGCGGCCAAACCATTTGAAGAATTTAGCCTATGCAATGTTCCCGGCAGTGGAGCTTTGTACCAGGTAACTATGGCAGCAAAAGGAACACCAAAGATCCGTGATCCAAAGGATAGCTGGATGGGTTTAAGTTATCTTGAATCATGTATAAGGGCCTATATGAATGGAGGAAAAAATCCGCTTTTCCTCTCTTCAGGATTGGAAGATTATTTCCTCGGAACCTATTATTTTCAGCGAGGTAAATATTACACGCCGGTTGCGGGCCTTACTCATTTTGATGCTTCCAGACTGGAGTTTTCGGCCTATCGTTTTCATGATGAGGACCCGGTATTTTTTCAAAACGGTTTTCGCCTGACCAATCGTTGTGGTGAAGAACTTGACGGATTTAAATTCTGGGACCCGACCGATACAGAGTACACGACCTATGTCTGGATTTATCAGTGGTAATCAGAATATCCAAAACGAATAAGGAGATATTATCCTTAAGAAAATGAGTTAATGAGGAACTCACGAATATTTGTCCTGATCATTCTTTTGCTTTCGGGGTCTGAGTTGATTCAGGCGCATAAGCCAATCATGATGTTTGGCGATACCACCCGTCTGGGGCGTCCTTTTGCAAAAGATCCTTATGTGATTTGTTTTAAGGGCTGGTACCTTATGTATTATTCTGTTCCGGGCTATACCGAAAAGAATGGAACCGCTCATGGCTGGGGAGTCGGAATTGCCGAAAGCCGCGACCTCAGAAACTGGAAGCGGATTGGCGAAGTGAACACTGATCCGGAAGCTGTTTATGAATCCAAGGGGTTTGCGGCTCCCTGCGCACTCGTGATCGACGGGAGAGTCAATCTCTTTTACCAAACTTACGGCAATGGAACCAACGATGCCATCTGCCACGCCTGGTCAACCGATGGGATTCATTTTACCCGGAACAAAACGAATCCTATTTTTCACCCTGGCGGAAATTGGAATTGCGGACGGGCCATTGATGCTGAGGTGATTTCATTTAAAGGTCAATACTTTTTGTACTACGCCACCCGCGATGCGAAATTTAAAATCCAGATGCAGGGCGTGGCTGTTGCTCCTGGAAATACAAGCTTTGCTCGCGACGAATGGACCAATCTCTCAACAAATGGTCCAATGCTAAAACCGGAATTGCCCTGGGAACGCGATTGTATCGAAGCCGCCTCGGTGATTAATAAAAACGGAGAACTTTTCATGTTCTATGCCGGAGGGTACAACAACGCACCTCAACAAATTGGTGTGGCAAAAAGCAGCGATGGCATCAACTGGACACGACTTTCTGATAAACCTTTTATCCCCAATGGGAATCCCGAAGATTGGAACTCCAGCGAATCGGGGCACCCTCATATTTTTGCCAATCCCAATGGCGAGGATTACCTGTTTTTTCAGGGAAATAATGACAACGGGAAAACCTGGTATATCTCGAATGTAAAAATTAAATGGCAGGCCGAAAGACCTGTTATTAACAGAAACTAATAAAACTATCATCCTAAACTGACAAACGAATGACCCGAAAATCTTTTCTATTTCTGTTGATCTGGGTGGCCTTATTTGCTAAGCAAACCCTTGCCGCTGATTTCTATGCCTATTACACGCACCTCAAAACCTACGAAGCGTTCGAAAAGTATTCGCGCACAGGCGATTTTGCTGATGTGGTTGTGGTTTCCGGAACCAATAAATTGGTCTTCTGGCGCGGGACAAGCTATTTGCCTTATCTTGAAAATGGCAGAGGCAAATGGACGGCGGATGAAATTATTCCACGTCAAGGCGATGGAACTACCCAAATGCCTGATGCCACCAACATGTTTTCGCACGTCAGTATAATTGCTGCCAATACGGACAGTATCGTGGTGCTTTGGCGGTATTTGCCTCAGTTTATAATGAATAAATATCCGCATTTCCCGGTTGATGCCAGTCAGACCCAGTTTGCTGAAGAGCTTTTTACCATCCGGCCCGACGGGAAAGTGACCCGCAGCATCCGTAAACCTCAGGAACGGATCGACGACTGGAACCGGAACCTGATCATTCAGAAATTTACACTTTCCGGCTCCGGATTAATCAATAAATCGTTGATTTCGAAAACAATTTTGCTGAAAGAGCCTAAGATAAAAAGCCGAGCCATCAACCGACCGGATGGCCAAAAACCAGTATTCAGTTTCCGAATGGATGAAGGGAAAGGCGATTCAACATTGGAAAACTATTCCGGCAAAAGCCTCTGCATTGAAGGTCACAAAACCTGTTGGAAAGAAGGCATCTCAGGAACGGCACTCCAATTCGACGGTTATTCCAGCCTGATCCGTTTTCAGGAAAAAGCTCAAAGCAAATCTAACTCAGGTTTAAGTATTCAGGCCTGGGTAGCCATTGGCGCTTATCCGTGGAACCGGATTCCGCTGGTTCAGCTTGGTCAAACCAATCAGGCAGAACTTACGCTTGACGAAAATGGCTTCCCGGGATTTTCGATTCAGCAGGGCGGAAAGGTTTTCGAACTCAAATCAAAAACACAGCTGGAGCATAATCACTGGTATTTTCTGGCCGGAACTTTTGATGCTGTAACAAGCGAAATTCGGTTTTTTCTGAACGGGAAACTGACCGAAAGTACCTTGGTAAAACTTTCGGATTTCAAGCCGGATTTTGGCACACTAAAAATTGGAGGTTCCGGAATTGCAATATCAGCAAGCGATCCGGTACGCGAAGACGTGAATTTCCCGACGGTTTTTGGGTTTGACGGCCTTATGGACGAGGTTTCGGTATTCGACAAACCACTTTCAGAAAAAGAACTGACGGCCAGTTTCAGGTCATTCAACATGAATCAGGAAGCAATGCTGAAACCTGACATGCCTTTCAGGCAAGTGCCGGTCATTGGCCAATCCGCGAAGTTTGGAGGCACATACACCAACCTGAACTATTTCGAAACATGGGACAATATGTGGCGGTTTGGGAATTATCCGGATATCGTAGTGGCTTCGGACCTGAACCCGGTGAAATTTGTGTTCTGGAAAGGCACCAATGATATTCCCTGCATGGTGAACGATAAAAACCAGTATTACAGCAACGAGTTCAACGAAACCTGGTACACTTCGGGCGGAAGTGGTTGTCAGGAACCGATGTCGGACAAGAAACTATTGACCACCCATGCCCGGATCATCGAAAATTCGCCCGCCCGCACTGTGGTCGAGTGGCGGGTAGCGCTGATGGACACCAAATCGAATATTCAAGCCAACTACGATTCAATCAGCAACTGGGGCGACTGGACCAACTGGCTTTATTACATTTATCCGGATGGGCTGGCTGTAAAACAAATGCGGCTCTATACTTCAGGAAAACTGAACCACGAATGGCAGGAAGGAATGGCCATCATAGGCGAAAATACCCGTCCTGAGGATGTAATTGAACAGTCGCCGGTCTATTATTACGTGAACGACGGCGGAAAAGTGAGTCAGTACGACTGGAAGAATGCGTTTACTCAGAAAATAGATTACGCAAGTCAGCGCATTTTTGTGGCCAATTTTAAATCGGATTGGGATCCGTTTACTATTTGCGACTTTACAGGAGGTAACATATACAACAACAACGAATACCGGCCCTACAGCGTTTTTTGCAACTGGAACCACTGGCCCACCAGCCTGATCAAATCCGATGGCCGTTTCACCAGTTTCCCCGATCGGGCAACTCACAGTTCGCTCAACCATATTTTCTGGGATTTGTACCGAACCCATCCGGGCGATGTTCCCTGGTTCGAGAAGGTCATGATGGAAGGCATGTCGGACCAAAAAGCCGGCGATTTATACCCACTTTCCTGTTCCTGGCTGAACCCGCCGTCGGTGACCAACATCTCAGGTGCTGATTCGGTTGTTTATCTGCAGTCGCAGCGGGCATTTGAAGTCAACGCCAAAAGCACAGACATTCGTTTCAGCATCCATGCTACCCAAAACCAACCACTTGTCAATCCATGTTTTGTGGTTGAAAACTGGGATTCGGATCATGGCTGTCAATTCCTTATTGATGGAAAGCCACTTCATGAAGGAAAGAATTTCAGGCAGGGAATAGTCAGAAATACACAGGGCAAACAGACGTTGGTGCTTTGGCTAAAAAACAAAAGCATGGAAACTAAAGAAATAGAAATACTTCGTAAATAGGAATATTATGATACTAGAAGTTCAGGAGATGAATTCATACAGCCTTGGGTTTGTTATAGAAGCCGGATAAATTAAAAGTAAAAAACAAAGGGAAACAAAAAACCATGAAGAACCTCGAAGATATTGCACTTCCTAATCTTGTTAGGCAAATTATGTATTTCAAAACTCAAAAAAATAAACTCCAGCAAATCAAAGTCGAGATTGGTGGAGATATCAATTCGACTGATGGAACCGAACCCAGTCATCAGGAAATCGCCAAAAGAGAAACAAGTTTCCCGGCCTTTGCCTGGCAGAGTTCGATAATTTTGAAGTCAAATGAATTTCTAAAATAAACATTCAAATAACAGATATGAAATCAGTTATTAAATCGATATTAATTTGCAGTCTAGCTGCTTTACTAAGCACTAACTCCTACGCTCAACAAATTAACGATTGGGAAAACCCTGGTATTATTGGTATTAACAAGGAAAGGGCGCATGCAACCATTACGCTGCCAAGTGAGAAACAAGAAAATCCTCTCATAATTTCGCTTAATGGAATCTGGAAATTCAAATGGTCGCCGAATCCTGAAATACGCCCTGTTAATTTCTTTAAGACAGATTTTTTAGATACTAATTGGGAGAATATTCTGGTTCCAGGCAACTGGGAGATGCAGGGTTTTGGAACTCCAATCTATACTAATATTAAATATCCTTTCAAGGCAGACCCTCCCAAAATAAGCAGCACTCCCGTGCAGAATTTTACAAGCTTTGGTTCCCGGAATCCGGTTGGCAGTTATCTTACTACGTTTAAGGTTCCGGAGGAATGGGGCAATAAGCTGTTTTTCATTAATTTTGATGGCGTTCAGTCAGCTATGTATCTTTGGATCAACGGACAGAAGGTAGGATACAGCGAAAATTCCATGTCGCCTGCAGAGTTTGAAATAAGTCAATACGTCCACAGAGGCGAAAATAAACTTGCTGTTGAGGTTTATAAATGGTGTGATGGAAGTTATCTCGAAGACCAGGATATGTGGCGTTTGGCCGGGATTTTCAGAGATGTGGATTTGTTGGTTCGGCCAAAAACATATATTCAGGATTATTCAGTTCATGCCGAACCCAACTTTGATTTTACCAAGGCTCAAATTAAGTTGAAATTCAATCTTGAAAACCGCTCTGGAATCAATTCCAAAGGTTTGACAGTTGATGCTCAGATTTCAGGTTTCTCAGGCTCCGGAGTCCCTCTGAAAATTCCACTTTCACAAAAGGATATTTCAATTAAACCTAATTCATCGCAATGTTTTGAATTGACGGAAGAAATCATTGACCCACAATTATGGTCCGCGGAAACACCTGCATTATATGAGCTTGTATTGAGTCTTAGAAACGATAAAAACGTAATTCTGGAAACGGTGAAATGCCGATTTGGAGTTCGAAAAATTGAAATTCATAATGACGTTTTCACTATTAATGGTATGCCTGTTAAATTGAAGGGAGTAAACCGGCACGAACAGCATCCCCGAACCGGCAAACACGTCGATCGTCAGACTATGATCCGTGACTTGGAACTGATGAAACAGGCCAATATTAATATGATCCGTACCTGCCATTACCCTGACCAGCCTTTGTTTTACGAACTCTGCGACCAATATGGTTTTTACGTGATGGATGAAGCCAACCAGGAATCTCACGGATTCGGGATTGGAAATTCGATTGTTGGTGATGACCCCGTTTGGAACAAGTCGCATGTGGATAGGGCTGTGGCTTTGGTTCAACGCGATAAGAACCATCCCTGTGTAATATTCTGGTCGCTTGGAAACGAAGGTGGAAAGGGCCGGAACTTGATTGCTATGGCCGATACAATCAGATCCATTGATCGTACCCGACCTATTTATTCTGATACCCAGCGTGATGTGTCAGCCATCTATGACGAAGGGTACCTCCATCCGGATACCTTAAAGAGACTTGGCGAGCGTATAACGAATAAACCAGTTTTCATGCGCGAATATGCACATGTGATGGGTAATTCGGGCGGAAATTTACAGGAATATTGGGATGTGATAAATGCAGATCCGAGTCTCACGGGAGCAGCTATCTGGGAATGGGTGGATCAGGGACTGGCTCGAAAAAAGGACGGTTCGCCTCTGAAATATGGAGAAAACCCTTCCAGTCTTCACCTGCAGGATGATGAATATTGGGCATATGGGGGTGATTTTAACGATAATCCCAATGATGGGAACTTCTGTATTAAAGGCCTTGTTGGTTCAGATCGGGTGCCATATCCACATTATTACGAAGTTCAGAAAGTATATCAACCGGTAGATTTTAAACTTGCTGACACCACATTGGTGAGAGTAAAAATCATCAACCGATATGATTTTACTTCGCTCGATCAGGTCGATTTGGTTTATGAATATCAATCAAACGGGAAACCCATTCAAACCGGTACAATTGACGGAAGGTCCGTCCTTCCGGGTCATTCGGCTGAAATCAGCATTCCAGTATTAAAAACAATGAACAATTCTAATTCGGAGATTTGTCTCAACCTGTGCGCCAGATTGAAAAAAGCTACCAATTGGGCTAGTGAAGGATTTTGTATTGCACGAGAGCAATTTGTTCTCAGACAGTTCATATACAATAGAATTGATTCTTCAACAGATGTTCTGCAAACCAAAGAAAGCGATAACGGGATTGTTGTTAAGAACGGCAATTTTCAGGCAATTTTCAATAAGAGAACGGGTTCGTTGGTCAATTGGAATGTTCAGAATAGGAAGTTGTTGGTTGGACCAATGGAACCTTATTTCTGGAAGCCACCAAATGATAACCAAAAGATGAGCGGTTTTGAGCGGGAATTAGGGAAATGGAAGACAGCCGGAGAAAATCGAATCGTCAAATCTGTTGAATTGGAAAATAAAAAAGGAATCGTCTCGATACTCTTCAACATGAAATTGCCAAATATCGGCGCTTCCTACAAACTTAGCTACTTGCTGAACGGCGCAGGTAAAATTCAGGTAAATGCCTCTTATATTCCGCTTTGCGATACCATTCCGTTTATCCCTAAATTTGGAATGCGAACACAAATGCCATCCGATTTCAACCATGTCAATTGGTATGGCCGCGGACCCTGGGAAAACTATCCTGATCGAAAGTCCGGGTCACCTTTAGGAATCTTTGAATCAACGCTTGAAAATTTCATTACCAATTATCCCGCTCCACAAGACAATGCCAATCGTTGTGATGTACGATGGTTCACTTTGTCAGAGGGAAGGGGCAGTAGCATTAAAGTTACGGGTTTGCAACCACTATGTTTTCATGGCTGGCCTTATACTGAAGACGATCTTGAAAAGGCCAGGCATCCTTTTGATTTGCCAAATCGTGACCTGATTAATCTGAACATTGATCTGAATATCCATGGTGTGGGTGGGAACGATGCCTGGGGAGCCAAAACAATGGAGAAATATACGATCGATGGTAATAAGCCATATAACTTTGGTTTTATAATGGAATATTACGGGGGAAATAACTTAAACAATCAATTTCAGAACTTAAAGGCGATTCCTGATCTGGATTTCACAGGAACAACCGATAACTGCAATCTACTGTTTTGGTCTGATTTGGCCGAAACTACATTTAGCCTAACTTTGGCAGAAATGAAAAGGCATTAACTTACTAACAAGATAACGGATTCAGGGATTTAGGCTAGAATCGAGGTGAAGGAGAATAAAATAACAGGAGAATTAAATCCTGTGCCTTCTGATAATAAAGTAGGAGCATCATACGTAATGACATATTCGATTGCTAAGAATTTCTAATTTGGTAATTTACACAAAGGGGCTAATTGGAAAATAGTCTTTTAATTTAACTTATTTCAACCGCAAATGATTTGATCCGTCTTAATGAAAGTTGAGGCGATTAAATATGCAGCCAAGAAGGGTTTTCAGGTAGACCCTTCGTATGCCGAGTCAACATTTACAGAGGAATACTATAGAAGGAAGAAAAATAATTCGTACTGCAAATCTATATTGATTCACGATGATAATACATTTATTGGTAAGGCATTGCTCAGGGATTACAATATAAAAAGTAAAACAAACTTCCCAATGAAGTTATCTCTAAATAGTTTCAACCAGCGGTTGGAAGTTATCGGGAAATTAGCTGGTTTTGATTTTAAACTTACATCGAAAATGGCCAGAAAAACATTAGCTAGTCTTTACTACTTTGACTATAAACTGCCAGTAAGCGATATACAAAGTCTTTTAGGTCATAAGGATTCCCGTGATACGATGCACTATCTCCGTATTGAAGAGAATGATCTGGCCAATAGAATGAAAAATCAAATAATTAAAGCTGTATGACCTCATAATCCAATAGCCTACGGAATCAATATTTTTTTAGATCTTATTTTAAACTCAAAATACTTCATTACGTGCAATATCAAGCACAAAATGGGCACTCCATTAGGTTAAGAAATTTTGTATCACCACCACCCATTCTTTAGGGACAATGGTTTCAGCTTGTCACGATCAATCCTGTCCATAACCTCATATTATTTTCAGCGAAATCCGCTATAAATGCTATAAAATCTGCTATAAACACAAAAAAGACCCCTTGAT
>CAINLJ010000004.1 GCA_903850335.1 uncultured Bacteroidia bacterium | reverse complement strand
TTATAATACCATTAATATTGCTTTATATACAATTAATATTACTTTTGAGTATGGGAACGATACATAAGATAAAGGAACTGAGAAAACAAAAGGGTTACAGCCAAAAAGAAATGGCTGAAAAGCTAAATATTAGCACCTCAGGCTATGGGAAAATCGAAATTGGCGAGAATGTTTTAAGCGTTGAGCGATTGCAAGATATTTGCAGAATACTTGGGGTGACTTCCTACAACCAGGTTTTGCCGGCTATTAATGATGATTCTGTGAACGAAATACAAAAAGTATTGCTGACCGCAGGAATGGCTTTTGATAGCATACACCACAACGCATTGTACTTAAATAGACTAATCGACAGTCTGAATGAAAAGTATAAGAATCAAGAGCCTGAAAAAAATGCAGATATCAGAAAGGACCTTGAACTGATCGCTGATTATCTGAAGACCATTAATAGCGAAAGCGTGAAGAACAGATACAACTTAGTATCCATGAGAAAATTAATTGAGCTTATCGATTAAAGGTTTTCAAATGCCTTTGTCAACTTCTCCTTTTTTGCATCATTAGAAATATGAAGGTATCTGCGTAGCGTCTTCTCCCGGGTAATCCCAGTGATTGATTTTATCATCTCAATATCAAGCCCCCTGTCATAAGCCAGGCAGATAAATGTTTTACGGGCAGTGTGGGTTCCAATTAATTCATGTTTGGGCTTAAACTCCGTTTTAGTAATATTCTTCTCAAACGATTTATATGCGGTAGGTGTATTGATCTCAGCAATCTTACAACACTTTTTTATATACAGGTTAAGCTTTTGGTTTGAAAATTTAGGCAAAAGTTTATGGGGCTCTGGATATCGCTCAACGATAGTGCGAACGCCCGGGAAAAGAGGAATCATTACATCGCGATTAGTTTTCTGGGTGGTAGTCCTAATCATTCCGTCGGCTATATTATCCTTTGTCAATCTTTGAAGATCGCAGAACCTTAAGCCTGTCAAACATCCAAAGCAGTAAAAATCCCTGGCTCTTTGCAAGCTCTTGGTTTCAAACTTAAAGTTTATCAGGTGCTGCAGTTCCTGAAAGGTCAGATGAATTATGCTCCCCTCCTTCTCTGGTGCTGAAAATTTCTGGTATATTGTGTTTTTGTGGTAATCTCTAGCCAGGCTCCAACTCATGAAAGCCTTGAATTTGTCTGTAATGGAAGACAGATAATTATAGCCGTGGCTCCTGGTGATAAGTACGTGTTCCTTTAACCGGTCGAAAAATGCCAGGTCAATACGATCAAAGGTCATTTTATATCCGGTATCAGTTTCAAAGATTTCAAGATATTTCTTAATCGTTTTCCGGTTTTTGTTCGTATTGACCGCTCTTTCCAATTCCCCGGCTTTCAAAAACTCTTCATAGGCCTCCCATAAAGTAATTTTTACCGGAAGGGTGAAATTTAATTTTTTGCCCTTAAAAAAATCCTTTACCAGTGACTGAGTGACTGTGATTTCCTGTTGCAGACAATCCCGAAAATAATTGGATGACTCCGTTTTAAGATCGTCAAGTTTGGAATTGATTTCATTATAGCCGTTGTCTTCTTCATTTGGTCTTGGCGGGCTGACTCTTTGTTTGTTTTTATTCCAATACCGGGATTTCACTTTTCCCACTGTTTTGGTCACGTTTTTATAGTCGATCGTAACGTTGGCCTTTATTGGAGAAAATCCCTCACGGTCAGTGTTGCTTTTGTCAATGTAAAATGTAATATTTGCCATATCGGTAGGATTATTTTGCCGATATAAAGATAAGTAAAAGAGAGAACAAAAGAGAGAATATTGTAAATAATAGTCATAAGCAAGAAATCACATGATACAAAATAACGATATTTTTAACTGATAATCAGACAATAACAACTATTAATAATTAATAGGGAGCAAACTACGCAATTCCCGCCCCGGGTACTTAAAGACTCCGATAATCATTTGTAAGACAAGGATTATTGGAGTTTTTTCTTTTACTACTGAGACATTACTGAAACTTTTAGTTCAATCTGAATAACCCCCGGTGAAGTAAATCGGAACCGGGGGTAGTGATGCGGTTACATTCTTAGCCCCGACAGTGGGCTGTATCAATCTTTTGGGACTTCGAAATTAAGCCCAATTGATCTTCTTTTTTAATCATGCCTCCAGAACGAACCATCTTAGGAGTTGTAATCCGTTCCGTCCGGTGAGTGGATTAACGCTTCTGTCAACGTTTGATCGCGAACGGCTTATTTGTTTGCTCTTTCTACCCCGGGTATCGGCCGATCCTCACCCGAGGTCACTACAATGTCGCCTTCAGGGCTTTTTTAGTTGATTTATTTATTATTCTGGCTTTCCGGGATATGCAAGTCCGGGTCTGGCGAGGTCCATTCGACTGACAAAATTTGTCTAAGGGCTGCACAGTTCTGGAATCATTCAATCCCCATTTTTTTAAAAATGCAGGTTATGCCAGTTGTTTTTTTGTAATGATTGTAATCGTCTTATTCTCCTCAATCATTTCCTCTATCTTAAAGCCTGTCAGTTTCAAAAAAAACATTATCTCGTCTTTTGTAAATGCTCTTAAAGTCGTCAAATCATCAAATTCAAAAATCTTACCTCCATCGTCTATTATGTATTTTGCAATCCAATCGTATGTCCAACCAGTTGCTAAATTTAATTTCATTGTACTTATCCTTCTTATTTTCTTGTTGTTATGTTGAATATTTTTTTCAAAATCATCAAAATTATCAAAGATTCCATTTACTTCAAAAACTCCAAATACAAATAATCCATTGTCTTTAAGGGATTTATGAACTCCTTTTAACGTGTCAATTATTCCCCTATTATCTGTCACATAAGAGATTGATCGTCCGGTTATCATAACTGAGTCAAACTGATTATGGAATGTCAAGTCTCGCATGTCACCTTGAATGAACTTTTCCGTGTTGACCTCAATGCGAGCAATTTCTAACATTTCATGATAAATATTTGCTAATGTGGAGTATAGCTGTGTCATAGATGTATTTTAGTAAAATAGTACATAATATAGGAAGCTGCCTGCTGGGTCGGATTGCAGTCGGTTTCCTATCTTGCAAAAAAGTAGCCCGGGCGGAAAGATACATACCGAAAACCACAGATGCCACACTTATCAGAAGGCTGATGTGCATCCATATTTATCTTTTTTAGTACCAGATTCCAATTATATTTCTATAATTTGTTTTATCTATATCTTGTACTATTGCATTTGCAACGTCGCCTGGTTGAATCGTTTTAAATCCAACTTTAAATATTGATTCCTTTTAAAAAACTTTTTTTTACACTCTTTTATATAAGGACAACCTACTAAAGTCCAATTAATATTTGAATTAGCAATTTGGTCAAATGCACTTTGATGGTCATGAATCCCAGGCATTCTTGTCATAAATATCGCCTTCAACTACTGACAAGTTTTCATTCTTTATTATCAATTTATTTTTGTTGCGAATTAATGCAAGTACATGATGCCCTTTTTCAAGCACTTTTAAAGTTATGGCATTACCGACTCTCCCAGTCACGCCAAAAAGTAAAATATTCATAATTAAATTTTAAAAATTTTCGAATTCGATATATCAAGCTTTGATAAACAGCTTTTCATAGCTGCGCACAACATCTTAGGAATCGGAACTAGTTGCCATGACTGTTCCATTTGAACAATAAACACAAACAATTGTGTTTAAATCAGCATTAGATGTACCAGATAAAATAAACTAATTCAGCGTACTTGTTTCGCATATCAAATTGAAAACGAATTTAATAATAATTAGACAGGTACACTATTTCTAATTATGTATTCCGCAATCCAGTTTGCCTTGGATTTAACTTTTGCAACAAGTAATATATCCAACATAGATTTAACCCGATATTATTATCTTCGTTGCAGAATAACAGTTCGATTAATTGCAATGAATCAATTGTGATTTTTATGTTTTATTATTATAAGTACCAGGTCTGATTGGTTATTTTAGTCAAGTGCCTAAAAATGAAAGAGAATGAGTCTTAGTATCCAAAAAACAATTGATATACGTTTTAGTGAAGTCGACATGATGGGTGTGGTATGGCACGGAAGCTATGTGAAATATCTGGAAGATGGAAGAGAGTTTTTCGGTCTTAATTATGGGCTTAAATATCTGGAAGTTGCCGATTACGGTTACTTTATACCACTCGTTGACATGAATTTAAACTATCTCAAATCAGCAAGATATGGTGAAAAACTCGTTATTGAGACAACATACATTAATTCGCCCGCTGCGAAAATAATATTCGAATATAAGATCTACCGCGAATCAGATATGGAAGTGCTCGTTAAGGCTAAAACAGTCCAGGTCTTTACAGATGAAAACGGACAACTTATCCTTACAAATCCTCCATTCTACACCGCCTGGAAAAAATCTTTGTCGATATCAGATTAAGCAGTGTAATGCGATTTAACAAATGTTAGTATGTCATTAAGTTTATCTGTAATTTGAAATTAACGTGCTAAACCAAAATATAACCATTTCCGGATGTAATATTATAAGCTCACTGGGGTTTACTTCAAAAGAGAATTTCCGCAATGTCCTTAATGGGGTTTCCGGACTTCAGTTTCATTCTCATGATTCAGCCCAGCCTTTGGCTTTAATCGATAAAAGACAATTCGACAAATCCAGTTTCGAAAACCAGTTGCCTGAAACATTCTCAATGTTCGAGAAACTTTGTGCACTTTCAATCAAAGATGCTCTATCAGAGTCTTCTGTGAAAATCAATTCAGAAGATAGCCTTATTATTCTTGCAACAACCAAGGGAAATATAGGGATGCTGGAATCCGACAATAAACGATCAGAATCGATCCACCTCTGGGAAAGCGCACGGAAAGTTGGCGAATACTTCAGAGTGAAAAATTTTCCTCTTGTAATTTCAAATGCATGTGTGTCAGGCGTTATGGCTCAGGTGCTTGCCCTTCGTATGCTAAACGCGGGACAATACAAAAATATTGTGGTTTGTGGTGCCGACCTAATCACGGATTTTGTTCTTAAGGGCTTTCAATCCTTTAAAGCCCTGAGTCCAGCAGCCTGCAGACCTTACGACCTCAACAGAGACGGGTTGTCATTAGGTGAAGGTGCCGGAAGTATCGTTTTTTCAATCGGACAATCCGAAGCATTATTTGATGGAGTACGCGGTTTATCAGGCGCTTCAAGTAATGATGCCAATCATATCTCAGGCCCTTCGCGAACAGGTGACGGGCTTGCCAATGCTATTTTTTCGACATTGAATCAGGCAGATGTACGCCCGGAATTTATCTCAACCCATGGTACAGCAACACCATATAATGATGAGATGGAATCAAAAGCAATAAACCTCACAGGATTACATGAGATTCCTGCAAACAGTTTAAAGTCATATTACGGACATACACTGGGTGGAGCCGGTGTAATCGAAACAATTACAACTCTTCTGGCTTTGGAATCTTCGAAGGCAATAGGCACATTGGGACATGTAGAATATGGAATGGCAGAAAAGATTAATCTGGTTGTCCAGACCCATGATCTTGTATTCAACTCTTTTCTTAAAATTGCTTCGGGGTTTGGGGGTTGCAATGCAGCAATATTATTTTCAAAATAGCTGATTATGTATATTTTAAACCACTGTAGAATTTCAAAAGGCATAATATCCGATAGTGATGGGATTGTATTTGATTCACAGGGAAATAATCTGGCTTATTTTCTCAAGGAATTTTATAAATTCGATAAAATAATCTACCCGAAATTTTATAAAATGGATGAACAATGCAAGCTGGCTTTTATTGCCTCTGAGGTGTTGTTTCGTAATTTCAGGCGAGATGATTATGCGGATGAAGAACTGGCTATGATTTTTGCAAACTCTGATTCTACTTTAACGACGGATATGTCGTTTTGGGATAGTACCTTTGCAATTGCAAGTCCGGGACTGTTTGTCTATACTCTCCCGAATATCATGCTGGGAGAAATTGCTATCCGAAATAAAATTAAGGGAGAAAACATTTTTTTTATTTCCCGGGAGTATGACCCCAAATTACTTTATAATCAAACTGAGTTAGTCTTTCAGAATACAAATACAAAAATTGCCATCGTAGGATGGGTAAATTACGAAAATGACACCTCCTATCTGGCAAAATTGTTTTTAGTGTCGAAATCAGACGAAGCAAAAAACATTTTTAGTCTTGAAAATCTTATAAATCTAAATAACTAATGAATATGGATGCTCTTGTAGAAGAATTAAAAGTTAAATTGATTGAACAGTTGAATTTAGAGGACATTAAGCCTGAAGAAATAAATCCCTCTGAACCACTTTTTGGTGATGGCCTGGGACTCGATTCTATCGATGCTTTGGAATTAATCGTCTTACTGGAAAGAGATTACGGCATTAAAATCAGTGATCCAAAAGAAGGACGAAAAGTCTTTGCCACGCTCTTAACTATGGCTGAGTATATCAGGGCCAATTCACCTGCAATTAGTTAACTTAATTATGTCCAGAAAGGTTGTAGTAACTGGTCTTGGTATTATTTCTGCACTGGGCACCGGTGCCGAAAATAATATGATTGCTCTCAGTGAAGGCCATACAGGGATTGCATCTGTTGAACACCTTAAAACAAGGCTTAAAGACGAATTTGTTCTCGGAGAAGTAAAGTGTTCCAACGACGAGCTCAAACATCTGCTTGGAATTAACAAACAATTATTGATCTCTCGAACTTGTTTGTTAGCCTTTCATGCGGGAAGGGAAGCCCTTGAGATGTCAGGATTAAAAGAGGATGAGATTAAATCCTGCGGACTTATCTCGGGTACGACAGTTGGCGGGATGGATCTGACTGAACAAATCAGAGATTTCACAACAGAAAAAAATCTGAAAAAGATTTTGAGTAACCATCCCTGCGGTGATACAACAGAGAAACTTGCATCGTTTCTTGGTATTAAAGGGTTTACAACAACCTACAACACTGCATGTTCATCAGCAGCTAATGCGATCATGTTTGCAGCCCGGCTGATTAAATCCGGACGTGCCGATCGTATTCTTGCCGGCGGAACGGATGCACTTTCGTGTTTCACATTAAACGGGTTTAACAGCCTGATGATTCTCGATCGTAACCCTTGCCGCCCTTTTGATCAGTCACGGTCAGGACTAAATCTGGGAGAGGGAGCAGGATATATCTTATTGGAGGCCGAAGAGGTGGCTAAACCTGGCAAAGCACTTGTTTATCTTTCAGGATATGCCAATTCCAATGATGCTCACCATCAGACTGCCTCCTCCCCTGAAGGAACCGGTGCAATTCTATCCATGCAAAAGGCAATGGAAGTTGCAGGGATAAGTTGCAGTGAAGTTTCGTATATAAATGCACATGGCACAGGAACTCCTAACAACGATGCCTCCGAAGCCAGAGCTATCGCAACATTATTCGGGCCAAATGTTCCCCCATACAGTTCTACAAAGTCTCTTACAGGACATACGTTGGGAGCCTGCGGAGGCATTGAAGCTGTATTTTCGGTAAAATCGATTCTGAATCAGGAGATCTATGCAGGCATAAACTTCACCCTATCTGACGAGGATCTGGACATTAGTCCTTTAACGCACAATCGAAAAGGTCAGATAAACCATGTCTTATCTAATTCCTTTGGGTTTGGCGGGAATAATAGTTCACTCATCTTTTCAAAAATATAAACATGGCAGTCTATCTTAAAGCATCTTCGATGGTTTCGGCACAAGACACTCTTAACAGGTCGGATATGCCTGAGAACCTTGTGAATGCCGAAAATTCTGCTTTAAAAACCAGACCCTGTAATTACAAAGACTATCTCCCTGCTGCCTCACTCAGGCGAATGAGCAGAATCGTTAAATTCAGCCTTGTGTCAGCGTTTGACTGTCTGAATCAGCTTGAAGATTTTACTCCTGATGCGATAATAACCTCAACAGGACTCGGTTGTCTCGAGGATACAATAACTTTCCTGACTCAAATGCATCAGAATGAAGAGAAGTTAATGAACCCATCCTCGTTTATCGGGTCAACGCATAATTCAATAGGCGGGCAAATTGCCTTACTCAAAAAATTACGAATTCCTAATTTAACACATACACAAATGGAGGGCTCCTTCGAATCGGCACTCATTGATGCGATGATGATGCTTGAGGATGGAGAGGCAAATAATATTCTTGTTGGCGGATTCGATGAGATTACCCCCGAAACAATCCTTTTGTGGAAAAATATGGGCTGTTTATCAGAGAACGAAGTTAACCGTGAAACATTAGTAAATTCGACAAACAAAGGGATTATTCCGGGTGAAGGAGCAGGTTTTTTTGCGCTTTCGAAAAATAAAGATCAGTCCTCAAAGGTTAAACTTTGTGGCATAAGGATAAGACATTCTTATAATGGAGGCCTGAATGTTGCAGTATCAGAATTTCTCTCCGAATATGATATGAAACCGGGAGATATTGACTTGTTGATTTTAGGAGTGGATGGAACCCCGGATACCCACACACTCCTTAATCTGACAAACAATGATTTTGAAAACGCCACGGTTGCGGCATTTAAGCACCTTTCCGGATCTTTCAATACAGATACTACATTTGCATTTTGGCTGGCTGGCTGTGCGATTGTTAATGGGAAAATACATCCGGAATGCTGCTTAAAAGGAGCGAATATCAGAAAATTCAAACATGTCCTTCTGGTTAACTCCTCCAAAGCAGGCAACTTTACATTCATCTATCTAAATGACGATTTAGAATAAAATAAGGCATATCCGGAAGGATTTGACTTAACCCTTTTAAAAATTGAATTAATTGATTTAATGACAAAATTTACACTTACTAATATCCTCTGGACCTCAATCAGCCTGATGCTTCTGACTATTCTTGCATTGGGATATCAGCCTGCGTGGATATTATTGGTGATTACTTTAATTTCCTATTCACTGATTGTTTTTGGAGGTGTCATAAACGTTAATTGGCAGTTCTTCATGCCTGTGATTTGCCGTTTACCAAATGATCGCAATGAAATATTCTTAACTTTTGACGATGGTCCGCACCAAAATACAACTGAGATCTTGAATTTACTTGAAAAATACAGTGCAAAAGGAAATTTCTTTTGTACTGGGAAGCAACTTGAAAAATTTCCCCTCCTTGCTCAAAAACTTTTTCAAATGGGGCATTTCATTGGGAATCATAGCTATTCGCATACTCCTTATTTCCCTTTAAGATCTGTAAAAAAGATAAAAGAGGAACTTCAAAACACGAGTATACTAATCGAAAAATACACAAAATCTAAATTCCGTTATTTTCGTCCCCCCTATGGCGTAATTAATCCGACAATTGCAAAGGGTGTAAAAGCAGTAAACATGATCAGTATTGGCTGGAGCATCCGCTCATTTGACACACAGGATCGTGAAGGAAATAAAGCCTTAAACAAAATAAAAAGAAAGCTAAAGTCCGGCGATATTATATTGCTCCATGACCATTCTCCTAAGATTTTATGGATCCTCGAGGAACTTTTACGTTTTATTAAAGACAATAATTTTAATACTCAACGAATAGACACCTATTTTGAACAAAATTCTACCTATGCCAGTAAATTACACTAAAATTCTGTATTGTATATTTATACTCTGTACTCTTCAAATCTCCAAAATTCATGGACAGGACTTTCAACCTGTGAAGAACTTTGAGCTTATTGAGGCCGAAATAAATAAGAACGCCGAGAAAATAACCACGATAAAGAGTCATTTTGTCCAGGAAAAGCACCTAAGCTTTTTAACCGGGCCAATTGTTTCAGAAGGCTTGTTCCGGTATAAAAAGGATAACCAGCTACGTTGGGAATATACAAAGCCATTTGAGTATCTGATTCTTTTTAATGGGAATAAGATTGTTATTAAAGACCAGAGAAAGACAAATGAGTTTGATGCGGGCAGCAATGCAATATTCAAACAGATTAATGAGCTGATGCTTGGCTCTGTCAAGGGTAATCTTGGAAAGAATAAAGATTTCAGTCTGAGTCTAAAAGAGAATACAAAACAGTATAAACTACTTCTAAATCCTCAAAATAAGGTTTTACTAACATATATCTCAGGTATTGAGATTTATTTCGATAAGTCGGACCTTGGTGTTTCAACAATCAGGATTATAGAACCTACGGGTGATTTTACGAAAATTGCATTTAGTGACAGGAGATTCAATGAAACAATTGATGAGAGTACTTTTAAGTCTAACTAGCCTTTGTCTGATTTGTTTTTCATGCTCAGTCGGCAGAAAAATAGAGGTTACCGATAAACAGCCCATACTTCTGAATGCAACGCCTGTTTTTCGTGGATCAACTTCAGAGGCAGTTTTTCGTGTATCGATTGACCTATATTCTCACTATTATTCGGGGATTTTTGTTATAAAGAAAGAATCAGGTGAGAAATACAGGCTGGTTCTGATGTCTGAGGTAGGAATGACTTTGCTTGATATGGACTTTTCGTCTGAGAATTATCACGTTAATTATTGCATTAAACCGCTTCAAAAGAAATCATTGCTAAAACTACTTGTAAAAGACTTCCTGTTACTAACTACTACACCTGGTAATGAAAAAGTTTTGTCGGTGAAGAAGGTAGGTGAAAACCAGTATCTGATCAAAAACAATTCCGGCAGAAATTATTACTTTTTTGAGAATGAAGGATTAGTGAAAATAATTTCAAATTCATTAATAAACCGTACACTTGTACAATTTGCCGAATTAAACAGTGGCATTTCAAATTCCATACAAATTAACCACAGCCCCGTAAAACTGAAAATGTTATTAAAAAGAATAAACTAAAAATGTTACTTAATAACCTGTTTACATACAAAGTGATAGAGAGTAATTCTTTTTCATCCCTGAAATTTCAGATTTTCATCCGGCCTGATCATTCTATTTTCGATGGGCACTTCCCCGGAATGCCTGTAACTCCGGGTGTATGTCAAATGGAAATGGTAAAAGAAATTTTCAGCGACTACCTGGGTGGGAACCTGATCTATACCTCCGTTTCAAATATTAAGTTTATATCTGTCTGGGTACCCAATGAGACAGATTCAGTTTTTATGGATTTATCTGCAGTTGACGAAAAGACTGATTTCAATATTAGTGCAAGTATTTATAACAGCCACGAAGTCTATATAAAAGTAAAAGGAAGACTCCATGACAACGCATAATTTGTTTAGTGATTTGAAAATGTGCGTTGTTATTCCCACTTACAACAACTGTAAGACTTTACGCGATGTCATTGATCGGGTTGCTGTTTACACTACTAATATTATTGTTGTAAACGATGGGTCAACAGATAAAACAGCCGAAATATTATCAAATTATCCTGTAAAACTGGATGTAGTTGTACATCCAATGAATCAGGGAAAGGGGTGCGCCCTAAAAAACGGATTTAAAAGAGCTCTTGAATCAGGCTATGAATATGCAATCACTATAGACTCTGACGGTCAACACTTTCCGGAAGATTTACCACGGTTAATAGCACGTTCACAGGCTGAACCGAATTCTATAATCATTGGCTCCCGGAATATGGAACAGGGTGATGTACCCCAGGGAAGTAGTTTTGGTAATCGTTTTTCAAATTTCTGGTTTCTTGTCGAAACAGGCATTCGTCTACCGGATACACAATCGGGATACCGTGTCTACCCAATTAAATTACTATCCCGGTTCAAATTCTACTGCACAAAATTTGAATATGAGATCGAGGTTCCGGTCCGGGCTGCCTGGAGCAATATACCGGTTATCGCTGAGCCGATTCAAATTATCTATGGTAATTCGGAAGACCGCGTGAGCCATTTTCGTCCTTACAAAGATTTCTTGCGGATCAGCGTCCTGAATACAATATTGTGCATAATTGCATTTGCCTACATTAAGCCACGTGACTTCATCAAAAAACTTTCCTGGAAAAATATTAAAACCTTCGTTTCAATAAGAAATGAGTCAAATATTAAGTTGGCTTTTTCAATTGGATTTGGTGTCTTTATGGGAATTTTACCAATTTGGGGTTATCAAATGTTAATAGCTCTGGCGTTGGCCTATGTATTCAGATTACATAAACCTCTTGTAATTATTGCAGCAAATATAAGCATCCCGCCAATGATCCCCTTTATAATTATAGGAAGTTTAGGCATGGGAGGTCTTGTTCTGGGCAAGCCTTTGTTCCCTCTTAGCCTCACTGGAATTTCGGGAATAACATCCATAACAAATCATCTTTATCAGTATATCGTTGGCAGTGTTGTTTTGGCAATTCTCCTTGGGTTCGTATCTTGCGGTCTCAGTTATTTACTGTTGTTATTATTTAGAAGAAAATAGAAAGATCAATGGGGAATTTCTTTTGGTATATTTTTAAATTAATCAGACGCTTTAAGTTTCTAAGCGTTTCCATATTACTGGCTTTTGTAGCCTTTTTGTGGTTCGGAGTCGTTCATATAAAACTTGAAGAAGATATCTCTCAGGTACTTACGAAAAGTAAAGAGGTGGAGACAGTAAACAAAATGATGCAAAATACCGACTTCTCCAACAAAATTGTTTTGATTGTTTCGCAAGCTGATACAACAAAAACCCCTCAGGCAGACTCATTAATCGCCACAGCCGGGAAATTTGTACAATCCCTCCACCTGCAACATGCGGACAGCCTTATTGGAAAAATAAATTTTGGAATTGATGACGATAAAGTAAATCAAGCTTATGACGTTTTTTACCGGAATCTCCCTCTTTTTCTGGAGGAAGAAGATTACAGTATCCTTTCCAGACGAACCGAAAAAGAATCAATTAGCAAGACAATATCAGGTGATTTTAAAGTGCTGATGACTCCAGCCGGAATTGGCATGAGATCCTACATCTTAAAGGATCCATTACATTTTACACCTTTGGTTCTTGAGAAACTGAAACGCCTGCAAATAAGCAGTTCATACAAATTAAACAGAAATTATATTTTTTCGGGTGATGGTTACCATTTGTTCTTTTTTATAGAACCGGCATATCTTTCATCAGAGACCAAAAATAACTCGCTTTTGGTAAATAAGATACAACTTGCCAAGGAGAAGGCTGACAGCGAGGATTGTACTATCGACTATTACGGAGCTCCGGTTATCAGTGTGGGAAATGCCAATCAAATCAAAACAGATATTTTAGTTACTGTCGGGCTGGCTTTAATTTTGTTAATCATTTTGATAAGCTTTCTGTTCAGGTCAGTGCGCATTTTTATCCTGCTTTTTATGCCTGTTTTATTTGGGGTAACTTTAAGTCTGGGCAGCTTATACTGGTTCCACGGTTCAATATCTGCCATTGCCTTGGGTGTAGGATCCATATTAATGGGAATTACAATTGACTATACCCTTGTGGCATTTGTAAATTACCGTTCAACCAAATCAGTAAAACTTCTTTTGGCATCTCAGGCAAAAGCCTTAATTATATGCAGTTTAACAACTTCCATTTCATTCTTGTGCATCTGTTTCGTAGACTCACCTGCATTGAAAGAGATGGGTATTTTTGCTGCCATTAGTGTTATTGGTACAGTTCTCTTTGTCTTAATTGTCACTACACAGTTTTTAGAATCCAAAACTTCTCCAAAAGTCACAAAATCAATTACTTTTCTGGATAAGCTTGTAGCTATAGAATTTGATAAAATAAGATACATTAAGTGGGGAATAGTAGTGATTACGATTATTTCTGCCTTTGAGTCAACCAAGGTCGTTTTCAATACTGACCTGAATGCCTTAAATTATCTTTCACCTTATCTTAAAAAGACTGAAGAAAAACTACAAAAAATTAGTTCTGAAGCATTTAGTTCCGTGTTCTTCGTTGTCAGTGGAAAATCAGTGGATGAATCATTAAATAAGTTTGAAACCTATTCGGATACAATAAGTTCCTTGCAAAAAGCCGGAATTATCCGAAGTATTTCTACTGCCTCAACGGTATTAAAATCAAAAGAAGCACAGCTGAGGAGAATTAAACGCTGGAATGATTACTGGACCGGGCAACGCATTGATGATTGTCTGAATAATCTTAAGACTGCGGCACAATCAAATCACATCAAACCCGAAGCATTTTCGGCCTTTGAGACTTTACTTCATAAAAAATACGATATCCTTTCTGACTCTGACGAGGATATCATGATTAACGGATTTCTTAATTCCTTCGTTAAGAAAAAAAATGGGATGGTCTATCTCTTAAGTACATTAAAGGTTGATCTGAAGGACAAAAAAAGGCTCTATTCATCGATAATAAAAGATGATAATGCTGTCTTATGGGATAAACAGTACTTTTCTGTCAGGCTCGTTGACTCTCTCAGGCATGACTTTGATGGATTAGTCTGGATCTCTTTCTTATCCGTTTTTGTGATGTTGCTCCTTTATTATGGCCGTATTGAACTTGCATTTATTGCAATGCTGCCATTAATTATCGGATGGCAGTGGACGCTGGGCCTGATGGGCCTGTTCAATGTGGAATTTAATATTTTCAACATTATTATTTCAGCCTTAATGTTTGGACTTGGGGTTGATTTTGCGGTTTTAATCCTTAATGCCCTGATTGAGAATCGGAAATATGGCCGGGATGAGATCATTTCAAGCAAACTTTCTGTCCTGCTATCGGCACTGACAACTTTTGCCGGAATAGGGGTTCTGATTTTTGCGAAACATCCAGCCTTAAAATCCATAGCTGCCTTGTCTGTTATTGGGATCGCCTCAATACTATTTTTAAGTTTTACGGTTGTCCCAATTTGCTACAGGTTCCTGTATACAAATTTCGGGAAGGAACGTTCGGCACCAGTCAGCATTTATAATTTGTTCACATCGCTGTTTGCATTCACCCAGTTCTTAACAGGATGTGCTACCCTTACAGCAATCATTCCAGTATTATTTATTCTTCCGGTACGAATGAAGACCCGGAAATATATTTTTCACAGATTAGTACAACTGTATCACAGGTTCATCGTTGTAAGCATCTTTGGTATTCGGAAAAAGTTCATAAACAAAGAGAATTTTAATTTATCAACGCCCAGGATCATTATGAGCAATCATCAGTCACACCTTGACTTATCATTACTTATGATGCTTCATCCAAAGATTATTGTTCTTACAAATAACTGGGTATGGAACAATCCGTTTTATGGATTTATAGTTAAATTTCTTGATTTCTATCCGGTGAGTAATGGTATGGATCATGCAATTCCATCTCTTCGGAAGTTGGTTGATGATGGCTATTCAATATTGATTTTTCCGGAAGGTCATCGAACACGAGATGGGAAAATAGGGAGGTTTCATAATGGAGTAGTCTATTTATCCGAAAAGCTTGGCCTTGACATTCTTCCTGTATTGATTCATGGAGCGAATCATTGTATGGACCCGAACGAATTTTTCATACGAAACGGTCAGGTTACAGTGAAATTCTTCACCCCGATTCCGAAAGAAACCTTTGAAGGTTCTGAGACCTATATTTCACGAAGCAAGGTCCTGCTAAGTTTTTTAAGGGATGAATTCGACAAGTTAAATAAAATAACTGAGAACCCCGATTATTACTACTCCAGATTAATTCAATCCTATATTTATAAGGGACCAGTTCTGGAATGGTATTCGAGAATAAAGGTTCGGCTGGAAAACAATTATAACTTTTTCAATGATCTGATACCCACGCAAGGGGTCATCTGTGACATCGGTTGCGGATATGGTTTTATGGCGGCGATGTTGAAATTTGTTTCACCTGACCGTGAAATAATTGCCATGGATTACGACGATGAAAAAATCTCAATGGCAAAGGAGGCTCACCGCCATGTTGAAGGATTAAGATTTGAAACAGCAGATATTTCAACAGTACAACTTCCAAAGGCAGATGTCTTTATACTTGCAGACGTTTTGCATTATCTTCCTGAAGACATCCAAACCCTTTGTATTGAAAATTGTATTGCTAATCTGAATCCGGGTGGAAAAATCATCATTCGTGATGCAGATACCGATTTCAAAAAACGAACAGCCGGGACGAAATTGACCGAGTTTTTTTCTACGCGTCTGCTTCATTTCAATAAAACGGCTCATGATCATTTATTTTTCTTTTCCGGGAGAAAAATTGAGGATATCGCAACGAAAAATAACTTTGTGTTAAAAAAGGTAGACAATTCAAAATTGACCTCTAATATGATTTATATCCTTTGTAAAAACGTTAGGCTTTAAATGGAAAAGTTTGATGTTATTGTGATTGGTAGTGGCCTTGGCGGATTAGTCAGTGCTAATATTCTTTCGAAGGAAGGATTGAAAGTCTGTGTCCTCGAAATGGATAAACGCATAGGTGGGACACTCCAGTCATTTGCTAAAGAAGGAGTTATGTTTAACACAGGTCTTAACTACACCGAAAGTCTGGGTAAAGGAGAGATACTCAACCGCTATTTCAGTTATTTGGGGATAATGGATAAAATGAATATTCAGCGGCTTGATATGGATGGGTTTGATAAGATCTCGTTTGGTGATGATAACATTGAATATCCCTTTGCGCAAGGCCATGAAAATTTTATCAGATGTCTCACACAGTTTTTCCCGGATGAAGAAGCCAATCTAAGAACCTATATTCACAAGATGGGAGAAGTATGCAATCGCTTCCCGTTCTATAATTTAGATTCTGATACAGTTTCCATGCAAGCCCTTGGGCATCAGCTTAACGTATCGGATTTTCTAAAATCGTGTACTGCAAATACAAAACTTCAAAAGGTTCTGGCAGGAATGAACTCACTCTATGCGGGCATCGAGGGTGAGACTCCCATGTATGTCCATTCGCTTATAAATTATTCATTTATAAAAAGTGCCTGGAGGTTTGTAAATGGAAGCTCACAGCTGGCTTTACAGCTGGCCAGAGGGATCGAAGCAAACGGAGGAAGTATACGGACTCACATGAAAGTAGTAGCCTTGGAGGGTGAAAAAAACGTAATACAGCGTGTCAGACTCGAGAATGGGGAAGTTTTTGAGGCAAAAAAGATCATTTCCAATATTCATCCTTCTTCAACATTAAGATTACTTTCAGAGAATATGGTTCGCAAATCATATTCCAATAGGATTTTTGCTTTGGAAAACTCTGTCGGGATGTTCACTTTATACATTGTACTGAAAAAAAACAGCCTGGACCAGTTTAATTTTAATTACCATCATTTCCCAAATTCGAATGTCTGGGGGACAAAATATACTGAAGAAAACTGGCCGGAACATTTTTTAATGTATTCCCCGGCAAACACTAAGTCTGGGAAATATGCCAATGGGCTTATAGTTTTAACCTACATGCGATTTGATGAATTAAAAGATTGGCAAAATTCGAACCGGTCAAACCGTCCGCAGGAATATTACGATTTCAAACAACGCAAATCCGAAAAACTTTTAATAGTTTTAGAGAATCGATTTCCGGGCATCACAAAAAACATAAAATCATACTATTCCTCAACGCCATTGTCCTATCGGGATTATACTGGTACTCCTGAAGGCTCTGCTTATGGAATTATTAAAAACGCCGATAATCCTTTGTTGTCACTTGTTGCTCCGAAATCAAAAGTAAGCAATTTGCTCTTTACAGGGCAAAACCTGAATATGCATGGGATTTTGGGAGTAACGATAAGTTCAGTATTAGCTTGTCAGGAATTGATTGGAAGAGATTATTTAATAAATAAAATCAGAAAATATTAATTGAAACTGATTCAGGAGATTCAAAGAATGACAAAAAAATACGATATCGTGATTATTGGTAGCGGACTCGGAGGGCTGGCTTGCGCATATATCCTGATCAAATTTGGTTTTAAGGTATGTGTTCTCGAAAAGCATCATCAAACAGGAGGCAACCTTCAGACATTTAACCGAAAAGGGTGCAAATTTGATACCGGAATGCACTATGTCGGTAGTATGGGGGAGGGAGAAGTTCTGCATAAACTGTTCAACTACCTTGATCTGTTGTCGGATGTTGAAGTGAAACGATTAGATGAAGATGGTTTTGATATCATAAATATTGAAGGACGGGAATATAAATACGCGATGGGGTATGAAAGATTTGTCAGTAGCCTGATTGCCGATTTTCCAGGGGAGGAAGTAGCTATAAAGGCCTATGCAACAAAGATCAGAGAGCTGAGTGACGGATCAGACATTTTTAATCTCAGGGAGGTCAACCTGATGGATATGACTAACATAAATTATTATGGTACAAGTACCGGGGAATATATTGCCAGCCTGACAGATAACCTAACATTAAGAAGTGTTTTGGCAGCATTGAACCCATTGTATGCCGGTAGCGAGAAAACTACACCCCTGTATGTCCATGCTTTAATTAACCATTTTTTTATTACAAGTGCCTGGCGCCTATCCAATGGAGGAAGCCAGATATCCAATTCCTTAGTTGAATCGATCCGATCAATGGGTGGTCAGGTTCGTACAAAGGCTGAAGTAGTTAAATTCCATTTTAAAGACAAATTAATCTCGTCAGTTGAAACCCAAAATGGAGATATTTTCGAGGCAACCAGATTTATTTCCAATATGCACCCCTCGCTGACAATGGATTTTATCCCTGAAGGGCAGATTCGTAAGGCATACAAGAACCGTCTGAATAGTTTACGTAATACAATTTCATCTTTTAGTGTTTACATCGTACTGAAAAAAAACCACTTCAGATTCTTAAATAAAAATTACTACTGCTACAGGACAAGTAATGTCTGGGGTGTTGATAATTATGGGGATGATGAATGGCCACAGGGACTGATGATCTATTTTAAACCAGACAAAAAAAATCCTGAATTTGCCGAAAGTGCCACTGTGATCACCTACATGAAGTACGATGAAGTCAGACAATGGGAGAATACAAAAATTGAAAAGAGGGGACCTGAATATTTAAAGTTTAAAATGGACAGGGAACAGTTATTAATTAAGCAGGTTGCCAAAGTTTTTCCGGAAATCCAGGCTGCTATTAACACTACCTATAGCGCCTCCCCTCTTACATTCAGAGATTATACAGGAACAAAGGAAGGAAGCATGTACGGCATTGTACGAGACTGTACCCGACCTATTGAATCATACCTTGCGCCAAGAACAAAAATTGATAACCTGTTTCTAACCGGCCAAAGTGTTAACCTGCATGGCATAACAGGTGTGCTTTGTGGCGCCCTGATTACCTGTGGAAATTTCGTGGACATCAACGAGATCATGCAAAATATTAACAACTCATATCCTTCGGAATTTACAGTAAGGCAATAATACAAATTATGAAGAAATGGACAAAAATATTCCTGATCATCACCTTGTTGCCGGGTGCATTTTTGATCTATCTTTTTTGGGTAACCAAACTGAACGAGCCGGTTCATCAACTGGTCCCGAAGAATGCACTGAATGTTGTAAAGATCAGTGACTCATTGACAGTTTGTGGTGATAGCTGGCTTAAGCTTAACAAATTTGGCATGTGGGAGCTTTTTGTTCAGGGGGATCCATATACGATGGGATTGAAAAATGGAAGGTTAACCAAAAATCTTGTAAATTACCAGGAAGAAGCGTTTGTAAATCAAATTAATCAACTGGTTACCTCAAAGTTATACCTAAACTTTCTTCATGTTTTCCTGGGTTGGTTTAACAGGGATCTGTTAAAGTATGTGCCACTTGAGTATCAGCTCGAAGTAGCGGGAGTCTCTGAATCTGCATCAGAAAACTTCAATTATATAGCTCCCCCTTTCCAACGGATCATGAGCTATCATGGTGCTCACGACATGGGCCATGCATTGCAAAGTATGTGTCTTGTTGGTTGCACAAGCTTTGGAGTATGGAATAAATACAGCGCCGATTCAAGCCTGCTGATTGGAAGGAATTTTGATTTTTATGCGGGGGACAGGTTTTCGGAAAACAAAATTATTGCCTTCATGAAACCTGACGAAGGGCACCCTTTCATGTCCGTTACCTGGGGAGGGATGATCGGAGTAGTCTCCGGAATGAATAAGGAAGGACTTACAATCACACTCAATGCAGAGCCAACCGGAATTCCAACGATTAGTAAAACTCCGGTTTCGATTCTGGCGCGAAAAATCCTGCAATATGCCTCAACAATAGACGAAGCCTTTAAAATTGCGAAAGAATATGAAACCTTTGTATCTGAATCATTTTTAATTGGTTCTGCAAAAGAAAACCGGGTAGCCTTAATCGAAAAGACACCTAAAAAAATTGTTCTTTATCTGCCGCATAAGGACTATCTGACTGTTACAAACCATTTCCAGCACCCATCACTCAAACCCATCACCCCGGATTCAATATCTCAGTTTAAGGATGCTTCTCATTACAGGTTTAATCGTGTCGAGGCACTAATAGATAGCATTGGATCCTTCGCAGCAGGTGACATTGCAAGTTTACTTCGCGACAGGAAAGGAGAAAATGGGATAAATATTGGACTGGGAAATGAGAAGTCTATCAATCAACTTATTGCACATCATGGAATTATATTCAAACCCAAAGAAAGAAAAGTTTGGGTAGCAGCAGCACCTTTCCAATTAGGTGTCTTTGTGGCCTATGACCTGAATAAAATATTCTCTAATCCTCAATCGTATATTTCAAACCCCGTGTACCTTGGCAATGAGTGTATTGCTGAAGACCCGTTATTAAATAGTCCGGAATTCCTTAAATTTGTGACCTATAAAAAAGTCGCTAACAGCCTCAAAAAAGGCATTGAAGACAATTCTCACTTTACAAAAAAGGAATTGGACGAATTTATAAAACTGAACGACAATTTTTACTATCCATGGTATCTAGTTGGAAATTACTACTTTAAAAATAAAGATTATAAGCTTGCCTCAGATTACTTTAAAATGGCACTTAAACTTGAAATTCCGCAACAATCAGAATATATAAACCTTGTAAAATTACTCGCCCGCTGCTCTGAAAAAGCAAAATAACACAACTGGCACTCATTTTACATTAGTCATAAAAACGGATTCATTAAAATGTTTATACCAAGAATAGAAAAAGCTGATAAAGAAGAGATTAAAAAATATCAGGAGGAAAGATTACCTGAGTTATTGCAGTATCTGAATTCTAATTCGCCTTTTTATAAGAGGTTCTTTAAGGATAATAATATCGATCTGAACCGCATTAAAACGATTACGGACCTGGCCTCCATTCCGCCTACTACAAAGGACATGTTACAAAACAATAACATGGATTTTTTGTGCGTTAGCAGAGGTAAAATCATTGATTACATCACGACTTCAGGAACATTGGGTGATCCCGTAACCTTTACGATGACTGAAAATGACCTCGAAAGGTTAGCCTATAATGAATATATTTCGTTCCTATGTGCGGGTGGCAATTCGTCTGATGTTTATCAGCTCATGGTTACTATGGACCGGCGGTTTATGGCTGGTCTGGCCTATTTCTCAGGCATACGTAAGATGGGAGCCGGGGTGGTCCGGGTAGGTCCGGGAAATCCCGAACTGCAGTTTGACAGTTTCCTGCGTGTCCAGCCGACAAGTATTGTTACAGTACCATCGTTCATAATTAAGCTGATTGAATTTGCGGAGAATAATCAGATCAATCTGAACAAAACATCCATAAAGAAGGCAATCTGTATTGGTGAAGCCATAAGAAATACCGATTTCAGTCTGAATACCCTGGGGTCCCGAATCAAAGAAAAGTGGGATATTCGACTATTCTCAACCTATGCCTCAACGGAGATGGGGACAGCTTTTACGGAATGTGAATATGGCAAGGGAGGTCATCACCATCCCGAAATGATCATAGTCGAGTTTTTGGATGAAAACGACGAACCCGTAAAAGAGGGAGAACCAGGTGAAGTAACGATCACAAATATTGGTGTTGAAGGAATGCCTTTACTTCGGTTTAAAACCGGGGATATTTGCTACCACTATTCCGAAAAATGTGAATGCGGTCGCACAACAATGCGACTGGGTCCGGTAATCGGACGAAAAAAACAGATGATAAAATTTAAAGGTACAACTCTTTATCCACCTGCTATATACGACATCCTTCACGATATAGAACAGGTGAAGAACTTCGTAGTGGAGGTTTCAACAAACAGCATTGGCACTGATAATGTACTACTGAAATTAGGCGTGGAAAATCCTTCAAAAGAAATGGAAAAGCTTATTAAGGATCATTTCAGGGCACGTATCCGCGTGGCTCCCTTTATCGAATTTATGGATATCAATGAAATCCAAAAGATACAATTCCCCGGATCAAACAGGAAACCCATCACATTTCTTGATAAACGATAGCTATTTAGAATTATTCTGGAAAAGGAAAGTATATTTGTCAAATACAAATATTAGAACCGAATAACCCGATTAAAGCGAATATGGAAAACAATTTTGATAAAATAAGGTGTTACAGTGATAACGAAACTGTTGATGCCCTGAAAAGGATGGTGGATTATGATGAGTTTTATCCGGTATTCAAACTTGTTTTTCCTGATTTAACCAGACAACAGATAAAAGATCTTTTTTTATCCATCACCGGTTCGTATGATTTTCAAAAACGGGTTATAGATCATGCGGTTAAAGCTGTGATTAATTTAACGATGGATGAATTTATTTCCTCTGGTATTGAAAGTCTTGATAAAGATACGGCTTGTTTGTTTGTAGCAAATCACAGGGATATTGTTTTGGATGCTGCATTGCTTCAACATGTTTTGGTAAGCCATTCGATGAATACAACCCAGATTACTTTTGGAAGTAATCTTATGACTACTCCGTTTATTATTGATTTCGGAAAGTCAAATAAGATGTTTACAGTTTTCCGCCACTCAGATCACAGGGAACAATTACGCATTTCACTTGAGCTTTCGCAGTATATGCGGCAGACAATTGAACTTAAAAATGAGTCGATATGGATAGCCCAGCGTGCGGGCAGAACAAAAGATGGGATTGACGTCACCCAGCAAGGTCTGTTACGAATGTTCGCCATGAGTGGTACCGGGAGTAAAAAAGAACGTTTAAAAAGCTTAAACATTGTGCCTCTTACTGTTTCATATGAATACGAGCCTTGCGACTATTTAAAAGTTTATGAAACCTGTCGTTCCAAGTCCGGGAAATATGTAAAAAAAGAGGGTGAAGACTTCAACAGCATTAAAACTGGGATTGGTGGTTATAAAGGCCGTACAAAACTAGTCTTTGGTAATTCGCTTTCCGGATTTATTGACTCAATATCTGATTCTATGGACGACAAGGAGTTGTTGCACACTATTGGATTAGAGGTAGACAGACAGATTTACGAGTCATACCAGCTCTGGCCAACGAACTATATTGCTTATGATCTTTTATATGGTGGTGAAGCTTTTTCATCGAAATATACTGCAACAGAAAAGGAAAAATTCATTTCCCATCTGAATAGTGTCAGCAATATGATTGATATTGATCAACAAGAATTCAGAGAGGAATTCCTAAAATTGTATGCCAATCCTGTAAACTTAAAGAATTCGGTTTCGGCTAAAACATAGACAGATTCGAATTATATGCTCATCAATATAAGGCCATGCTGGACTCCCTTATAATGATTGTAAATGAGAATATGTTTGATTGGTTTGGGTGGCAGGATTAATTTCCATCCTATATTTCTTCCTGAAATCAAGCAGGCTGCCAAATATGTGGCAAAAGCAATTGAAGTAGGATATTCCCCCACAAGGTCTTTAAATGTGAAAATTGATTGTTCCTGGAAAAGTTTACGATTCACGGCAGTATACCATACATCGGTATGGGAATCACCGCTCTTTCCAAGGATTAAAGTATCAATATCTTCCGGTCTGAGATTGTTTTTCTTTAAAGTATCCATAATCAATCCTAGAATTTCTTCTTCAGTTGGATAGGAGATTTGTGCTACATCGACAATTCGCGCCAAATAATCGTCTGCTTTATCCTTTAAAATAAACATACTGGCACCTTCGCCGCAAACCGTACCAGGCGTGCCGGACTCCAGTAAATTCTCAGATGTTGAATCCTCAACTTTAAATTGCCCTGCCAGAGTCTCAATATTGAAGTTATAATCAGAAATTTCTTCCACATTACCCGCAAGGATAGTATCCGCTTTACCCTCTTCAAATAGTAACATGGCATCAATAAGCGCATTTTCAAAAGCGTTTCCCTTGTGAACGTGTGTGATATTATAACAAGTGTTTCGGCTCATTAATGCCAGGCTTCCTGCCAGAGCATTCGGAGTACTCTGAACAAAGTTTGTCGGGGTAAGAGTTCCCTCTTTATACAATACAATTTGATTCAGAAATTTTATACAATCTTCCAAACCTCCTTCAGATGATCCAATTATGATTGCATCGATATTTCTCTGATTCTGGATTAAAGGAAGTCCTGCACCTATACCCATACGAATGGATTTTCCCATTCTACGAAGCAGGATAGGGGCAATAAGACCGGCATAATCCGGTTCCTGTGCATTATATTTGTTCCCTGAATGAGAAGTTGGATGATCCTGTAAACCACCTGCATCAAAAGTAGCCTGTGGCGAAATTGCTCTTAAATCAGTAATATACATATAATTAAGATTTTGCAAAAAGTAGTGATGTGCAGTTACCACCAAATCCGTATGAATTTGACATCACACAGTCCAACTTTACTTCTGGTGTAAAATGAGTAATCAGCGACTCGCAGTACCCGGGAACAGGATCAACGGTATGAAGGTTAGGATACAACTCGTTATGAATCAAGGAAAAAATACAATAAATTGCTTCCAGCGCTCCCGAAGCACCTAAGGTGTGACCGGTATAGGACTTTGTTGAGCTAAAGGGTGGAATAACAGGAAATATATTTGCAAAACCAACTAATTCTGTCTGATCGTTATTTTGTGTTCCCGTTCCATGAGCATTGATGTAATTGATGTCTGAGGGCAAAATATGTGCGTCCATCAAGGCAAGTTCCATACATTTTGTCACGCCAACCGCATTTTCCGATAAGGATGAAGGGTGAAAGGTATCATTCGAATTCCCCGCACCGATTATCCTGCCCAAATGAGGTTTATGACTGCATACCTCCTCTGATTCAAGAACCACATAAGCAGATCCTTCACCCAAATTCAAACCATCCCTGTGAATGTCAAATGGTTTGCACTTATTTTCAGATAAGATTTGGAGAGAATTGAATCCGTTTATTGTATATTTTGCCATGCTTTCCGCTCCACCAACAATAGCACGCTTAAACCTTCCGGATCGTATCAGTCTCATTCCCATCATTATCGCATTTGAGGAGGAAGAACAGGCTGTGTTGATCGTATTTGTAAAGCCCTTCATACCAAAGAACTTCGCAATTTGTAAGGTGTGGGCCGCGCCACTGTATGAATGTACAAATTCAGAACCTGCAGAAAGAAAATTTGCATCTGCATATAGTTCATCGGTAAGACACATTCCGCCGACTGTACTTGCTGATATAAAGGCAGTATCATGTGAAGATATTTCCTCAGGTGTCAGCTTTGAATGTTGAATGGCCTCATTAAATGCGGTAAATGCTAACAAATCAGTCCTTGTTAATCCGGGAATCTGATGAAAATATATCGGTGCTCCTAATGAATTGGTATCAGCCTTTACTTCACCAAAAAGCTTCAATTCAGAATAGCGTGACTGTAAATTTAAAGATCTGCCAATCCCATCCTGACCCGAACGCAAACTTCTAAGGTTTTCATCTGCGTTTAATCCAATAGGCGAAATGCAACCAAACCCGGTGATGTAGATATTCTTTGTCATTCGGACGACTTTGTCGAAATGATATATTCGGCAATAGAATTAACGCTTACAAATATTTTTCTTGCCTCAGCGGGGTTTGTCAGTTTAATATCATATTCCCGTTCAAGCATGACAGACAACTCAAGTGCATCAATTGAATCGAGTCCAAGGCCATCAGGTCCGAATAAAGGGAGGTCATCACCAATCTGATCTGGCTTATAGTCCAAAATATTAACGTATTGAATAATCTGCTTCTTCAGATTTAATATCAATTCAGCCTTGTCCATATTTAATAATCTTAACTGTTATTACTGATCTAATTTTATCTTCATATAAGCTACTGACTGACAAAGTAAACTGAAGGAGAGTAAAACAATAACAGGTTTTCCCAGATCACTCCAATTACCATGCTTTAAAAATAACACATAAAAACTTTCAATACACCAATGAAGCGGAGATAACAAACTTATCACCTGCAAATAATGTGGCATTATAAAGGTAGGTACCCAAACTCCTCCTAAAGCAGCAAAAATAATAATCGAGATTGCACCAAATCCATTGGATTGATCAGCCGTATTTGCCAATGTGCCTATCATAAGTGCATAACTTACAGCCGCAAAACTGCACACAAAAACTACAACCAAAATTCCAGAAATGTTTTCCGGGATCTCGAGTGGGGGCAAATTTATTAATGGCAGTATGAATAACCCGATGCTAAAAATAACAAGAACCTGTAAGAATGCAATAATTGTATAAATAACCTGTTTACTCAACAATACAATTGTAAAACTTCCGGGAATAGTTTTAATCCTTAAAAAACTTCCTGTGGTCCGCTCTTTTACAATATTTGTTCCCAATGAAACGACCATGAAAAACATTGCAAATATGGTCCATGCAGGTACGTTATGTTGCGTCGAGCTGGGTATTTCATTTTGAGTTCCCTGAGAGGCAACAATCCTATTTATGCTGATTCTGTTTTTTTGCATTATTTCCTTAAGATGCGAAGAGTCGGATGATACCCCCATTTGTTCATAAATATTTTCTATCATTCGGCTGCTTTCAATTACAGATAGATTTACACGCAGGATATTAAGGACTGAGTAACAAAAACTCTCCTGAAGTACTGGATCATGAAAAAATTGTATCGTTATTGTTTCAATATCCGGCAATTTAATTGAGCCGGCATCTGAAAGACCGAAATCAGTAAGTATAATGCTACTTAACTGACTGGATTTACTTTGAAGTTTTTTTGAGAAATCCGAAGGAATGCAAACGGCTGTGAGGACTTTTTTTTGCGCGATCCTGCTTTTAATATCTTCGAACCTGATCGAATTATCCACTTCAATTTTAAACATACCGGAAGAATCGATCTGAGAAACCAACCTCTTACCAAGTTCTCCGGCATCATGATTAACAATCAGCATTGAAATCCGGTTACTATCTAAAATTTGATAAACACTATCCTGAATGATTGTTATAACAAAAACAAGAATTACAGGCATCCCAAACATCAATACCAATCCCACTTTATCACTCAGGAAAAGAAGGGTCTCTTTTTTTAAGGAAACAATAAATCTAAACATGGTCCCTATACCCCTCCCCGGTCAGTTTTAACATCACATCCATCAGACTAACTGCTTTGTTGGACTCTTTTAAAGCAGATATTTCGTCCAGGGCAATGACTTGTCCATAATCAAGAATAGCTATGTTATCGCAAAATTCCTCCGCTTCAGGTAAATGGTGTGAAGTATATATAATTGTGGTTCCCTGACGATTTAATTTATTAAGAAATTGTATGATTGCATTCTTGCTTTGAATATCTACACCTACGGTAGGTTCGTCCAGAAACAGAACAGTTGGATTATGTAAGATGCCAATTGCGAGATTTAACCGGCGCTTCATGCCACCTGAAAAGGTTTTTACTTTTTTATCACTGACCCCTGATAATCCAAGAAGAGTAAGGATATTCTCACTTTGTTTTGCTATTTCATTTCGGGAAAGTCTATACAGTGCTCCAAAATACTCAAGGTTTTGCGAAGCGGTTAATTCGTCATAGAAAGCCAGGTCCTGAGGCACGAACCCAATTTTAACTGGCTCTGAACTTTTTGACAGATAAGTGATTTTCCCTTCGCTGGGATGAAGAATCCCTGACAGTAATGAGACTAAAGTTGTTTTTCCGGCACCGTTAGGGCCCAAAACACCAAACTTATCGCCCTCTGATATTGAGATAGATACATGCTGAAGGCTAAAGTCCTTTGCATTTTTGTATTTTTTCCCCAGGTCTTCAACAACAATCAGCGGCTTACCCATTTATTTCAATTTTAACTTCGAAAGCTCCTTAAAGGCGTTTTTTTCGATATGATAAATTTCAGTCATCACATCGGCTATATTGTCAAAGTCAGACTGCAGGGATGATCTTCCACGCAATACTCCTGCCATGTTAACCGCGTTTTGTCTCCAAAGATCACCGGACTTTGTAAACTCATCAGAAACAGTCATTAAACGTTCGTTTTTCGAATACTTAGACGCTTCCTGAAGAAATGCAGCATAAATAAAACGAAAGCCTCCTCCTCCGGTTCCAATTTCTTCCTGCATGCGGATTATTTGTCCCAGATAATGACCGGCTTTTCGAACCCCTAACTTATCACGCCATTTACGGATTTTTCCGGAAGTATACAAAATCCCCTTTACTCCTCCGAAATTTCCCGGAATGTGCAACATATCACGAACATTTCGCTTAATGCCAGAACTAATTGCCTTTCTTAATAATTCTTCTGTATATGGCCTGGCATTTTTCACATAATAAAGATGGCCCTGAGGTGCAAGAAACCCTTTCGCAAACCTAACCTTTTGGAGTTCTTCTGAAGTGAGAACGGTAACATTATCCATCACTGGATCACTGATCAGATAGCTCCCATTATCTTTTCCGTAAACAATTAAGTTGTGTGCATTAAAATGAAACCGATATTCCGGTGGGAAATAGCTAAGATTAAAAACACCTACCTGACATCCGGTTACTACATTCTGAGCTATCAGGTTATCTAAATAATCCTTAGCCTTTTGTTCATTACTAAACTTTTTCGATATAATATCTATCCTGAGACTATTGCAGGTTCGTGAAAAAATCCGTCCCGGCAAGGTACGAAAGGAGATAGCCGGACCTCCATTGATGCTTAGAAAAGGGATATGAATATAAAATAAACCGGAACCAAGGCCAAAAGCCAGTGGCTCCGTCATGTATTCGTGTCCTGCAAGTTTCAAAAGCTTTGTTATTACACCATTTTCACAATGAGCCGCCTGGATATGCGTAAAATTATCAGTCATTATTACGTTAAAGTGTTTAATTCATCTTGTGCAATATTGAATACCTTCGCATACCTTTGTAATATTTTTGGACTAAGTTTCTCATAAACTGACGGATGCAGATGCCACCAAACACGAAGTTTACTGAATTTTACATATGAAGACAAGAGTGTTAAGTCCATTAAATTCTTTTCCATATGATAATACAGAGGACTTTTCCTTCTTTGCTGAACGGCAATTCTAGCATTCTCAATGCGCTCATGAATTTCATCCCAGGCATTTTCCAGGGCATCCGTTTTCACATCCCATCCTGTACTTAAAACAGATTCATAGCTGCCATCCTCATTTTTCACATAACACACTTCATGTGAAATATTTTCAAGTGCACTTTTATCCTGGGGTGTATCTTCTTTTTTCAAATCTCAGATATTTAACAAACAGTCAACAAACAAAATGCGTACGAAAAACGTGAGCTTTCCGGCACTGCAAGAAGGATTTTATCTCCAATCTTCAGATTACCGCTTTTCATAAGTTCGTCAAGCATAATATAAATAGATCCGGCTCCTACATTTCCTTTGGTCTTAAGATTTGTAAACCATTTATCGTAGGGTATTTTAATATTATTCCTCTCCAGAATCTCGTAGATTTTGGATTTAAAAAAGAAGCTGGACATGTGGGGAAGAAAAAAATCAATGTCACCGACATGAATGCCTCTTTTATCAAGAATAGTTTTTAACCCATTAAAGCCTAATTCAATTATATTTGAGCTAAGAAGTTTTATATCCTGTTTTAAACTTAGTATGGATTTCTGCATAATTTCCATGGGTGAATAATGCTGATAGCTGTTGATCGAACCATCAGGAAGCTTTTCGGCACCCATATACATACAGGTCTCTTTTTTGCTGGCAAATGAAAACAATTCTATCCATTCAATTTCCAACGATATGCCCTGTTCATTCTTTTTATCTTCCAGTAAAAAGGCGCCGGCTCCATCTGAAAGCATCCATCGCAAAAAATCCTTTTCAAAACCTACATGTGGATTCTCATCAAGCAATTCAAGTTTCTTTACCTCTTCATCAAAAAGGTTTGCCTTAAGAATTGAGGAAGCACGTTCTGAACCAGTACAAATTGCCTTTTGTTTCTCACTGCATTTAATCGAAAGGTATGCATATTTTAGCGCATGCATTCCCGAACAGCATGATCCTGAATTAGATACAACCTCAATCTCGGAAGTTTGTGATAAAAGGCCATGGACCATTGCTGCGTGGGAGGGCAACAACTGGTCAGGAGTTCCTGTGCCGCAACTAAGCAGTTCCACCTCTGAAATTTCGTTTTGATTTGTTTCGAACAACTTTAATATCGCAGTGGCAACCAGTTCAGCGTTCGTGTGGGTTGCCTGACCCTCTTTGTTAAGTGCATAAAATCTATTCTCAATGCCATTATTGCGTAAAACAATCCCTTTTGATTTGGAGCATTGGCCATTTATCTGCCCTAAATAGGTTTCCATTTCATCATTCGAAACCGGCTCGTTCGGAAAAAATACTGAAGTCTTATTAATGTATACGGACATTGAAGATTAGTTTAATGCAAATATAGTAGTTTCCGGCCATTTAATCTCTTGTGGCTAAACGGAACCACAAATATTTGGAAAACTCCAACAATCACGGGAGCAACAACAAACAGTGCTACAATAAGATAGTATTTAAAAAATTTAAGCATCCTTTTCCGGGCAGAAGGGGATGACTGACCAAATTTAAGAATCAGATGTGTCCAGATCCGAAACAATCGTTTTGCTCTTTCCTCGATAAAAAGAATGTCATTGGGAATAGTAATCCGGCCCCCATTCAAAAATTTAGATTGAAGATCTTTTAGTTTATTTTCCTGGATAGACTGGTTCAGAATCTCTCCAAAACCTTCGGCAGACTGGATATCCTCATCACTTACTCCAGGTATTGGAAAAATTGAATACTTTCTGGTCTTCTTCCCTTTCAACATCCAATGAAGAATGGTGATTGCACTAATTTGATTCTGATTTCTGTCAACAAAAGGAAGATTCCCAATTAAGTTTCCGCCAGCCCTGGCAATAAGAGTTTTTACAGATTCCTGAGAGTTCAGCCACATATTCCGGCAACCTATCAACGTTATGACCGGGGTATTAGCCAATCGTTTTAAAAACTCGCTGTCCCTTAGAATTGAACTCGCAGGAATAGAAGGAGAAAGAAACCAGGGTTGATAGGCAAAAATGATCAGATCGTATGTCGGATATTTATAATTGATTGGACAGATCTCAACGGGAACTTCAAGAACGGACTCTGGCATTGCATCAAAAAAAGCCTCAGAAGTCCACGGAAACGGAAATGGGACAACGGGATTATAATGAACATAATCAATTTCAATGTTTTTGAGCGGGCGAATAAAATTCTCAAGAATCCGCTCAAGCTGACCAGTCTGAGAATATGAAACTGCTAATACCTTTTTGATTTGCTGCATTTGAAATTATTGAAGATCTTTGATTGTTAAAATCGTAGAATGTTTGCAGTATTGCTCTATCCAATACTGCAAACCAGTTTCCAGTTTTCGAAATCCCTTTATAATCTGATTTCTGTCTTCATGCAAATTCTTCTTAAAATTTAATAATCCTGGCGCTCTTTCACATACAGCTAATCTTAAAAAGTGAAACTCAGTATTATCCGGATCATTTGAAATCTCTGTTTCCAGAAGCCTGTGACCTAACTTAAAAGTATTCAGCTTTATTTTAGGAACCTTTTCAAAACCTGCCTTTTTCATCATCAGTGCACCTCTGTATGCATTTATCCGTGAAGATGGCACTTCTGATTCAAGATCACGAATACACAGATTTATTTCATTTAATGTACCTGAAGAAAAAACCCTGTAGAAATCTTCCGATTTAACTGCACTCAACAGGGTCTGATGGAAAAATAAAAATATGAAAACAATAAGTGAATGCTTAAAATTCATTATTTCAACGTTATGACTAAAATCCTGTAATAGTAACCAATGCCAAAGGGTGAAATATGGATAAAATGAGGATTTTTGCAAAATATCGTCCCAATCCGGGACGAGACTTTCCACGTCAACCCATTTTCTACCCAAATCAAATCCTTCTCCCGGGATTAAAAATAATAATTTTAGTTAGATCGGCTTAGTATTTGAAATAATAGTGTTGCATTTTGGAAAATGATAGAAGTCTGATTAAAAACGGTATGCCAGTGAAAAAAGCTGTCGCGGACCTGGATTGTAATTAAATGATAAAGAATTTAATTTTCCCTTGTAGCTTCTAGCCTTAGACCCCCCGATTGTCCACAGGACTACTCCGCCAGTGGTAGCAATAACTCCTACGCAGGCAGTTAAAGTTCCAAACAGGATTTTTGCAGCATCCTCTTCGCTTGTATTTCTAACTCCATAAGGATCATACTGATCAAGGTATGGATTATTATTTGTATTACTATTGTTTGCACCATTGACAATTAAAGCGACCCCGCCAACGGTTAATATAGCTCCACTAATTGTAAGCCAGACTCCGGCATGTTTCATCCGGGTGAACGACATTACCTTGTGCTCATAGATTTCCTTTTTCTGATATTGAAGATTTCTCTGATCCAATAGTTGCGCACTTAAAAGAAAAGGGAAAGATAGAATCCCGATGAGAAGAAAAATTCTGAATTTTTTCATGGTAGATTGTTTTGTTTGTAAACAAAATCAATTCCTCCAACAAATATATAAAATATAAGCTAAAATCTATTTGTTCACATATTATATTTTGGAATAAAAAAAGCCTCTCCAGGATTAATTCACAATTTATAACATGAAAACCGTTTGGGAGGTTTTCAATTATACTTTATAAAAGACATTCACATTTATCTGATACCCGGATAATTCCGTTTCATTTCACAACTTCACCCATTACTAATCAGTCAGGGCAATAAACCTTCATTTCACAGGATGCGAGAAGCTTTTCGCCTTCAAACACTTCACCTTTGATAAGATTGTAACCCATTACTCTATCCTGATGATATACTTTAGTGAAAATCCGACTACCTGACTTGGGCAAACCAATAATAATAAGGTTCTTAATTCCGGCAATAAAGCCTTTGGCAGGTTGAACTCCCTTTCTTTGGGCTTCGTATCCATTCCCTGCTGCAGATGTCTGCGCGATATTCTCAACTAAGCCCCCCTCGCAAAGCTTGCCATTATGAACAAGCGGATGGATATCAGGAACCAGAAAACTGCTTTCTATAATTGCTTCATCGCAAGTCAGAAGTTGATCAACCAATACAAATGGATGTTTTTGGGGGATTAAATCATCTATTTTTAAATTTGTCAGCATAAGTCAGGCCTGATTTTTGAGATAAAAATTAGTCTGCTTGTTTTATTTTACAAATATAGAGGCTGTGACTAATGCCAATATCGTGAATTTCTTCACTTACATAAAGCCCTGCCTTCTCAATAATTGCCAGCATATCATCCGAATGGTACATTTGCGAACACCCGTTTGCCAGGCATGTAAAATAAAGAGATGTTGCATGTAAACTATATGTGGAGGCTTCGTACTTTTGCTTGTCCCAATAAGTCTCAAGAATGAACACTGCTCCGTCCTTATGGATCGCATTTCTGGCCCTAATGAGTAACTGAAGAATATCTTCCTGTGAAAAACAATCCAAAAACTGGCTCATCCAAACAACATCATAATCTAAGGGGAAAGGTATGGAATGATCCAGCAGGTTCAATGGAATACCATTTACGCGGTCAGTTAGATTGTTTGCATCTATATTTTTTTGAGCTTTTTCAAGTTGTCCGGGCAGATCCAGAATCGTTATTTTGATCTCATCATTGTATTTTCCGCATTTAATGGCCCATTTCCCGGTATTTCCACCAACGTCGAGTAGTTTGCGTGGATTATTTTTGAAGATAACCGGTAATATCTCAGGGAATGCATTGTCGGAATAATAATGATCAAAATCAAACCAGCTTTTTTGAACGTGCTCAGGAAGTTGTGAGAGCGCTTCATAAATGGTGTCCCAATCACCAAAGACCTTTAGTCCCTCTGGCTTTCCATTCCTTACAGACTCTTCGAGAGAAAAAAATCCCTTGTAATTTACATCATGAACAAAATTCATGTTTACCTGTGTCAGTGGGTCGCTTAGAAGGAAAAATCCGGTTTTGGTTATGAAGTAAAGATCATCCTCAACCCTGACAAGTTCCATGCTCAGGCCAGCCTCAAGAAGGACCTTAACACCATAAACAGGCAGTTTTAATTCATTGGCAATATCAGCAATGCGAATTCCCTTATTCCTTTGGTTCTTGATCGCTTCGAGAATTCCCAAACGCTGCAGGGAGCGGGCTGCCTGAAACATGAGAGGACCGAACGCGATTTTTTGTGCATCAAATTTAGCCTGTAGAGCTGTTTTGTTATCTTTTCCGAAATTCATTATAGAGGTTTTAGTTAGTCATTACTGAATCAGAATTCTGTGTGTTCCAGAATGGGTAGAAGTTAAACCATTGGGTTGGATTTTCCCGAACTTCACGTTCAAGGTTTTCAACATAAGGAATAACCAATTTTTGTAACTCCTGGTTTCGGGATTTTGCACTCCTGAGCAAGGGCAGTGTTTCAGGCTTTGTTGCCTTGAAATGATAATGAAAGTTGCCTTTTTTGATTGCTGAAACAAAACATACAGGCGTCTGGAATTTAGAAGCCATATAGATTGGGCCTGTGGGAAATTGTGCCTTTTCGCCCAGAAAATCACAACCGACAGTTTTTGCACCGGCAACAAACCGATCCCCGTGAATTGCTATAAACTCTCCGCGTTTGAGTGCTTCCCCAATTGCGTAAAGATGATCATAACTGTCTGAAATTGTAATTATTGACATCCTTTTTTCTTTCAACACATCCTGCAAAAGGGTCTTAATTTTTTGATGCTCAGCGTCAAGCATCACTATATGCACCTTTGTTTCAATGCGGTTAAGTAATTGTCCGGCGATTTCCCAATTACCAATATGGGCACCAACCAGGAATGCTCCCCTTTTCTCCTTTGCAAGTTGGTTTAGATATTCTTCTCCATCAAAATCGAAAGTAAATTTATTTTTCAGACCCGCCATCACAACTATTTTATCCAGGAGACACTCTCCAAGCATTACATAATTATTGTAGATGGATTTATAGCTTTTGTATTTGCTATATCCAAGACGATTTTGATAAAAATAGTGGAGTGGTCTTTTATTTGAAAAAAGCCAGAAATATGCAGCAACACCTCTAAGAAGTGCATAAGAGAACCTAATATTTATATTCTTAAGGCAAAAAATAAATATCTTGTAACCAAGCACACCACCACGGGTTTTACCGCTCCATACTGACATCACTCTGTAACTTTTACCTGTCTTTCGATGTAATCATACAAATCAGAGAGTTTACGAATATTGATCATATCTTCGCTCTTTACTTTGAATCCAAAGTCACGTTCAATAACCACAACAATATCAACAAAATCGAGACTTTCCAATCCAAGATCGTCTTTAAAATTAGCTTCCGGAGAAATCTGTTCCTCATCAATTTCAAATTCTTCAATTAAAAAGGCGTTTACTTTTTGTATTATTTCTTCTCTTATCATAGGTTTTATTTTTTGAATTTTCTAACTATCAGTGTTGAATTAGTCCCTCCAAACCCAAACGAGTTAGAAAGGAACACATCAATACTTTTATCTGTTCTTTTTCCCGAGATATTCAGCTTAGAGGAGTATTCATCCGGGTTTTCAAAGTTTAATGTGGGGGCAACGTATGAGTTTTGCATCATTAAAATTGAATAAATTATTTCGCTGGCTCCACCCATCCACATTTCGTGTCCAGTCATTGATTTAGTTGAGTTAACCGGAGTTTTTGAACCAAATACATTAAACAAGGCCTGTGCTTCATTCAAATCGCCGATTGGGGTTGAGGTGGCATGAGCGTTAACATAATCAATGTCAGCAGCTGAGATACCTGCATATTTTAGGGCACGTTCCAGTGAACGTGTAGGCCCTTCCACATTGGGAACGGATATATGATCTCCATTGGACGAGAAACCGTAACCAATTAGTTCGGCAAGTATAGGTGCGCCCCGTTTGATAGCAGATTCATAGCTTTCGACGATTATTGTAGCGGCTCCACCGCTTGGGACAAGCCCGTCACGATCTCTGTCGAAAGGTCGTGAGGCCTTTGTTGGTTCATCTGTTCGCATAGAGAATGCACTCAATCCATCAAATGAGCCCATGGATTCTGCGTTAACCTCCTGTCCTCCTCCACATATGATAATATCCTGCAAACCTTGTTCGATAAGTATCATAGCCATACCAATAGCATGTGAACTACTGGCACAGGCTCCACTAATCGTGAAATTTATTCCTCTGAGTTTAAGGATCACCGACAGGTTCATTGTGATTGTTGAGTTCATCGACTGAAAAATGCTTCCAGAACCTACAAGTGTTGTATCCTTCTTTTCCCGGACAATATCTATTGCATTAATAACCGGTACGGCTGAACTATCGTTGCCGTATAGTATCCCAACTTCGTTATTTATCCTGAAATCTTCATCCAGACAGGCCATGTTTATTGCTTCGAGAGTTGCCATATAGGCATATTCTCCTTGTTCAGGAAGACCAATGCGCATTCTTCTTGTCAACAGACTTTTCAAATCAGGCCGTTTAATTATTCCTGTCAAAGGCGACCTGAAGCCGTCTTCAATTCTTTTAGGATCGATTCCAATTCCTGAGATGCCATTGTACAACGAATTGTTAACTTCTTCAAGATTTGTTCCTATTGTGGAATAAATCCCCATTCCTGTAATTACAATTCTTTTCATTTATATAAACTTTAAACAGAAATTGCTGATATTTAATTAGCTATACATACCACCATTTATCGATATCGTTTCCCCTGTGATATATCCCGCCTTTTCGGATGCCAGAAATGCAACTACATCTGCTACTTCCCCTGGTGTACCAAACCTGTTTAGAGGAATTAGCTTTTTTAGTTCATTTTCATTTAAATCTTTAGTCATATCTGTTCTTATAAAGCCTGGAGCCACAGCATTTACAGTAATATTCTTTTTCCCGATTTCCATTGCCAGTGACTTTGTAGCGGCAATAACTCCTGCTTTTGCAGCGGAGTAGTTAGTCTGGCCTGCCATCCCACTCTGTCCTGACAAAGATACAACATTGATAATACGACCCCATTTGTTCACAACCATATTCGTAAGGACTTGTCTTGTAACGTAAAAAAAGCTGTCCAGATTGGTCCTTATAACAGTATTCCATTGTTTATCAGACATAAAAACCATGAGATTATCATCTGTAATGCCGGCATTATTTACCAATACACTTACAAATTTATCTGGATTTGCAATTTTCCATTCCTCCATTTTCAGGCTAATCTCTTCACTGTTTGCAACATCAAATTGAATGAGTTCACCTTTGCCTCCGTTTCCGGTTATTTCATTGAGTGTATTCAGTGCTTCTATTGAATTTGACTTGTAATTGATAAGAACAAAAAAACCATTCGCGGCAAGCTCAAGGCAAATTGCCTTCCCAATTCCTCTGGATCCACCTGTTACAAGAGCATATTTCATATTAAAAGTTTACTTAATATTTATCTTTCTTCTGAATTTGGCAGGTCCAGATCAGTTTCAAAGATCATTTTTTCAATTGCTGCAATCTCCTCATATTTTGGCGTATCCTCTATGAACTTAGGAACAATTTTTCGCGCCATCCGGTATATTTTTTGATTGAACGGAGAGAGGTCGTTCACTATTTTCAAATAATCAATTGCCTGGATTACTGCGATTATCTGGATAGCCATAACCTGTCTTGTGTTATTTAAGACACGCTGACAAATAAGTGCCGAATTAGCTCCCATGCTAACAATGTCTTGATTATCATTGTTATTGGGTATTGAATGAACATACACAGGGTTTGAAAGTGTCTGGTTTTCAGCGGTTGTAGAAGTTGCGGTGAACTGCATTGCCTGCATTCCAAGGTTAAGACCTAATTTACCCAGGTTGATAAACGGAGGCAGTATCTTGTTTAACCTGTCATTGAACAGGAAGTTTAGCTGTCTTTCAGCCAGCATACTCATCCTGGTAGAGACAATCTTCAACTTATCCATCTCCAACGACACATAATCTCCGTGAAAATTTCCACCATGTAATACATTTTGTTCCTTAATCGAAACGATTGGATTATCGTTGGCCGAATTTAATTCATTCTCTAATACCCTTGCACAATAATTTATTGTATCCAGTACAGGACCAAGAATTTGTGGAACACATCTTATCGAATAATACTCCTGAACCTTCTTGGAATATACCTGATTATTTGAAGGATGATGGTCAAAAGAATAATTTTCCCTTTTTAAAATCCTTTTGCTGCCGGAAAGAATATTTTGCATCTGCGTTGCCACCTCAATTTGGCCCTGATGTCTCTTCGAAGCGTTTAATTCGTCGGAGAAGTGGTCATCAAACGACTCAACGATCTCATTTATAATACATGAAAGAGTTAGAGACCAGTTAAACAACCTTTGAGCCTCGTTAAGATTATTAATTCCAATACCAGTCATTACTGATGTACCGTTAATCAATGCTAAACCTTCACGAAGAGTAATTTGAACAGGCTTAAGGCCTTCCAGTTCAAAAACAAGCGCACAGGAAACCCATTCTCCCTTATATTTGACCTTCCCCTCACCTATCATGTTCAGAGCAAGATGAGCTAACTGGACAAGATCCCCGCTTGCTCCAACTCCACCATGCTCAGGAATAAAAGGAAGGATATTCAGGTTTATCATTTGAACCAGCAAATCAATACAAGAAAGGTCAATCCCCGAACGGGCCTGCAGAAAAGAATTTAATCTGCATAACATAGAAGACTTAAGTGAAGCATCGTCGAGAGTTATTCCTGCCCCAACAGCATGACTTCGAATCAGGTTTAACTGAAGTTGTACCCGTTCTTTGTCGAGAATCTTATATTGGGCCATGGGACCAAGACCTGTATTAATACCATAGATGATTTTATCATGTGAAAAGTCAGATAAGAAATCGTGAGATTTCTTAAGCTCCGCATACAATTCATCAGAAATCACAAGCTCAACGTTATTCTGAATAACGTCGATAAAATCCTTGAGTTCTAAAAATGAGTTTTTTAATAAGTATAACATTCCTGGTCTAGGTATATTAGCAAAATGCAAAAAAACATGTTTTTTAGCTAAATTACACTATTCACATGCAAAAATGTGCGTAATATGCAAATTATTTTCACACTTATCCGATGAACCGAGAATACAAGGCCGTTCAAATCAATGATATTCAAAATGATTAATAATTTTACAAGATTTCAATAAATTATAAGTTTTCAATATAACCGGATTCCAATTATATTTTACTATATTTAAAAAAAATAAAAAACATCGTTATGAAGAAAATTACTAAATCCAGTATTGCATTTATTTGTATGTTATTTTTTATCTCTGTGTTATTCAATCAGGGGTTGGCTCAAACATCGCAAAAGAGTAATGATGCCGCGAAACCTATTCCGGCAGACGTACAAAAGGCCTTTGAGAAGTCCTGTATTAAATGCCATTCTGACCATGGAAACTTTATGGCCGAATCCAAAGTAAATCTTTCAAAATGGGCGGATTATTCTGCCGAAAAACAAGCCAGCAAAGCCAAAGCCATGTGTAAAGAAGTTTCGGAGGGCGACATGCCACCTAAGAAATTCAGGAAAAAAAATCCTGAAAATGTTCCAACTCCAGAGGATATTAAAACTATTTGTGACTGGGCTCAATCGTTGCAAATAAGCAAGTGACATCAGCAGTATCGTGGAAAATTGTATTAAAAAAGCCAGGCAGCTCATTTCAGGGAAACAGAGTGCCTGGCTTTTTTAACACCAATCAGATGTATAATGACGAATTTGATCATTTAAGACCCAAACGTTTTAAAATTAATTTAGATAGAGGTTTATAGTCCCGACTAAAGTGATGTCCGCCCCCCAACAAATCATGATCTGCAAATCCCTTTATATCTTGCCGGCAAATTGAGTATTCACTATCATCACAAATGATGTAAGATATCCGGGATTTTATTTTGTATAACTCAGGGAGAATTTCCGTTCCTTTGTCTTCATTAAAAAGGAAATCCCAGGGTCTTATTTTAAAGACTGCCTTCTGGCCAGGACCAATCATGATCATGTCTGAAATTTTTCTTTTGTAATTATCTGCTAAACTGTTGAAGGCAAATGGGAGTATATCAGCGCCCATAGAATATCCGATAAGCACGGTTTTCTTTTCAGCCGGTTTAGCATTAAAACGATCTATCAGTGTTTCAAGGTCTCTGGCCATCTGAGCCCGACTCTTTTCATACCAAAAATACTTCTTCGAATTAACAACTATAACTGAGATATTTCTACTATTCAGATCATCATTTATTGTTTTTTCCAAATTATTATAACCACCATTTCCTGTCAAAAATATGACAAAAAAGTCACCTTGCCCAGTCGCAAGACATTCAATAACAGGAATATTGTTGCTCGGACTTACCGTCTGAGCAACTCCAGGTGTATTAAAAACAAACAGAAAACCGAACACCCCAAGAAAGACAATTCCACAGTTATTCATTGATTAACAGGTTGAATCAAATATTTGAAAGCTGCTGGTAAATACCTGGAAACAAACTTAATATTTTGTGGAAAATTTCATTTGGTTAAATTCATTTATTATACCAATTAAAAAATTAAATATTTATAACTTATATTTGCCAATCTGAGCATTCATAAAATTCTAAATAAACAAGCCATGAAATCAATGCTTTCCAGAAAGATTACAATAGGAAAGACCTTGCTCATAACATTGGTCACTATCGCAGTTACCTATTTTGCAACCAACTATGCGAATAACGAAAGCATCTTCAAAAATGAATCATCTTCATATTCGTCGCTCTCATCCAAAACGTCCGGTAGCACACTTACATGTAACTATAACCTCAAAAGATTAAATGGCTATAATTATATTAAGCCTTTGATGTTTGTAGATAATGAATGCGAGGGTGAAGATTTGTCGTCTGTGAAACAAAATATAACCAAAATAATTGATGGTTTTAAAGTATCCGGAGATCTGATATCGGCATCTGTCTATCTGAAAGATTATTCAAAGAATGAATGGATGGGGATAAACGAGAACGAAAAATATAATCCGGGTTCCCTGTTGAAGGTACCGGAACTTATAACATTTCTGAAGATGGACGAAGACCACCCTGGAGTCCTTGGAAAAAAACTTGTTTATAATCATCCTTTTATAACCGATAAAAAACCTATTATATTATCCCAGTCAATTCAATTAGGGCATACCTACACAATCAAGGAATTGCTAATGTATATGATTGCCTTTTCTGACAATAATGCCACACAATTGCTTAATGCGAATATTGATGTAAATACATTTAAAAAAATATTTACTGATCTGGGACTGGAGGCTCCTGACTGGAATTCGAGTGACTATCCAATTTCGGCAAAGGATTATTCACTTTTTATGAGGGTCTTGTATAATGCCTCCTATCTCTCAAATGAGGATTCTGAATTTGCTGCTGAACTATTATCTAAATCGGATTTCAGAAATGGGATAATAAAGGATTTGCCTTCATACCTGCAGATGGCTCACAAATTTGGTGAATCAGGAAACGGTAAAGAAACTGAGTTACATGAATCTGCTATTATTTATATGGATAAAAGGCCCTACTTACTTACTGTTATGACAAGGGGCAATGACATTAAAAAATTACCTCAGGTTTTATCACAAATATCTGATATCATTTATCAAAGCATGTAATTAGGTGATTGTTTTATAATACAAAGTATTCATTCACTAAATTAAGTATAAGTTATTCTGGATGGCAAAACATTTCCTGTTAATCTCAATCCTAACCCAATTGATTAATCCCTGCTATGCAGTGTATTCGTCTACTAATCAAGATATTTATCCGGGAATCTCTGAAAACATTTCCCTTTCTCTCCCAATAGAGAATTACATTTTACCCAGTGACAGACAATTCTCTCGGATTAATACAGGTTATACAGATACAGTAGCTACCCAGGTAGCAGATTCCAAAAGGAACATTGTTATAAGCCCCTGTGGCCCGGATTCGATTTCCGATCTTTATGTTAATTTTAAATTTACTCCCCTAACTCTGGATATGAGGCACAAGATTGTCACTTGTGCAATACCTTATCATCCCGATTTAACTTTTGAATGGGATTTTGGTGACGGTGCAACCGGGTCCGGTACGGTTATCCAGCATTATTATGCGATCACAAACAATGTTATGAATTACACAATATCCCTGAAAGTATCAAAATCGTTATGCGAAAGAACAATATCTCAGGTAATTGAAGTAATCCCTTTCATCCCCAATGTATTTACACCGAACGGGGATGGAATAAATGATGTCTTTATGCCAGACGTTGATTTAAAGGTATTTGACCGCAATGGTACTGTTCTTTATAAGGGATCCGCAGGATGGGACGGAACCTATAAAGGTAAAATTGTTGAGCAGGATACCTATTTTTATTTAATCAGCTTTACTGACGGCAACCATATCGTTCAAACACGCAGAGGATTCATTACTCTTGTGAAATAAACTTCCTATGCTAAGACGACTTAAAACCCTATTGTTAATAATTTCGAGTTTGGTTTCAGTACTGAATGCTCTTGGACAGGCAGATATAAGCATGGCAACACAGTGGTATAACCGTTCAAACTACAATCCGGCATCCATAGTACGTACAGAATATTTCTATCTGTTTTCTAATATCCGGGAGCAATGGTACGGCGTAACGGGTGCTCCAAAAGTATTCAACCTCGAGGCTTCCGGGTATGTGCACCGGTATCATTCAGCCTTTGGAATATCGCTTTCCGGTGAAACGATTGGCGTAACCCAGGTATATAATCCAATGATAAGTTATGCTTACAGAGTATCAAACGAAGTAGACTGGGCCTTGGCAATGGGTGTTTCCGGAGGAGTCTTTAACCGGTTATCCAATGGTGCAAAATTCCAGGCTGTAAATCCCAATGACCCCGCGATTCCCTACGGTAAGGATATGTACACTCAACCCGATGCAAATGTAGGATTTGAATTTCAGGCAAAATATTTTATTATTAGCCTGTCGTCTACGCATATCCTTTCAATTAACAATTCTGATAAATTATTTTTAAATGCAAATCACCGTTACGGCTCATTGATTTTTAAGAGTTCAGATCCGGATATGTTTAATTATCACCTTGGTTTACAAGTCGTAAACAGGAATAATTATACTGTCTATGAAGGGAATGTTGGGATTAGATTTAAGCATCCAACTTTATTACAAAGTGGACCAAGAGAAATTTTAGATATTGGATTAACTTACCGTTCATCACAGGAAATGACCCTGTTGTTTGCATTCAATGTTTCTGCTAACATGAGAATTGGCTACGCTTACGATCAAAGTTTTAATACCGGTTATAATGTAAACGGAACACATGAATTTATGATTGAATACCGTATTCCAATGAGAGCCGCTTCCACACATGGGCAGTTTGAGAGTCAGGAATACTGGTACCATTGAAATAAATCTCTATTCCCATTTATCCTTAGCCTTCGCATCTTTAACTGTCTGCCACTGCATGTTTGCAGGGCAATCGCAACCTCCCTTTTTAAGCGGAACAATATGATCGACAACATATCCGGGACGTCCATGAGGATAGCCGGTTTGTTTCATAAAAGCCTTCTTTTCGGATGAACTGCGTTTTATCCTGCCATTTTTATCTCGCGGTATGCCAGGTTTTGTTGTAGCAGAAACCTTTTTCCGACCGGCAGCATTGTGTATAGCTGACCCCTTTCTGACCTTTTTTGCTGAAACCCGCGAGGAAGCAGATCTTTTGGTTCTCGATTTAGTTCGGGAATTTGATGAACGTACTTTCGTCGAAACAGATTTAGAAGAATGAAAGGATCCATATGTTCCCGAAGGTAAAACCGTTGCCGTATAATTCTCCAGCATTCCGCTGCCAGACAGACCATAAGTCAATAGTAAGCACAGAAGAAAGATGCTAAACCTTTTCATCATTATCATTCATTTCCCAAAAATCATACGGATAATTGCAGCACCTAACTTTCGTTCCATGCCTGATTTGGTAGTTGGGATACCGGTCTCCCTGACAATTTTTTGTTTTGCCTGTGTAACCCCAATTAGTCGCTTCCATGAAAAAGTTAATCCTCTCATACTGATTTATTTTAATGTGAACATAGTCAACCGCTAAGTTACCTTTTTATTGCTAAAATAGTGCCTAGGTATGTCAGAACATGTCACATAGGATATTTTTTATTCAAAAATGTTATTAAACACGTCTAAACAGATAATGTCAATAATTATTTTACTTATATGAAAAAAATTAACAAAATTATTACTGATATAAATCAGAAATAGAGATAATAATTATATTTGTACTAATTAAAAGTTTCTAATCCAAAAGTTTTCTCATTTTTCTCATCTAAAAACAAACTTATTATGAAAACTTCCTTCACCGGTTTTTTATCTGCTATAACCTTAATAGCACTATTGTTTGCAGGATGTTCTAAATCAACAGACCTGAACAATGGAACAAATCTTCCATCCAACGGTTTATCATCCAGCGGCAAACATGTCTATGGACTCTTACCAATGACGCCAGAGCAATATCTAAATATTCCTCTTTTTTCGAAGGAATCCTTTCAGAATCAGTTAGGTTTAAAGGCAGTAACAGTACCTCCAGCAGTTTGGACTCTCTCTACTCCTGCCATCAGGGATCAAGGACAAATAGGCTCCTGCACGGCTTTTTGTGGTGCAGAAACGAATGAAATCCTATATTATTATAAAAATAATAATACCTGGCCAAGTGTATTGAGTCCGGCATTCATTTACTATTGCGAGCGGGTTCTGATTCTCAAACAGAAAATTACAGCCGACAATGGTGCTTATATGGTTAACATACCTCAGGCATTACAAAAGTATGGTGATTGTCTTGAGACTTCCTACGCTTATCCAAGCAGCAACCGGTCAACAGCCTACAAGACTGCTCCATCATCTGCTGCAATGACACAGGCAGCATCCTACAAGATTGGACAATTACCCTCCAGCTATGCTGTTATAAATCAGGGTGATGTTAATGCTGTAAGGCTCTTGGTTGCAAATAACACACCGGTCATGCTAGGGTTTAACGTTTATGATGTTTCCGCATATACAATATTTGAGGGTCTAAACAAGACAAGTTACACCTACAACCCGTTAACAGCTACCGGGGCATTAAAGACAGGTGCTACCCTGCTAGGTGGTCATGCAGTTCCAATTATTGGCTATGATGACAATTTTATTGCTCCGGGTGTCGGTGCATTCAAGTGCCAGAATTCCTGGGGCAGTGCATGGGGCTTGAATGGATTCTTTTATATGCCTTATACTGTGTTCCAGAGTACAAAAATTGTTTCAGCCGGCAGTGTTTATTACGCAAACTTATAATCAACAAGTAATACATCACCTAATGAAAAAGGAGGGCTGCCATAAATCATGCAGTCCTCCTTTTTATTTATGCTACTTATTAGAAAGTCGGCAAAATGCAGCCAAACTAATTCTTTATACAGCGGACGGAATATCCATTGCTCTTGGCCGAATAATTTCTGAAAACTGAGCTCGAAAAATACATCCCTCTGAACCATCCTGTTGCAGACGATTGTTCCGTTGAGGACCACCAGTACCCATAGTTACCCAGATAGGTGAAACCTTTCGATCCATAAATACTCCCTCCGGGCAATGCAGTAAATCCGGTTTGGTTGGTTGAAGTTGCATTGGGACTTAGCCAATGAGTCTTACCCGTTTCTTTGAGTTTGATCGCGGCAATACTATCACCGCCAAGAAATTTTGTGAGTATAGTCCAATCCTCATCGGATGGGATATGCCACCCCGCCGGCGCAAGTCCTCTGCTGTCGGGAAGAGCATACCAGTTATACAAGGCACCATAGGATTTCCTGTTCCTCGCTGAATCGTTATTATAGTAGCAATATGCTCCGGTTGTCAGCGATACCCATGATGAATCAGAGACACCGGGAATTTGATCTCCATTATTATACCTGGTAACTCTTAGATTTTCAGCCATCCAAACCTGGTTTCCGATGACAACGGTCTTATAAACATTGCCATCAATATCAGTAACCGGACCACCGGCAACAGGATTAGGCAATTGATTGGCCTTCCTGGAGCATCCTGTTGAGAAAATTATCAAAGTGATGAGTAATGGGAAAAAGAAAATCCGTTTTATATAAAATCCAATTTGCATAGACGATATTATCGGTGGGAACATTTTAAAATTTACCCCTCAAATCTACTCCACAGAATTTCAATAACAAAATTTAGTCCACAAATAGTTTGAAATCCAAACACAACTTTTTATTTCTTTTAAATTTCATTAACTTAATTAATTTGGTGATTGGTTTTGCATCCTTTATTTTTGTAATGCATTTAATTCATAGGTTTAGGTTTAGTTAGTTAGTTTGGTTTTAGTAAAAGGATGGAGCCGCCCGGCTCTGTCCTTTTCGAATTTTAAGAAGAACCCGGATTCAAATCTCTGAAATTAGAGCGACAACAATATTTCAATAATTGTGTTTATTTGTGTGATGGAAAGAATTTTGAAAATGAAAAGACAAATCATATTAAAATCAAGACCTGTGGGCTTGACTGTTCCTGAAAATTTCGAAATCAGGGAAATAACATTACCTGAACTATCCAATGGGCAGGTCAGACTTACACCACACACTTTTTCTGTGGACCCTTATCTGCGAGGCCGGATGAACGATGGACCGTCCTATATTGCACCTTTTCAGGTAGGAGAGCCTATTGTAGGAGGAGGAATTGCACGTGTTACAGAAAGCCTGGCTGAAGGTTTTAAAGTTGGAGAATATGTTTCTGGTTATATGCCTTGGCAAGAGGAAATTATTCTGGATTCTGCCGGATTAAACATTGTGAATGAATCCATTGCACCTTTAAGTTACTACCTTGGGGTACTGGGAATGCCCGGACTTACAGCCTATTTTTCTCTGCTCGGGATTGGAAATCTTAAGAAGGGAGAAACAATAGTGATCTCAGGCGCAGCCGGAGCCGTAGGAATAGTAGCAGGGCAATTGGCAAAAATCGCCGGATGCCGTGTTGTTGGCATTACAGGCGGCGATGACAAGGTTAATTATCTGCTTAATGAAATAAACCTTGATGTTGCAATAAACTACAAAACCTGCCGTGATCTTTCAACGGCTGTCGAAGCTGCGTGTCCTTCAGGAGTTGATGTTTATTTTGATAATGTTGGTGGTGAGATTTCTGATGTGGTAATAAATAAAATTAATAAGTTCGCGAGAATTATCATCTGCGGACAAATCTCGCTTTACAATGTCACAAGCCCACCGGCAGGTCCAAGAATACAGGGGTTGTTACTTAAACGAAGCGCTCTTATGCAGGGATTTTTAATTAATAATTATACGTCAAAATTTACAGAAGGAGTGCAGGCACTTTCGCTTTTGGTTAAAAATGGAGAACTAAAATATACTAATACAACTTACTTTGGTTTTGAAAAACTTCCTGAGGCATTTCTTGCCTTGTTTGAAGGGAAAAATCTTGGTAAACTAATTGTTGAATTGTAACTGATAAATAGAAAATGGACCAGACAGCTGTCATTCTTGTAAATCTTGGAACACCGGATTCACCAAAAGTATCCGATGTCCGAAAATATTTATTCCAGTTCCTGAACGACAGGCGTGTTATAGACCTTCCCTGGGTTCTTCAGAAGATTCTTGTGAATCTGATCATTGTCCCATTCAGAGCCCCAAAATCAACCAAATTATACGAACGTTTATGGAGTGACAAAGGCTCACCCTTGCTTTACTATTCAGAGGAAGTAACCATTTCTATCCAAAAACGTTTAGGCGACTCCTATAAAATCTTCAATGCAATGCGATATGGAAATCCTGACCTAAAGAAGGTTTTAAGGCAAGTTGAAAAACAAACCTTTAAAAAAATTATCGTATTCCCTTTATTTCCACAGTATGCCTCAGCAACAACAGGGTCGGTATTTGAGCTTGTAAACAAAGAAATAAGCCATTGGCAAACATTTCCTGATATCAGGATGATCAGTTCATTTCATGACAACCCGGCCTTTATCAAAGCATTTGCTGCACAGGCAGCAAAATATGAAGTATCTTCATTCGATCATGTACTGTTTTCGTTCCATGGACTGCCGTTAAGACAAATCAACAAACTACACCCTGGCAGGGATTGTCAGGTGTGTGCCTGCAAAGAGCAAACAATACCTGAGGGGAAATTATGCTATAAGGCAGCATGTTATGAAACTGCCAGACTCATTGCAACTGAAATTGGCCTTTCAGTAAATGACTATTCAGTGACATTTCAATCACGTTTAAGCAAAAACTGGATGTCTCCGTTCACAGATAAAACACTTATTGAAAAAGCAAAATCAGGAACTAAAAAAATCCTGATCTTTGCTCCCTCCTTTGTGGCTGATTGTCTTGAAACTACCGTTGAGATTGAATTCGAATATGGTCATCTTTTCAGGGAACATGGAGGAGAGAGACTTCAAATGGTTGAGAGTCTGAATGGGAACAAGGGATGGATCGACGGATTGGAGCAAATGATACGGGAAATAAATTCATAAGATAGTAAACCAGGAAATATTTGTGGAGAGTATTAAAGATAAATGGATAGGAGTCATTCAAGATTTGCAGGACAAAATATGCGGCAAATTAGAACTGTGTGATGGCAATGCCACCTTCGTCGAGGACATATGGGAACGCTCAGGCGGGGGAGGAGGAAAAACCAGGGTCATCACAAATGGAAACGTTTTTGAGAAAGGCGGGGTGAATACATCTGTAGTCTACGGGAAAGTCGCGGAACCCATGCGGAAAGAACTGGGTATTCATGGAGAAAAGTGGTTTGCCTGTGGGTTAAGCCTTGTAATTCATCCGGTAAACCCATTTGTACCCACTGTCCATTGCAATTACCGGATGTTTGAATTGTACGATGAGAAGGATGAGGTTATTGAAAGGTGGTTCGGTGGAGGTACAGACCTGACTCCTTATTATTTGTTTGATGAAGATGCCCGGTTTTTTCATCAAACTTACAGAACGGTATGTGATACATTCGATAAATCATTCTATCCCGTTTTCAAAAAAGAGTGCGATAATTATTTTATAAACCTACACCGCAACCATGAACGCAGGGGAATAGGTGGCATTTTTTACGATCACCAGAAACCAGATGGGTCTCATTCCCCTGAATTCTGGGTAAATTTTTCAAGATCATGTGGTTATGCTTTCATTGATTCGTATATTCCAATCGTTGAAAGAAGAAAACAGATGCCATATAATGAAAAAAATAAATTCTGGCAGGAAATAAGAAGAGGCAGATACGTCGAATTTAATTTGCTTCACGACCGGGGAACCCTTTTTGGACTAAGAACAAATGGCCGGACCGAAAGCATCCTCATGAGTCTCCCAGCTACAGTGAGATTTGAATATAACCATCAACCTGAGCCGGGAAGTGAAGAAGACAAATTACTGCAGGTTTGTTTGAACCCAGTAGACTGGATATAAAATGACACAAGAATAGAACATGAAGATTCTGATTGTTGAAGACGAAAAACCTCTATCCGATTCTATGGTGGAATACCTTGCAGAAGAGGGGCATCTGTGCGAAGCGGTCTATAATTATCTGGACGCTACCGAAAAAATAGGCATGTACCAATACGACATCATTGTTGTAGATATTAACCTGCCTGACGGAAATGGTCTTGATTTGATCAGGCTTATCAAGAAACAATCGATCACACTTGGAATCATAATCATCTCTGCACTTAACTCACTCGAAAACCGTATCGAAGGTCTGGAAATCGGCGCCGACCATTATTTAACAAAACCCTTCCACCTGGCCGAACTCAATGCTCATTTAAAATCAATTAACAGACGGATCAGTTACGGCGGCAGCAATCAGATTCTTTTCAATGAAATCAAGTTGATTCCTGATGAGCACAGGGCGTATGTTCACGATGTGGAGATAATCCTGACTAAAAAGGAATATGAATTGCTGCTTTTCTTTATCTCGAACAAAAATAAAGTTATTACAAAATCAGGACTTGCTGAATATTTATGGGGAGACTATATGGATCTAGCTGATTCGTATGATTTTATCTACACTCACATCAAAAATCTTCGTAGAAAACTTCTTAAAAAAGGATGCGAAGACTATATTAAAACAATTTATGGACTAGGTTACAAATTTGAGCTAAGTTGAGACTATTAAATAAAATAACACTGAATCTATTTGCAATCTCCCTGTTTATATTTCTTGTAGGGATAGTCATATTTTATTATGTTCTTCGTGAACAGGTTGATCAAAACATTAACCTGGAGCTTAAAAAAAGAGAGATTAGCATAAACAAGGAGTTTGATGCTGCTCATTCATCAATAAACCCGACTGTTAATCTTAACGACACAATAATTATCACACCAATACAGCAACCCCATCGTGCCGAAACTTTTTCTGATACGCTACTTTACAATCCGGAAACGAATAAATACGCAATTTACAGGCAACTGGGATTTGTAAAGACAATACATGATCAGGGTTATTACATTCAGATATTCAAACCTTTGGAAGAGACAGACAGGCTGATCATCCGAATAATCATTATGATGAATATTCTTGTTATTCTGATCATAATAACACTGATCATCGCGAACCGCCATTCATCACGACAGGACTGGAAAGTATTCTATGACACGATAACAAAGATCAATAACTATGATGTGAATACCCATGAGGAATTTTTACTTCAACATTCTGATATTAAAGAATTTGAAGATTTAAACAGGGTATTGTCCACGATGACTGAGCGAATTAAAAGCGATTATCTGAACCTCAAGGAATATATCGAAAATGCCTCACACGAGATTCAGACCCCGCTCGCAATAATTAATTCAAAAATGGAGTTATTGCTTCAATCAGGCGACATGAAGGAGAAGCAATACAAGACAGTTGCAGACGCTTATGAAGCCTCTAACAGGTTATCAAGGTTAAACAGAACGCTTATTCTGTTAGCTAAAATTGAGAACAGACAATTTCCGGAATCCAGGCCAGTAAACCCTGCAATCATGATAAACCATCAACTGGAAAGTCTCGAGGACCTGATTGATTCCAAAAAAATCAGTATTGTCAGGAACTTGGGTGATGATGTGACCGTTTCAATGAACCCTTACCTGGCCGAGATTCTCTTCGTTAATCTAATCAAGAATGCATTAAGACATAATATTGCCGGAGGAGAACTAAACATCGGGCTTTCAGTAAAATGTCTGAAGATCGCAAATTCCGGACCACCACTGCAGGTTGACCCGGAGACGTTGTTTAAAAGGTTTCACACCTCCTCCTCATCACCCGAATCTCTTGGACTTGGTCTATCTATTGTTCAAAAAATATGTACAATGTATGGATTTAAGGTCAGTTACAGTTATCAGGACAACATGCACGTGATGCAGGTTGTTTTCTGAACTGCTTAATTACATTTACTTCCCTTTTTTTAAATCTTCCATCATGTAGCCCAATTTATTTACATAATCTGTAAAAACAGTTGAATATCTTACCGAATCATCACGTTTTGCAGGCAAATCAATTTTGAAATGGTGTTTTACATTTGCCGGTCCGGAATCAAGGATGAAAATGTCGGTTGAAAGGAAGACTGCCTCACTCTCGGAATGGGTTACAAAAATTACGGTTGGATCGACTTTGGCCTCTTCGAAAATGGACCTGAGAAAAACCTGAATTTGTTTACGGGTGACCGTATCCAATGCGCCAAAAGGCTCATCCATCAACAAGATCTGAGGGTTTACCACAAGATTACGTGCAATTGCCACACGTTGAAGTTGACCGCCTGAAAGGATCGGATATTTAGCCCACTTATTTTCGTGACCTGTCAATCCGACAATTTTTATCATATCCATGGCCTTTTCATGAGCCTCACTCTTTGAAACGCCCTTGAGTATCAAGGGGAGTGCAACATTATCAAGTACTGTCTTCCACTCGAACGAAGTATATTGCTGAAAAACCATCGGAATCCGATCTTTTTCAGTCCTTTTTTTTCCATAAATATAAACATCACCCGAGGTAGGTGCCTGTAATCCTGAGATATACCGCAGTAAGGTAGATTTGCCGCAGCCCGATTTTCCCATCAGGGTAATAAACTGGCCGCAATCTTTTATGTCCTTAACATCCAGATTAAAATCTTTAAAAACAATGTTTGAAGAACCGTGATCATTATAAATCTGATTAATACCGACAAGGTTTATAACATCGCCAGATTGTCCTGCTGCTGGTACAAAATCAGAAGTCAGAGTGGTTTTTTCCGCACTCTGAGCCTTAGCCTGGGAGGATTCAAGTGGTGGAATTACCACATTTTCATCCTTCTTTTGAAAAATATTTTGTTTCATTATCAGGCATATTTGAATTTAAAGAGTTTTTTATCGAGCATCTTAAGCAGTTTATCCTGAACAAATCCGATAAAAATAATCAAAAGCAAAACGGCATATAGTTGGTCGACATGCGAACCACGTGAGGTGGCCATATAGATCATCGAGCCCAATCCACCCTGGGCATTGACCATCTCCGCAATAACGATATAAGTCCAGCTCACTGCAACCAGATTGATCACATCCATTGAAAAGCGACTGAGTACCGAAGGAATATAAAAATGTTTCAGAGTCATCCATGGACTTGCGTTTAGTGTCCACATGGTTTGCTGCAGCGCCTTCAGATGATCATCGGTTTCAATATCCTTGATGCGCTGAGCTATAGCCGGTAAAAGGTAAACAAAGATACCGAATGAAAGGAATTCGACCTTGACGCCCAGACCCAGACCGAAGAGAGCCATAAAAATACCCGTTGTTGCAGGTAGTGGCGTAAAGCGTATGGCCTCAATTTGCTTACTAACCAGGTGTCTGAAAAAAGGGACCAATCCAATCAAAAATCCCAGCGGAAGCGCAAATGCCATAGCCTGCAAATACCCTCCAAGGTTAATAAAAATTGAGTATCCCGTATTGTACAACAGGTTTCGCTCCACAATGAGAGTTTTAAAACATAGAACCACATCGACTGGCGACGGAAGGATCGTAGGCTTGACCCAACCCATCGTTGGAATAAGCCACCAGAAAAAGACGAGTAAAACCCATCCAAGGATATTAATACCCAACGCGGTTTTTTTATCAATGACTCCGGCAAACCTGAAAAGATTTCTTAGTAATTCCATATTTTATTTGCCTAACAGCTGGAATTCAGTCCTGCGATTTGCACTCTTGCCATCCTCAGTATTGTTGTTTGCAACCGGTTTATCGGGACCGTTCCCAACAATAACAAACCGGTTAGGATCAAAACTGTAGGTTTTTACAAGGTAGTCAGCTACTGATTTAGCGCGTTTATAGGAGAGATCCCGGTTCATTGCAGCACTTCCAACATTATCGGTATTCCCTTCAATGCGCACTTTCATGCCTGCAAATTCGACAGACAATTGTCCGAGCTGATTTTCAATTTTTCCTTTCATTTCAGCATTAAGGGCAAAAGACCCCGTTGCGAAATTGATAATAATTGGTTTACTCGCTACCGCAGGTGCTTTTGTTTCGGCCACAGTTGGAGCTTCAAATTTGATCTGTCCCTCGGCTGCATGGGCTTCACCCTTTAAATCACTTACAGATTGAACTATTAATGGATAAGACGCTTCTGCCCAGGAGACAATATTTGTCAGTTTATTGCCATATCCGGTTTTATATACCCTTGCCATTTTTGTGTAAAGTTGCTGTCCAGTAATTCCGGCATAATCGGTACTTAAGCCAAAGAAGTTCACATTATCGCCATAAGTGGCAAAATGGATTTTTTTCATTCCGTTCAGGATAACACTAGCATCATCGGGTACTTCAAAAGCTGTTTTATAGGTTTGGGCAGCTTTGGCCATTCGGGCAGGATCTTTCATCTCTGAATTGGCTACAAGCCAGGCCTTCGAAAGTTTAATAAAAAGATCTTTTTTCTTTTCCAGAACCTCTTTACGGGCTATAAATCCGTCCATAATAATATTTGGAAGCAAATCTGTACTTGTAAGTACCTTGGATGATCTTGCCTTAAGACATTCCTCATCATCAGGCGACCAGACCACTGTTGCATCCGCATTACCGGTAGTGAATGCCGTTTTTGCAGCTGAGGGGTCGCCCATCGGAAGAATATGCACATCCGCTTCAGTCAGACCGCCAGCCTCGAGGGTTGCATGAAGCAAGGTGTTGCTTGGCCACCCAAGGGCACAGGCAATTTTTTTTCCTTTAAGATCAGCCACTGTATTTATCTTCGAATCAACGATAAACACATCCGCTCCGCGTGAATCGTCAATCTTAAGAAACTGAACAACATTCATTTTAGCAAGGTCGCTGTTCCTGTCCATTCCAATTGGCGAAATATCGGTAGTTGTAAAAATAAAATCAAGATCCCCGTTTTTGAGAGCATCATTTAATTTTTGCATATCGTCCATCCTGATTGCTTCGAACAGAACACCAAACTCCTTGTACATTCTAGAGTTTTTATTGGGGGCAGCACCTCCGTTAATGTCGATACCTGGGGCAAAGCCGACGAAATTATTAAATCCGGCGCGCAGCTCTGCTTTATTGCCTTTAGCTGCCATGTTTAAATAGGGATAACCAAAATAGACTCCCGATCCAATAACGCCGAGGATTAGAAGAAGAACAATCAGTTGAAATCCAAAGGTCCAGTTTTGCGGGAAACCTGGAATTGAGGTTGCGGGTTTATTTTGAAATTCAGTTGCCATTTTATATCTCTTTAAATAATTTAATTGATAATAATTTCATTTATTTTAAAAAATTTCACCCAGCGGACCGGCTGAATTTTTCTCTTCACGTGTGAGTTTATGGTTTGGATTAGCAATCTTTGTCGGATCCGGAACAGTGATCTGACCGGCATCGAGTTTATTGCCGATTGCCAATAGTTTGTCATACGCCTCATCGCTGTCGAAATTAAATGCAGTCGTATTTCTTTCCAGATCTTCAAGGTTTTGTGCCGTCATCGCCAGGTCTGCCGAAATACGTCCAGCTACAAATTCGAGGGCATATTCCAGTTTCCAGTTCTGTCCCCCAGGCCCAAGTATTTCTTTAAGGATAGCCGTGGCACCACGTGAAGCTGCTGCCATTTCCCAATCCTTCTTCATAATATTGATACTCTCCTCAAAATCCTTTATTTTATTTTCAAGAAGTGTGGCGCCAATGGCTAATTTGCGGTCGAGATTGGCAAAGATATTTGACCGTGCAGCATACTTGGTGGTCCACTCAATATTTTTCTCAAGTGTTGTATTGGTCCGTGTTCCCGCTGAAGTTGCATTAATAAATTTTTGCTGGAGTTCAACATATTCATCTGTTTCCTTAATTGCTTCGCCTTTCTCTGCAATCATTTTGTCCATAAGTGCTTTCGTTTCTCCAGCTTTTTTTGTTTGCTTCTGGACTTCACTTTTCGCATTTTCAGCAACAGTACGAGTTTCATTCGACATTTGCTCAAAATCATTCCGAAGTTGCTTAATTTTGGCTTTGTGCAGTAAAAACAGATCGTGTGTTGCCCACATTTTCTCCTTTTGCTCATCAAGTTCGTCAAACGGGTTCCACCTGATTATAGCTTTATGAAATGAACGCACAATACGACGGAATAATTTAAAAATGACAGGCATCAAAAAAATAAAAAGAACGACCGTCAGAACGGAAGCAATCACAGCAAAAACCTGGCTTAACGCGTTGAATACGGCGGGAATTATCCACCTGAAAGTGCCGTAACCAATAATGCCGATCAGTAAAAGTCCGACAACCGCCCCAATTGGTCTTTCACCTTTACGCCAATTCCCAATTGTCTCTTTCCCCCGCTCCATCAATTTTGCATCATCAAAATATTTCATGATGGGCAATTGGGTAACCGTTTTTGTTTCCATTTCCATAGCTTTATTTTAAGATAGATTTGATTTAATTCCTGCTTCAATATCCACAATACTCACAAGAACCTGTTCCTTGGCACTTTGGATTGCATTTATTTTCCTGTCAATATCGATAAACTGGCTGCCATATTTCTGGTCGATAGCCATTACCTGATTACTCAGTGCAAGATCCTGATTTTGAAGTTCCTGGATCTGTCTTGTAAGTTCCTGGATTTTAGACCGTGTCTCTTTGAGGCTTTTGTCAAGATTATTCTTTTCATTATCTTTTTCAGACAGCAATCCCTGTTTTTTAGCCTCTCCTTTGCTTATCTCGTTTTCGACTGTGTGTTGCACCAAATCTTTATAAAAAGCAGCACTTTCAATCAAACGGGCAGGAGAGAGTGATTTATCCATTTTCTGAGCTATGCGGAAAACTGTTTTGTAAACTTCAGGAGTAGGATTTTGCTTCTCTTCAAACAGCGATTCTGTAAAATCGAGGAAATCAAAACCTGGCTGGTTGTTCTGGTTGATCAGGTTTTGAAGTCGCTGGACAAAATCTTCAAGAAGTGGTTGTTCCTTGCCACCTACGGGTGAAAGTGTGACCGGATTTAAAGTATAACCATCCAGGTTCACGTTACTTTTATGTTCCTGTACCGGAGTATAAGCTTGCGGTTCAACAAATTCAGCGTCCCTGAAAAACAGACGTTTGAAACTAAATCCCTTGTCATTTTCTGCCATAATTCAATTGATTTATTACGGTTGATTCAATAATCTGTTAAGTACAATACAAATGTATGGATTATTTAACAGATTGTCTTGACCCTGATGCAGAATGAAACGTTTCAAATCAACTTTTCCAATGACTCTGTTGACGGAAGTGTTTTTAGTCTCAAATACTATGATATAGAATAAATATAAATAGACGACTGAGAATTTGGAGACTTTGAAGTCTGTTCCCGTCAGAGTTTAAAACCCAGGTAATGTCTATAAACATATAATATTATCATTCAATATATTAGCAAATTATACAACAAAATTGCGCACTGATATTCCGATATTGAAAGAGCCAGCCTGTTCAACAGGCTATGTGGAATAATAATAAATAATCCTGCAAAAGGTAAAATGCTCTCCAATTCTATCGATTTTGCCAAAATACTACAGATTTGCTTCAGATTCTGTTTCTAAAATTGCAATGTAATAATCATGAAAGCAAAGTAGGATGATAGGATTATTTGGATTAAATCATAAATCGGCTCCAATAGAGATCAGGGAGAAATTTGTATTTTGCGAAGAAGATATCAAAAGATTTGTTCCGTTGATTAAGGCCAGGGGCGTGCTTGGTGCTATCGTAGTCTCCACATGCAACCGGACCGAAATTTACTTTGAACTTAAGGATAGACACTCTGCCGATTTTGATATAATTGGCAATACACTAATTGAATACCGTAAAGTTTCTTCTGAAGTTAAGGCACATTTTTATCAGATGAGAAATGAAGATGCGGTAAAGCATTTATTCCGCGTTGTTTCGGGACTTGATTCAATGGCTTTGGGAGAATATCAGATTGTAGGCCAGATTAAGGATGCATTCAATATCAGTCAGAATAATCAGCATTGCAGTTCAGTACTTTACAAACTTTTTAATGAAGCCTTAAAGACTGGTAAAGAGATTAGGACCAATACGGCACTCAATAAGGGCGCAGTTTCTATCAGCTATGTGGGAGTTGAACTTGCCGGAAGAAAACTTCAGAATCTTTGCTCCCACCCTGTACTTGTGGTTGGTGCAGGTCAGACAAGTGAACTCACAATGCTTAACCTCCTAAAAAAAGATTGCAATCAGTTTACAGTTGTTAACAGGACGCAGGAGAAAGCTTGTGAACTTGCTGAAAAATATCAATGTAAAGTAGCAAATTTTGACCAGCTTGAAGATCTTCTGGTTTCCAACGATATCGTAATTTCTTCCACAGCATCGAAGAAACCACTGTTTACTGAGGAAATGGTAAGAAAAGCAATGGTAGAACGAAATAACGAACCGCTTTTTTTTATTGATCTTTCGGTTCCCCGTAATGTTGCTGTTGGTGTAGGAAGTATTCCTAATGTTCATGTCTACGATATTGATGCCTTAAATGAAGTCATAGGGGATAACCTGGAGCGAAGAAAAGGGGAAATTACCCATGCTGAATTGATAATTGAAGAATCAGTTGCCGAATTTTCACAATGGCACTCAATTCAGGTTTTAGTTCCTACTTTTCAGAATATTTCGAGTCGTTTTCAAGAGGTCAATAAAACGATGCTTGATGGCTACCTTAAGAACCAGAAGGATGATGACCATGAGAAAGCCGTTGCATACGGAGAGATAATCACTAAAAAATTTATTGGCCTAATGATCGAAAATGTAAAATCAGTTACCAATAATGGGAGACAAGAGGAATACATTTCGATGCTTAATAAATTATTTGAATTCAATTAATGACCAATAAAACCATAAAGATTGGTACACGAGGAAGTAAACTAGCGTTGTACCAGGCTTTTCTTGTTCAGGAAGAGCTTCAGAAACAATTCCCGGAAACTGCATTTATCATTGAGATCATAAAAACAAAGGGTGATCAGATTCTTGATGTTGCCTTATCCAAAATTGGAGATAAAGGGCTGTTTACCAAAGAAATGGAAACTGCATTGTTCAATAATGATATTGACATGGCCGTTCATAGCCTAAAAGATTTGCCTACCCGGTTCCCTGAAGGTGCAAAATTAGGGGCTGTTTTAAAACGTGGTGATATCCGGGATGCATTAATCAGTGCGGATGGACGAAAGATCAAGGATCTGACGGAGAATGATGTCATAGCTACCTCCAGCCTCAGGCGAAAAGCGCAACTTCTAAGAATCAATAAGGACTTTAAAATTATTGAGATTCGCGGAAACGTTAACACGCGGATACGGAAGATGCAGGAGGGATATTGTGATGTAATGGTTATGGCCGGTGCCGGATTACAACGTCTTGAAATGGGTGAATATATTTCAGAACTCTTTGATCCTGAAGTTATGATTCCTGCCTGTAGTCAGGGAGCAATTGCAGTAGAGATCAGGGAAAATGATACGGAGATCGAAAATCTGGTTGGAAAGATCAATCATCCAATGTCTTTACTGGCAACTGAGTCTGAAAGGGCATTCCTGGGAACACTTGAAGGAGGATGTCAGATACCTGTGGGTAGTTATACTGAAATAGAGGGTGACAAATTTAAGATCACAGGATTTATCTCCAGTATCGACGGGAATACATATATAAAAGATTCGGCAGAGGGTCACGTCAGTGAAGCTGTATATATCTCGGCAAGACTTGCAAAAAGTATTTATAACCGGGGTGGAGAGGGCATTCTAAGTGAGATTAGAGCCGGAAATTTGTTAAATATGCAAAATGCGGCCGTCTTAAAGGATAAAGTTATCATTTCGACAAGAGCCTTGGATCCAGGTGATACATTGCCTGAGATTTTAAAATCTGCCGGTGCAAAAACACTGGAATTACCTATGATCGAAATCGTCCCTTCAGGCTCAGGTCCTGAGCTGGAAGAAAAACTTAATAATCTGGATCAATATGATTGGGTATTCTTCACGAGTAAAAACGGAGTTGTAAATTTCTTCAAAAAGCTAATCGATATTAAAGGAAGCACCGAAATACCCAAAGCACTTAAGCTGGCAGTAATAGGAGTCAAAACGGGTCTTGAACTGGAATATTATGGATATGCCCCAACATTTATCAGTCCCGAAAATACAGCGGAAGAATTTGTTAATCAGTTTATCTCCCGTTATAATCCTGAGAATCTGAATATACTTCTTTCTCTTGGAAACCTGGCTGATGATACCCTTCAAAACTTCCTGTCGGATAAAAATAAGGTACACCGCATCAATGTTTATCAAACTGTGAAACCTGATAAGGCTGACAATCAGATAATGGAACTCATTAATAATGACCAGTATGATCTGATATTGTTTACAAGTCCTTCAACTTTCAATAACTTCTGTTCGTTTTATGGAAAAGTCCTTCCAGCCGGCTTAAAACTGGCAAGTATTGGCAGTGTTACTACAAAGGCAATTCAAAGAGAAGGCCTTGAGCCACTTTTCACTGCTAAAAAATCAAATGCAGAAGGGATCAGAGATTCAATCATCGAATATTATCAATTATAAAATATAAAAAATATGGCATTCCCTGTTACAAGATTAAGAAGATTAAGATACAATGGTGTGTTAAGGCAAATGGTCACAGAGACAAAACTTTCGGTGGATGATTTTGTGATGCCATTATTTGTAGTTTCAGGATCGAATGTTAAAAATCCGATCAGTTCGATGCCCGGGAATTACCAGTTATCAGTTGATTTGCTTGTCGAAGAGAGCAAAAAAGTCATTGCATCGGGAGTAAAGGCAGTCTTACTTTTTGGAATTCCTCCGCATAAAGATGAGGATGGTAGTGTAGCCTGCGAACATAATGGCATTGTACAACAGGCAATTCGTGCACTCAAGAAAGAAGTTCCCGGGCTATATCTAATTGCCGACGTTTGCAATTGCGAATACACAACCCACGGTCATTGCGGCACAATCATCGATGGGGACGTAGATAACGATATGACTCTCAAAACACTTGCCAGACAATCTGTTTCCCTTGCCGAGGCAGGAGCTGATATGATTGCCCCCAGCGACATGATGGATGGACGGGTAGGTGAAATACGCACTCAGCTTGATGCCAACGGATACAATAAGATTCCAATAATGGCCTATTCTGCTAAATATGCGTCCGGCTTTTATGGGCCGTTCAGGGAAGCCGCAGAAAGTGCTCCGAAATTTGGTAATCGCGCAACCTACCAGATGAACCCTGCAAATTCGAATGAAGCAATTCGTGAAGTTGAACAGGACATTATCGAAGGTGCTGATATTGTGATGGTAAAACCGGCACTAAGTTACCTGGATGTGATATACAGAGTAAAAACAGAATTTAAAATGCCTGTTGCAGCCTATAACGTAAGCGGGGAATTTTCGATGCTAAAAGCAGCTGCTGAAAGAGGTTGGATTGACGGCCCGAGAGTGATGATGGAAGTTCTTACCTCAATCAAAAGAGCAGGAGCCGATATTATAATCACCTACCATGCTGTCGAAGCCGCAAATATTCTGAACGGAAAATAATATTTTAAGTCTTCGCGGAACTTTGTGCTTTCGTGCCTCAGTGGTTGTATTTTCAAGCTTCCAGGGCACGAAGACGAAAACAAAAGAAATTCACACCATATCAAAAAGTAAAAGGATGCAATTCATAAAAAGTGTAGACGCCTTTAAAAAAGCGCAGGAAGTTATTCCAGGAGGAGTAAATTCGCCGGTAAGAGCGTTTAAGAGTGTCAACCTAAATCCTGTATTTATTCAAAAAGCAAAAGGATCAATCCTTACAGACATTGATGGAAACCAATATATAGATTTTCTGGCTTCCTGGGGTCCACTAATTTTCGGTCATGCTCATGATACCATTCTTGAAGCAATCAGCGAAGCGGCTCAAAAGGGGACAAGCTATGGAGCCCCGACAGAATATGAAACCAGGATGGCGGAGCTGATCATCGAAATGGTTCCATCCATTGAAAAGGTTCGTATGGTCTCGTCCGGAACTGAGGCAACCATGAGTGCAATACGGTTGGCACGTGGTTATACCGCACGTGAAATAATTCTAAAGTTTGCTGGTAATTACCATGGTCATGGTGATAGCTTTTTAATCCAGGCAGGGTCCGGAGCCATTACCCTCGGATTGCCAAATAGTCCCGGCGTTACAATAGGTACTGCAAGAGACACAGTAATTGCTGAATACAATAACCTCGAATCTGTGAAAGCAATATTCCGGGAAAAAGGGGAAGAGATAGCGGCAATTATCGTTGAACCAGTTTCCGGGAATATGGGTTGCGTGCCTCCCTCAGAAGGGTTTCTTCAGGGATTAAGGGATATTACCGCAGAAAATGGTTCACTTCTGATTTTTGACGAAGTTATCACCGGTTTCCGGCTTGCAAAAGGAGGTGCTCAGGAGTATTATGGGATTAAACCTGACCTGACAACTCTGGGTAAGATTATTGGTGGCGGACTTCCTGTAGGTGCATATGGAGGACGCAAAGAGATTATGGATATGCTTGCTCCAATGGGCCCTGTATATCAAGCAGGTACATTATCAGGCAATCCACTGGCAATGGCTTCGGGAATTGCAATGCTTACGATGATGAAAGATACAACAGATTTCTATTCTGAACTTGAACGTAAAGCAGCAAAGCTTGAAGCTGGCTTCAGAAAAAATCTTGCAGAAACGGGAGTTAAAGGAGTAATAAACAGAGTCGGATCGATGATGACTTTGTTTTTCACAAATGAACCACAGGTAACTTCACTCCATGAAGCAATGAAATCGGATACTGAAACATACGCAGCTTTTTTCAAATTGACACTTGAAAGCGGAATTTACATTGCACCTTCCCAGTTTGAATGTCTTTTTGTCTCTTATGTCCATACCGACAAGGAAATTGAAGAAACTATCGGAGCAAATTTAAACGCGTTGAAACAACTTAATAAATAAACTTCTGAATTACCTTAGTATAATAAAT
>CAINLJ010000003.1 GCA_903850335.1 uncultured Bacteroidia bacterium | reverse complement strand
GCGAAAATAATTTTGCTCTTGCCGCTTAATCGAATCAAGTAGATTACGCTAATCCGGCATTAGATGCTGGAGTGGGACATCTCCCGGGTGCTGTAGATCCGAAGCGGCCTGGTACGGAGGTGCAGTAATATCGGAAATAGTCGGCTAAATGCTCCGTTAAGTCGATGAAATAAAGGAGATAAGGTGATGATCGGTGGCCTTGATCCAGTCATTATTCGAAAATTAAATCTTGGATAAGCATGTAGAAAGCGTATTGCTTCCTCGTTTGGACCGGGGTTCGACTCCCCGCAGCTCCACAGATAATCAGAGAGTTAGATTTTTCTAACTCTCTGATTTTATGCTTTTATCTTGGTTTTATGTTGCAAAATACCGGTATTATGGTTATTTTTGGGTGGTATTCTTACGATATTCTCACGACAAAACAACCACTATGATAATCACTCCGGCCCTAAAAAAAACAGAGGTAAATAAGTCAGGTAAATGTAATATCAAAATTCGCATTTCCCACAATTATGGCACCAGGTATATTTCGACCGACTTTTACATACATCCGGAATTTATGTCAAATGGAATATTATCGCCAAAATATCCCGGATATAAGTATCTGCAAGTTGAGCTCGACAGCAAATGCCTGGAGTATCAAAAAAAACTCCTGGGAATTAATTACGATGATATGCATATCAATCGCATCGTCGAATATTTGACTGAAAAAACGGAAAAAACCGATTTTATTGCCTACTTTAAAAAGATCGTTGCTGCAAAAACCGCGATCAACGAGCGAACTGGAAACATTTATCGGGCCACCCAGGCTAAAATTGAGAAGTATGAATTACGAAGGCCGATTATGTTTTCGGACATTAATGCCGGGTGGTTATCCAAGTTTCAGGATGAAATGAAAGCAAAAGGATTAAAGCCGAATGCCAGTTCAATCCATTTTCGAAACATCAGAGCAGTCATTAATGACGCAATTGATAATAATGTTATCCCACTCGAATCATACCCATTTAGGCGCTTTAAATTCAAAGGAGCCAAAACGCAAAAAAGGGCGATTAGTATTGAAACTTTGATAAAAATCCGTGATTTCGAAACCTCTGTAAAAATGATCGACCACGCACGGAATGTATTTATGCTCTCATTTTACCTGATCGGAACCAATCTTACCGATCTATACCAATTAGAAACAATCAATGAAGGCCGCGTAGAATTCGCCAGAGCCAAAACACACCGGCCTTACTCAATTAAGATTGAGCCGGAGGCGGCTGAACTCATTCAAAAATTGATAGGAGGAACCAGGCTGTTGAATTTATCTGAAAAGCATACTTCCACGCTTCGTATGATTCAGCAGGTAAACAGGGGTCTTAATCTTATCGTTCCCGGAATTACGTCGTATTCCGCCCGACATACGTGGAGTACAATTGCCTCAAACCAATTAAGCGCAAGCGACGATGATATTGGTCAATCGTTAGGACATACCAAAAAAACGGTTACCGATACATATATAGATCGTGATCCGGCCATTGTTGATAAACTAAATCGTCAGGTGATTGATCTGTTAAAATCGAAAAATGAGATTATCGATGAAGGATATGGAATTTAATTTAGGTAAATTAAATCTTATAATGGAAAATTTGATAGAAGATCTTCAGGAAAATTGAAGTATCAATAATTAAAATCAAAATAAACCAGGATAATACGAGTACGTCAAAATGAGAAATTTGGGTTTTGTCCTGATTCAGGATATAAAAACTAACAACACATAGACTTAACGCTTCAACAATTATTCGAAAGCAAAATGAATTTACCCTATTAATACTTCCATATTTCTTTAGCTCGCGTAATTTTTCATTGTCTCCTTGATGTATAATTGCAAATAGAGTCAAGCATAATCCAAATGTAAATAGTCCGAAATTGAACAGCTTATCTGCAAAAATATCCATGTGATTTGGGTTGAAATTTATTATATGCAATATCCAAGCAGTTAAAAAACCACCAATAAAGCTACCATATTTCTCAAAATATTTTAGGATCCAACTTTTAAACATTTTGACTAAATTAATCTTGATAGTTCATGTAAACAAGATCTGTACAAAGATACAATTTCTTCACGTCGTTGTCCTTCCTGGAAATCGATTAATTCATTCGGCTCCGGCAAATTAAATTGTTTAATATATCTATCAGCTAAAAGGTCAATAGGTTGTAAAACTGTTCCTAACTCTGGGTCCTGATAATAACCTCTTAACTTGATTTTTTCTATATTCTTCCCATGACGTGTTGTCATGCCATATCTTAAAGCATCAATTATTCGCCTAAATGCCCCCGCGTTTAAGCTTGATGTAATTAAGTGGCCACATGAATATGTTGCTTTGAATTTTGGTGAATTTAGTAATCTTGAAGGGCTTGTAAGTTCAAGAAGTGATTGCCCATTTTCTGAACCGTGATCTACATACTCCATAAATTCAGTGGGATTTGCGATTGAGATCTCCAATACTCTATAATTTCCAATGGAAAGCATTCGTTCGTAAGCTTCAGTTTTAAGCAATGGATTTAAATCAACGGAAATCATTGAGGGTAATGTTCCCGGAATTAAATTTATATCTAACAACTGTTGACCTTTTATTTTTACGAAATCAATAAATTGGTTAAGGTATGTTCCGTTTTTATTAAATTCATAAAGCAATAAATTACGATCTGGCTCATAGAGAAAAACATTAGCGTATCCAAGACCTTCATCCGGGTCTAAACCTAATGGACCAGTAGCACCGGTTTGTGTATTATGTTTTGGAGGAATTCCACCTCGTTTAGTAGTAAGAATAATACCAACTATGAAATTATGATTTGTATTAATTAAGTCATAGGGTGATAAAAGGCGCAATTCAATGTCTCTATGATCTGCCATTTGTAATTTAGCCCTTGATCTGTTTAGATTTTCAATAACACTCAAAAATGTTTCATTTTGGTAACTACTCAGGTCTGTTCGTTTAATTTTGGTAATCCTTCGCGGATAGCTAGAGGTAAAAAGTATAGCCGGATTGTTTACTATCTATAAATTCTACCCATAGTGGGTAATGAAAATGTTACCAGTGGGTATGGCTTTCT
>CAINLJ010000002.1 GCA_903850335.1 uncultured Bacteroidia bacterium | reverse complement strand
TCACCAGATGGTAAAACTCACCTGATTGACATGAATGGCAATGAAGTGCACTCCTGGCCATATATTGGTTTTCCAAGCGAACTTCTCAATCCTCAAATTACAAAAGGGGAATTAGGTCATGTCTTAGTCCAATTGAAAAATGGAGAAGGCGTATGGAGTGGAATATTTCATAATAAGATCATCGGCGAGCTTGACTGGGAAGGAAAAATCGTGTGGCAGTGGGGAAAGGATACACCTGGAAGTGAGGCCCGTCAAAACCACGACTGGAACAGGTTACCTAATGGAAATACATTGATTGTTAAAACCTTGGATCATGTGGTAGCGGGGGTAAGTTCAAAACCCATTGATGATCAATCAATTTCAGAGATCACTCCTGAGGGAAAAACAGTCTGGAGCTGGAATGCCGGAGAACATCTCAAAGAATTCGGAATATCTGCTGAAGGGCTGAAGTTACTTCAGGCATCCTATGAAGGTGTAAGTAAAGGCCATGGATTTCTGACTATTAACGACATGCAGCCAATCGGACCAAATAAATGGTTTGATGGAGGAGATAAACGTTTTGATCCCGATAATATTGTGATCGATTCGCGCGAGGCAAGCTTTATAGCAATCATTGAAAAAAAGAACGGTAAAATTGTATGGAGAATTGGCCCTGACTTTACACAGGAAAACCTGTCAAAGAGCACAATATCCAACTTTTCAAAGGCAGCCCTGCGTCCTAATCTTAGTACTAAAATTCCTCGTCCTGTCGACCAGACAAGTGGTCAACATGATGCACATATTATTCCCAAAGGATTGCCGGGTGAAGGAAATCTATTAGTTTTTGATAATGAAGGTCCGTCAGGCTATCCACCAACTCATATCAGTACTCAGAGTGGTTCACGTATTCTTGAAATAAACCCGGTTACGAAAGAAATTGTCTGGCAGTACTCGGCACTGGATTCAAATCAGCCTGTGTGGGATTTCTACAGTTCATTTATCTCGAGTGCCAGACGTTTGCCAAATGGGAATACGCTGATTGATGAGGGGATGAATGGAAGGATATTCCAGATTACACCATCTGGTGAAATTGTTTGGGAATATGTAAGTCCTTATTTTACAAATGCCCCTTTAGGTGGAACACAAACCATCTATACAAACTGGGTATTCAGGGCACAACCAGTACCCTACAATTGGGTTCCAAATGGAACTCCTCATAGCGAAAAAGCAGTTGAAGAAATCGATATTACAAAATTCAGGGTACCTGTTAAGTCTTCAATAACAAGTAAATAGATTAATACTTAAGTATAAGTTCAAATTAAGATCAAGATGAAAAAGTTAATAATCGGATTTCTGTCAACTTTCATTCTGTTAATTTCTGCCTATCGTTGTACAAACCGGATAGTTAAAATTAGCGATAATGAAGCACTTTCGATTGCTCAGGAAGGGTTTATTTATGGATTGCCTTTGGTATATACAGATCTTACACGGTTGGCTTCGAAAGGAGTAACGAATAAGTTTTATCATAACCACAGATTTCCTGATCATACTTTTCGTACGGTGGTCAGGCCCAACAATGACACCTATTATTCCAGTGCTTTTCTTGATCTGAGTAATGAACCGGTAGTTTTATCAATTCCCGACTCTAAGGATAGATATTATGTTGTGCCTCTTTATGACGCATGGACAAATGTATTTGCGTCTTTTGGAAAGCGGACAACCGGAACCTCGGCACAGGAATATGTTGTGACCGGCCCCGGATTTAAGGGAGATCTTCCAAAAGGTTTACAC
>CAINLJ010000001.1 GCA_903850335.1 uncultured Bacteroidia bacterium | reverse complement strand
AATCTCATCATAGCTTTTTTCATCAGGATGAGAATTGAGATAATTTACTTTTTCAAGGAATAATCCGGGATTTGTAGTTAATCCAACAATATAATTTAGTAACAATGAATCATCCTTCACTTCCAATATATGAGATGGAACATCCAACAAATCAACAAGTTGCTGATTAATAAGCAGCCTAATATTTTGTTTATCAACTACCAGTATTCCTTCCACTGTGGCATTTAGCTGCGCTTCAAGCAACGAGGATTTTGATTGCAGCTTCTCTTCTATGCTTTTGCGTAATGTAATATCTCTGATTATGGCCCAAAATCCTGAAGGATTACCATCCTGGTCTTTGATAAGCCATGAACGAAGTGAGACAGGGATCACCAAACCATCCTTACGGATATACTCCTTTTCATATTCATCGGAATAGCCCCTGGTAGTAATTTGTTTTTTTACGATTTGATCCTCTAAGGCTTGCCATTTAGCCGGAGTAAATTGCTGATAAGTCAGGTTCTTCATCTCCTCCTTCGTATATCCAAGCATATGGAGGGTGGCCAGATTACAATCGAGAATATGACCTTCCAAATCAGATGTTATCACACTGTCTTTCAGGGACTCGTAAAGATTTCGGTATTTCCCTTCACTTTCACTTAGTACATTCTTCGCATTTATTATTTCTGTGATATCTTTTGAATAACTAAGTACTGACAAGACGTTTCCAACCGCATCAAATTCGGGGATCAAATGCCAGTCAAAGTAAATAATTCTTTCATTCACCTGTACGAGTGCAACTTCTTTTGAAGCCTTTTTCAATAAAAATACACTTCCAATTTTGCGTTCCCAATATTCATATTGTTCCTTTGGAAATCCAAGATCATGATGCGTTTTACCGATAAAATCGACAGCATCAATGCCTAAATATTCAATGGCTGAAGGACTTGCATATAAATGTTTAAAATCCTTATCAAATCGCATGACAAGGTCATCTGAATTTTCTGTCAGAATGCGGTATTTCTCTTCACTTTCGCGTAAAGAATTTTCAATCTGCTTACGTTTGGTAATGTCGGTTATTAATCCATGCCAAAGCACCGACCCATCCTCCTCCAGTCTGGGAAGTGCATTTCCAAAAAGTGAATGTGTCGTACCATCCTTAAATTTAACTCTGTACTCCTGTTGCCAGGGAGTTAATTTTTTTGCCGAAGCATGAAGGGAATCAACTACATCGTCATGATCATCGGGGTGCAGATTTGCAAATACTTTAGCTGCATCTTCGATAACATCTTCGGGAGCTACCCGGTAGATATTTCGGATGGCTTCACTGGCATAGGGGAAACAATGGCTTCCATCGGGGCGCAAGCGATATTGAAATACAACACCAGGCACCAGGCTGGCAATCTCTTCCAAACGGTCGCGCTGAGAAGAAACCAGCTTGTTCGCGATGAATAATTCATCTGCCCTTTTTTCTTTTTTATCATTCTGGACTAAGAGTTCAATATTGGCAATGATCAATTCGTCTGCGCGGAGGGTTTTCTCATCATTTTGGAAGAGGAGCTCCTGATT